>NZ_JBSVZB010000104.1:0-548 GCF_054072015.1 Cupriavidus sp. CP313 | reverse complement strand
GACGAGCCTTCCTTCGATTCGAAGATCGAGTCCAGCCCGGCGCCGATCCAGTTGAACGGACGGAACAGGGTGTAGTTCAGGCCTTGCTCCATGCCGTAGGCGTGGATCACGCGGTCCATCAGCTGCTTGGAGCAGGCATAGATCCAGCGCGGCTTGTTGATCGGGCCGTAGACCAGCGGCGAGGCCTCGGGGTCGAACTCTTCGTCGCTGCACATGCCGTAGACCTCGGAGGTCGACGGGAACACCAGGTGCTTGCCGTACTTGACCGCGGCGCGCACGATCGGCAGGTTGGCCTCGAAGTCCAGCTCGAACACGCGCAGCGGCTGGCGCACGTAGGTGGCCGGGGTGGCGATGGCCACCAGCGGCAGCACCACGTCGCACTTGCGGATGTTGTACTCGATCCACTCCTTGTTGATGGTGATGTCACCCTCGAAGAAGTGCATGCGCGGGTGGTCGACGAGGTCGCCGAGGCGGTCCGACGACATGTCCATGCCGTAGACCTCCCACGGCGTGGTTTCCAGGATGCGGCGCGTCAGGTGGTGGCCGAT
>NZ_JBSVZB010000103.1:0-564 GCF_054072015.1 Cupriavidus sp. CP313 | reverse complement strand
TCTTCGATGGCTTCGGCTTCAAGATAGAGCGCCTGGCCGAGCATGCCGCATTCCCAGAAAAGATGACGGTAACGCCATGGCTGCTTCATGGCGATTTCGAAGTTTGCGAGCATCCCCAGCGCAAAGCAGGAATCGGCGGCGATATCCTGGTGACAACTGATCAGCTTTGCCACCGCGCGTAAATCGAAAGGCAGTAGGAAATAGAGTGGCAGATGGTCTGGTCCAGTCCTTTGCCACAGCCATTCCGGGCGCATGGCCCGCTTGAGGTCAGGCAGCGCTCCGGAATTCCTCACCAGCAGATACAGGCCCGGCTCCAGACCGTCCACGCGGTGCACAAACAGCGCCGGATGCACCGCTGCAGGAGACCTCAGCGCGTTCCACGGTGGCGTGTCGCGACTCACCAGCAGGCTTTCCAGCATGGTAAAAAAAGCCGCGGCGGCGATGCGCGTCGTACCATCGAAACTCGTGGCGCTGCGCCGCTGCCGGGCGATCCGGGCAAAGCTCAGGTCGAGGGCGGGCGTCGCAGACCACAGATGCGGCTCTGAATTTGGCAGCGTCGGTTCG
>NZ_JBSVZB010000102.1:0-569 GCF_054072015.1 Cupriavidus sp. CP313 | reverse complement strand
TGCCTCGGTTGGAACTGCGCCAGGCCAACGGCAACGTCATCGACAAGCCGTTTCTGGAGCAGGAGCTCTGGTCCCCCAGCGGCAAGGTCTTGACGGTGCTTCTGCATCCTGGGCGCGTGAAGAGCGGGCTTATCGCCCATGACACCGTCGGACCTGTGCTCCACGCCGACGGGTTGGTGGTGCTGACGTTGGACGGTCAGGAAATCAAACGCTGGAAGGTGGGGTCGGACGACCACGATGGCCCGCGCCCGTCTGGCTGGCACGTCGGAAGCGTCCTTGCAGGCACACGCGAGCCCCTGGTGGTGGAGTTGGACGCGCCCATCGACGGTCGGGATGTCGACTACCTCGCGGTTGCGAACTCGAGTCATCGCCGTATCCAAGGACGCGCTCGGCTGGAAGTCGGCGAAAAGAGATGGATCTTTACACCCGACGCTCCCTGGACTGAGTCGCGGTACACGCTGGCCGTCTTTGGCAACCTTGAGGATCCTTCCGGCAACCGGTTGAACGGACACTTCGAGTCGCCCGGGACTGCGCCTGAGTCGGCAGCTGCCGACGTCTACATCCCTCTA
>NZ_JBSVZB010000101.1:0-584 GCF_054072015.1 Cupriavidus sp. CP313 | reverse complement strand
CGCCTCGATGGTGGACTTGAGCGCCAGGATCTTGTCCAGCGGCCATACCTCGCCAACGGGTTCGTCGTAGATGGCCGAGACGATATGTGTCATGCCCGGGATCTGCCGGATGTATTCGAGAGGGATCGGGTCGGACGTGCCAAACCAGCGGAACGACATCTTCATGGGTGGGGCTTCCTTGGGGCGAGTCTGTTGAGGAACGGCGATCCAGGCTAGGATCGATGCGGACCGCCCGCGCTTCCCCTACAATCGGCTCGGCCCCTGCCGTGATTGAGATGCGAGCGGAGAAAGCGTTGCGACTTAGCGAGCGAAGCCGCCGCCCTGCGGTGCGGCGGCTTGCAGGATCGTGGCGACCAGCGCCTCGGGCGACTGGCGGATGTCGAGCACCAGCGCGCCACTCGGCTCTTCCAGGGTATCGAACTGGCTCTCCAGCAGCGCGGGGTTGAAGAAGTGGTCGGTGCGAGCGGACAGGCGCGCGCCGATCAGCGCGGCGTCGCCCTTCATGTAGACGAAGGTCACTCCGCCGTCGGGCGGGGTCAGCCGGTCGCGGTAGCCCTGGCGCAGCGCCGAGCAGGTAAACACGT
>NZ_JBSVZB010000100.1:0-589 GCF_054072015.1 Cupriavidus sp. CP313 | reverse complement strand
GCGCCGCTGCCGGGCGATCCGGGCAAAGCTCAGGTCGAGGGCGGGCGTCGCAGACCACAGATGCGGCTCTGAATTTGGCAGCGTCGGTTCGCGAGTTCGAGACTTGTGCGTGGCGCGATGGATCGCGTCGATATCCGGCCAGCGTACATGTCCCGCGCTTAGCTGATTCGCGTATCCGTACCAGTGCGCCTTGTCGAAAGCGGACCACAGGCGCTCAAGATCAGGCTGTGCTTCCGGATTGCCGATCCAAAGCAGGACATCCGGCGCCTCTCGCTCGGCCGCGCCGAAATCCTCGCTGCGGTCCAATCCAAGCAACGCGGCCAAGGCATCATCTGCAATCGCTTCCATCAGCCGTGTCTGCCAGCCGAGAGCCGCCGCGGCGTAACTCACTGCGGCGATCGCATGGCCGCAGTCATGCTGGCAGTAGCGCCACGCGCGCATTCCGTATTTCCACGCCTCGCGCCAGTGGATTGAACTGATGCCAACCAAAATACCGCAGCCCGAAAACGCCTCGGTCCATCGTGGATTATCCACTGCGGCGCGCTGTTCGAGCACGTGGTCGCGGCTCAGGTAGTGGTAGACCCCGCCA
>NZ_JBSVZB010000099.1:0-591 GCF_054072015.1 Cupriavidus sp. CP313 | reverse complement strand
CGCCTTCTGTTTTGAGACACCCATCGCTCAATGCTCCTGGCCGTTTGTTAGCGCAATTATAGCCGCTCCGCCAAATGACAATGGTGATCGACCTTGACTTTTTGAAGCGCATCTCCGAAACTCAATGTCAATCACCATCGTGTTTAAGAACACGCAGTTTGCAGGAGCGCTCATGCCTATTGAAAGTCACCAGCCGTTGCTCAAGCCGATCCGGCTAGGCGACCTGGATTTACCAAACCGCGTCGTCATGGCACCGCTGACGCGCATGCGGGCGGCGAATCCCGAACTCGTGCCCACCCTTTTGCATGCGGACTACTATGCGCAGCGGGCATCGGCGGGCCTGATCATCAGCGAAGGCATCTTCGTGAGTCCGGAGGCTGTTGGCTGGGCGAATGTGCCAGGCCTCTGGAGCGAAGCCCAGGTGCGAGGCTGGCGCGTGGTGACGGACGCCGTGCACCGCGCGGGCGGCCGAATCGTTGCGCAGCTCTGGCATACGGGTTCGTTAGGTCATCCCGACTTCCATGCGGGCAAGGCGCCACTATCGGCTTCGGCAGTCAACCCGGAGCAGCAAAGCGTGACGGCAACCGGCCA
>NZ_JBSVZB010000098.1:0-592 GCF_054072015.1 Cupriavidus sp. CP313 | reverse complement strand
CGCGGATTGCTGGGCGAATTTGGACTGCACTTCGCGGCAGGCCGCCACGCCGGGTTGGCCGAAATACGCGCCCGTCGGGAAGAAATTGAGAAGACTGTGCCGCCTATGCTGTGGTTGGCCCTGGCCCGTCAACTGGATGAAATCCGGCGTCAGGACGACCAAATCCTGGAGATCGAGCGCGAGATCGCCAACTGCCTGCGCAGCCATGCCGCAGGGCAGACCGTGGAAGAGATTCCGGGCATTGGTCCGATTACCGCCTCGGCCCTGGTGGCGACCATGGGTTCTGCCCAAGCCTTCCGCTCAGGCAGGGCCTTCGCGGCAAGCTTGGGTCTGGTTCCGAGACAGTCCGGCTCCGGCGGCAAAGTACAGTTGGGCGGTATCAGCAAACGGGGCGACCCGTACCTGCGGCGCCTGCTTATCCACGGGGCACGCGTCGTGCTGACGCGATCCGGCAAACGGCCGCCCTGGGCTGACGCCATGCTGGCACGTCGCCCCACCAACGTCGTGGTGGTGGCATTGGCGAACAAAATGGCGCGCACGGCATGGGCCTTGCTGGCCCATGGCCGCCATTACGACCCTCAGTATGTAAATC
>NZ_JBSVZB010000097.1:0-597 GCF_054072015.1 Cupriavidus sp. CP313 | reverse complement strand
TCACGTCGCGGACCACGTCACCGCTATGCCCACCGGTGGTCGCCGCCCAGCTCATCGCCTCGCGGTCGCAGCAGTCCAGGGCGAACGTCACGCGCAGTGGCTCGCCGTTGTCGCAGCGGAACTCAAAGCCGTCAGAGCACCAGCGCTGATTGGTTTTCTCTACAGCAACCTTGCCGTCATGCCGGCGCTGAGGCCTCGGCGGAACCGCTCTGCGTTGCAACAGCAGGCCGTGCACATGCATGACCCGATAGACCCGTTTCACGTTGACGGGCGGTGCACTGTGGCGCTCGCGCTCCCTGCGCAGTACACCCCAGACCCGGCGATAGCCGTAGCTGGGCAGATGCGCGACCGCATTGCGAATCTCCTCGACCAACCCTGCATCGTCGGTTTGCCTGGCGCCGCGCCCATCCTGCCAATCTGCAGGACGAGTCAGCTTCTCTGCCACATTCGAGCGCGCTACACCGAGAACTTCGCAGACCCGCTTCACAGGTCGTCCCCCGGCAATGAGGGTGAGCGCGCAATCCATTTTCGCGACTTCATCACCTCCACTGCCTCGCGCAGAATCTCGTTCTCCATGGTCTTCTTGCCCAGCAGGCG
>NZ_JBSVZB010000096.1:0-638 GCF_054072015.1 Cupriavidus sp. CP313 | reverse complement strand
GAGAGATGGTATGAACACCGCCCGCCCTAGCGTAGGCACCCGGCCCGAAATGCAAAGGGGCTCTCGCTTGACCGACGGCATCGATGTGCCAAAGTGAAAGTTCGACCAATCACTTGAGGTAAGGAGAGCCCAAATGAATGCTACGACATACGGGCTGGATATTGCAAAGTCGGTTTTCCAGATGTATTGGATAGACCCCACTGGCGAGATCCATAGCCAACGCTTCTCCAAGCCCCGGTTGATTCAGTTTCTGGGCAATTGCCCAACTGGCCACTTTGCCTTGGAAGCCTGCGGCGGCTCGCACTGGTGGGCGCGCAAGATTCAAAGTCTGGGACATCAAGCCACCCTGATCAATCCGCGCTATGTCCGCTCGTTCGTACGGACCAACAAAACGGATGCTGCCGATGCACGTGCGATATGGACGGCTGCGCAGCAACCAGGGATGCCCTGCGTGCCGGTAAAGACTGAAGCCCAGCAAGCCCTGCTGGGCTTGCACCGGATTCGTTCCGAGCTGGTCGACACGCGTACGCGACGAATCAATCAGCTTCGCGGATTGCTGGGCGAATTTGGACTGCACTTCGCGGCAGGCCGCCACGCCGGGTTGGCCGAAATACGCGCCCGTCGGGAAGAAATTGAGA
>NZ_JBSVZB010000095.1:0-641 GCF_054072015.1 Cupriavidus sp. CP313 | reverse complement strand
GGAGTGCGTTCTTACCTGGGGACGCCCCGCCTTGCGCCTGAAAGGGTGACGGCGTCGAGCCGGAGCGGGGTCTCAGCAGAGGTCATAGTAGTCGGGGGTAGCGCCGGGAAGGCTCAAGTCCGCCGACGAAGGACCGAACGAGAGGGAGTGTTCGAAATCGTGTCGATGCAACAGGCATTGCGTCAGAAGCCCGCGCGAGCGGGGCGGGCGGGAGAAGCGGACGGTGAAGCCGGACGCGAACCCGTCTGCGACGAAGCTTGCGGCCCGCGATGCGAACTGGAGAGCACAGGGTCGGCGCTGCTGGCAGCAGCGCTGACGCGAGAGAACCTGACGCAGGCGTTCAGGCGGGTCCGACGCAACAAAGGCGCCGCTGGCGTGGATGGTCTGGATATTGATCAGACCGCTCGCTATCTGGTGTCGGCGTGGCCGGTGATTCGCGAGCAACTGCTCAAGGGGACGTACCGGCCCAGTCCGGTACGGCGGGTGACGATTCCAAAGCCGGACGGAGGAGGCGAGCGCGAGCTCGGTATCCCGACGGTGACGGATCGGCTGATCCAGCAAGCGCTGCTGCAGGTGCTGCAGCCAATTCTGGACCCTACCTTCAGCGAGCATAGCTACGGCTTCCGTCCCGGCAGGCGTGC
>NZ_JBSVZB010000094.1:0-693 GCF_054072015.1 Cupriavidus sp. CP313 | reverse complement strand
CTAAATTACCGCTCGCCGCGGGAGTTCAGGCGTGCGATGGCCTTATCAACCTAAGGGTGTGACCGTGTCCGGGGACACGGGGGCAAATCCATCCGACATGATGGCCTCCTGAGCCACTAGGTGGAGCAGCCAGATTACGCCGCCCATGGCAGGCTAGCCGTGGGCGCCGATCGTAGGGGCGGTCATATCATCTACCTTGACACACGCCGAAAGGTCGTCAAGTAAGAGCTCAGGGCAAGCTAATGTCTTGCACTATGACCAACAGCGCTCCTGACACAGCCAACGCTGTTGTACATGCCACCCATAGCATCAAGTCGGCGTGAGGGATCTGATGCGATGGTTGATCAGGCAAAGACTTAAACCGGGCATGTAGTACGCCGCTGAGCGCAGCAGCGGATGCAATATGAAGTCCGCCTAGCAAGATCAACATCACGTTACCCTCCGTGATAGCGACACGCAGCAGTAGGACGGAGCAAGCCAATGTTGAACAGATGGTGCGCTGCCAGGCGAGGTTCGTGCGCTCTGGCTGGAGCCCAGGGTCGCGAATCATCGAGCCCATGTTGCCAGCACGCTTATCGTACTAACGATGCCGAGTGAACCAGCTAGTGTCCTGAGTCAGAAATTCGTAGACAAAATCGCTCGATGCTGGCGAGGATGTCATCGGCTGACTTCGACCATGCGAAGGGCTTGGGA
>NZ_JBSVZB010000093.1:0-764 GCF_054072015.1 Cupriavidus sp. CP313 | reverse complement strand
GGGGGATTCCTTCTATGAGCAGTACTATGTCAAGGCCTTTGTGAACTCACTGGCTCTCCCTGGACGTGGCCAATACCTACGTGCAGGAGGGTTCGAAGCCGATTGTGCGCGCGTCAGACTTGGTCTGACCACCTTCTATCCGCCGGCGCCTGGCCGGCCTCATCCTGCATGCGCATTACGCCGGAATCATCGCCGGGAACATACCCCATCTACATGAATCGGTTGCATCAGCAACCCAGGAATCCCACGGGCATGTCCACTCCAAACCGTGTCAGTCAGATACTCCGCTTTCCTGCAAGCCTAGAGGGGGCTTAGGCCGACTTCAGGTGTGCGCCTTCAGGGATGACACCGTCTTTCAGATAGCGCCACAGCGCTATCGCGAGCCGTCGGGCGACCGCAACGATCGCGATGCGCCGTGCCCGGCGATTTGGTCCCGTGCCCTGCGTGCGCTGGTTAAACCAGTGCGTCAGCGCGCTGTCGGGCTGGTAGCGGAGCCAGCACCACGCCATCTCGACCAGTAGTGCGCGGACGCGCCGGTTGCCTTGTTTGCTTATTCCTTGGTCCACCTGGCTCTCGCCACTGTCGTATGGCTGCGGCACGAGGCCCACGCAGGCACCCACCTGGCTCCGGTTGCTGAAGTCCCTCCAGAAGAGTTCGAGGGCGAGGCGTGAGGCGCTCACGTCGCCAATTCCCTTTAGGCGCGCCAGGACCTCAACCCGCTTGCGCGCGGGTGCCGGCAGGCTTGCTTGTCGGGTCTTCTCCAG
>NZ_JBSVZB010000092.1:0-778 GCF_054072015.1 Cupriavidus sp. CP313 | reverse complement strand
AGGAGGGCGATTACCACGGCAGGGTTCATGACTGGGGTGAAGTCGTAACAAGGTAGCCGTATCGGAAGGTGCGGCTGGATCACCTCCTTTCTAGAGGCTTGTGTCTCAAGCCTAGCGTTCACACTTATCGGTTTGTTTGCTGTTACAGCCAAGGGTCTGTAGCTCAGGTGGTTAGAGCACCGTCTTGATAAGGCGGGGGTCGTAGGTTCAAGTCCTACCAGACCCACCAAGTTATCCGGAAGGGGGATTAGCTCAGCTGGGAGAGCACCTGCTTTGCAAGCAGGGGGTCGTCGGTTCGATCCCGTCATCCTCCACCATCGCTTTGATGGGCCTGGTACCTTGGATTGGTGGTCAAATGCAAGCGCTTAGCATTGAGCGTTTGCATTTGGCATTGCCAAGCGATCGCAAGATCGGCTGTTCTTTAAAAATATGGGATGTAGTAAAGGTGTCGCGAAGCGTTGATGAGACGCTGCAGTACAAAACGCGATACCGGGTTGTGATTGTATCAACCAAAATGTATTTAAGTGATCGAAAGATGACTTGGAATACGGCACAAATGCGAGAACTCATCCTGTAGCGACGGTTTCGAGCAATCGAGACACACTCGTTATAGGGTCAAGCGAACAAGTGCATGTGGTGGATGCCTTGGCGATCACAGGCGATGAAGGACGCGGTAGCCTGCGAAAAGCTTCGGGGAGCTGGCAAACAAGCTTTGATCCGGAGATGTCCGAATGGGGAAACCCGGCCCGTATGGGTCATCCCTGACTGAATACATAGG
>NZ_JBSVZB010000091.1:0-903 GCF_054072015.1 Cupriavidus sp. CP313 | reverse complement strand
TTTTTTGACCGGGTCAACCACGACATCCTGATTGATCGCCTACAGAAGCGCATCGAGGACCCCGGAGTCATCCGTCTGGTCCGGGCGTACCTGAACAGCGGGCTGATGGATGGCGGGGTGGTGCTGCAACGGTACGAGGGCACGCCACAGGGCGGTCCCCTGTCGCCGTTGCTGGCCAACGTGATGCTCGATGAGGTGGACAAGGAGCTGGAACGCCGAGGCCATTGCTTCGTGCGCTATGCCGATGATGCGAACGTGTATGTACGCAGTCAGCGGGCGGGTGAACGGGTGATGGTGTTATTGCGGCGGCTGTATGGCCACCTGCGTCTGAAGGTCAACGAGGCAAAGAGCGGAGTGGCGAGCGCGTTTGGCCGCAAGTTCCTGGGCTTTGACTTCTGGCCGGCCCCGGATGGGGTGGTCAAGCGTGGCGTGGCAGCCAAACCGCTGCTGGCATTCAAGCAGCGCATCCGCGCATTGACCCGTCGCTCAGGTGGGCAGAGTCTGCAGGAAGTGGTGGACCGGCTGCGGCCCTACGTTCAGGGCTGGAAAGCCTACTTCCGGTTGGCGCAAACGCCAAAGATCTGGCGAAAGCTGGACCAATGGTTGCGTCACCGCCTGCGGGCGATTCAGCTTAAGCAATGGCGACGTGGCTCGACTATTTACCGCGAACTGCGGATGCTCGGTGCGACGCCCGAGACGGCCCAACGCGTGGCGGCGAAAAGCCGTCGCTGGTGGTGCAACAGTGAAGGCCCTCTGAACTGGGTGCTGGATATCGCCTTCTTCGACAAGCTGGGCCTACCCCGCCTCGCCTAACCTCAACCCCTCGAACCGCCCGGTGCGGACCCGCATGCCGGGTGGTGTGGCAGGGGTGTAGCCAGGATGGCTACCCCCTATGCCGATTTG
>NZ_JBSVZB010000090.1:0-923 GCF_054072015.1 Cupriavidus sp. CP313 | reverse complement strand
GCTCTGATGCTTGTCCGAGCGGACGATGAACTGATTGTCGCAACTCGAAACGCCGTGCCGAAAGTACTTGCGCATCATCCGGTGCAGGTATTTGTCTTCGAGCCACTTGTCACGTTTGAGCAGGGTATAGAGCCGCTTTCGCTCTGCCTCGTCGGAGCTCCGCTTCGCGATGGCCTGTCGCACCTTCGCGCATGCGGCCGCCTTGTACGTCAGGATGTCGTTGACGGCGTCCTTCGTGGTCTCGGCTCGGATCGTGCCGTCCACCGCGAGCGACGCATACCAGCCGCCAGCAGTCACTTCCTTGCGGATGTCAGCCGCACTCTTGCCGACGTTCCCCAGCGCGCCGTAGCGACGCCAGAGGTCCGCTCGGACGAACGCCGTCGCCCTGCACACCGCGCGAAGCGCAGGCACGGACGACGACGTCGCATAGAGCGTGCGGGTGACGGTTGTCATTCCAGAATTTCCTTCGGTTCCTTGCTACCCGGATAGTCTTCCTTGATCTGCTTTTTGTACTTGCGCATGCCGTACAGGCGGCAGGAGAACGTATGGACGATCGCAAGCAGGTCCTCAACCATTTCCTGCTCTGGCGACAGCGATTCCTGATTGACTGCGATGATCTCGCAAAGTTCTCGCGCGCAAGATGGTCGAGCAGGTCGAATCCGAAGCGAACGAGCCTACCTTTGTGGGCGATGAGAACTCGCTCAATCTCACCACGCTGGATGCGCTCAATCGGCGCGAGGAAACGCTTGCGCTTGAAGTTCATGCTGCCGCCGACTTCCTGAATCCACTCGTCAACAGCAATTGCGCCAGCCCGGCAGTATTCCTCCATCGCCGCCACCTGAGATCGCAAGTCGTCGCGCTGCCCAGCGCTACTGACGCGGCAGTACACGATTGTCGATCGCTTCTCAGGCCCGCCGCCAAGC
>NZ_JBSVZB010000089.1:0-973 GCF_054072015.1 Cupriavidus sp. CP313 | reverse complement strand
TCCTGCTTCGTTTTAGTCATAAACACAGTCGTATGCCTACCCGCTATTGTAAGTGGGGGACTGTGTCCGGCGATTCAGGGGGCCGCTCCAGAACGCCCGCATGATGATCTCGCTAAGGTCTGCCTCTGCGATCACGAGGGCTCGCATGCCCTCCGGCTCGATTACCAGTAGTTCCGAATCCGTCTGTAGGCGAACGGTAGCTACAACTCCCCACCCGACCAGAGAGCTGATATCTCCGGTCAACATTCCTGGACAGCGCGTTCCCAGATTATGTGATTCGATGGAGGCACCCATGAAATCACTCCATACAGGATTTTTTCGGAAGGCCGCAACACGTATGGCAGACTCGCTGCGGCGAGTGGCGTTGTTGCATAACTCCTGGTGCCGCGCGGCGAGCCGAATGACGTTTACGCACAACAGTCATGGAGGCGCCCCTGTAAACTTTGCGTGGACCTGCGTAGATTCTCGACTTTATCGTGCGAGAAGATGCGCAAGGACGAGCACAAGACGCGTGAGCCCAAGGGGGTCTATCGCGTCAGGAACTGGTCGGCATACAACGCCGGGCTGATCGCCAGAGGTGACGTGACGATATGGACCGACAGGAGCGCGCTGAAGCAGGAGCCCGAGGCTGGATCGCTCAATCGTGGCCGGCCACGCGTCTACTCGGACGCCGTGATTCAGATGCTGCTCGGACTCAAGCAGGTGTTTCGTCTGCCGCTGCGCGCTCTTCAGCGCTTTGCTCACAGCGTTCGCAGGCTCGCCTTGGCTGAATTGCTTGTGCCGAATTACCCGACACTGAGTCGCCGCGCGCAAGAACTGGAGGTGGTGCTGCCGGTACAGCGCGCCGATGAGTCGCTGCATCTCGTCGTCGACAGCACGGGTCTGAAGGTATTTGGCGTATGCGCAAGCCAGGAACGATTTCTTGATACTCGCACGTTGTGTTAATGAGGACGACCACTCAAACACAGCATGA
>NZ_JBSVZB010000088.1:0-1034 GCF_054072015.1 Cupriavidus sp. CP313 | reverse complement strand
TTCACTATCAGGAGGAAGACATGCAATTTCTAGACGATTCCCTGCACCCCGAGAACATGGACAAGGTGGCCATCACGGTGGCCCCCTACGGCCCGGAGTGGATGCCGGAGGATTTCCCCGAGGACATCCCCGTCACCATGGAAGACCAGGTGCAGAAGGCCGTGGACTGCTACAACGCCGGCGCCACCGTGCTGCACCTGCACGTGCGCGAGCTGGACGGCAAAGGCTCCAAGCGCCTGTCCAAGTTCAACGAGCTGATCGCCGGCGTGCGCGCCGCGGTGCCCGACATGATCATCCAGGTCGGCGGCTCGATCTCGTTCGCGCCGGAAGACGACGGCCAGGCGGCCAAGTGGCTGTCCGACGACACCCGCCACATGCTGGCCGAACTCGATCCGAAGCCGGACCAGGTGACGGTGGCGATCAACACCACCCAGATGAACATCATGGAACTGCTGTACCCGGAATACCTGAAGGGTACTTCACTCGATCAGCCGGCCTACAAGGCGGCCTACCGCGAGATGACGGTGCCGGCCGGCCCGGGCTGGGTCGAGGAGCACCTGCGCCGCCTGCAGGCCTCGGGCATCCAGCCGCACTTCCAGCTGACCGGCATCCACGCGCTGGAAACGCTGGAGCGCCTGGTGCGCGCCGGCATCTACAAGGGCCCGCTGAACCTGACCTGGATCGGCATCGGCGGTGGCTTTGACGGCCCCAACCCGTTCAACTTCTTCAACTTCGTGCACCGCGTCCCGGATGGCTGCACGCTCACCGCCGAATCGCTGATGAAGAACGTGCTGCCGTTCAACATGATGGCGATGGCCATGGGCCTGCACCCGCGCTGCGGCATCGAGGACACCATCATCGACCAGCACGGCAACCGCATGACCTCGGTGCAGCAGGTCGAGCAGTGCGTGCGGGTGGCGCGCGAGCTGGGCCGCGAGATCGCATCGGGCAAGGAGGCCCGCGAGATCTATCGCATCGGCACCTGGTACGACAGCACCGAACAGACGCTGGAGCAGAACGGGTACCTGCCGAAC
>NZ_JBSVZB010000087.1:0-1065 GCF_054072015.1 Cupriavidus sp. CP313 | reverse complement strand
GCGCAATTTCAGCGTCACTTCAGAGCCGGCGGGAACACGACAGCGGCGTAAGAAAGCCGAACAGTTGCGCTTCGTGATCCAGAAGCATTGGGCGCGGCGGCTGCACTACGATTTCCGGCTCGAACTCGATGGCGTGCTGCTCAGTTGGGCGGTGCCCAAGGGCCCTAGCTACGATCCCAGCGAAAAGCGTATCGCGGTCCATGTGGAGGACCACCCGCTCGACTATGCCAATTTTGAGGGAGAGATCCCGGCCAAACAGTATGGCGCCGGCTCGGTGATTGTCTGGGATCGTGGCACGTGGGAGCCAATCGGCGATCCGCGTGAAGGTATGGCCGCAGGCAAGTTGCTCTTCGATCTGTACGGAGAAAAGTTGGCAGGCCGTTGGGGACTGGTACGCATCGCCAAGCCCGGTGACCGTTCAGAACAGTGGATCCTGTTCAAGAAGCGAGATGCCTGGGCGCGACCACTGGTGGAGTTCGACGTGTTGGCAGCTTTGCCGGATAGCGTCATCGCAAAGCCACTGGGTGCGCTGACCCAGGCGTCGCAGGGCTCAACCGAAATGGCTTCCGATACCGCCATCACGGACGCCCCGCTCGCCCCCCTGCCGGCTAAGCTTGGGCCACAGCTTGCGAACCCGGCACCCGCACTTCCGACTGGTACCGGGTGGGTCATCGAAACCAAGTTCGATGGCTACAGAATCTTGGCCCGAATCGAGAATGCCAGAGTGGCGCTCTTTACTCGTAATGGCCATGACTGGACGCGCAAGCTGGGATCCCTGGCGGCGGAAATCGAGAAGCTAGACATCTCGGAAGGCTGGCTGGATGGCGAGATTGTCGTGCTTCGCGATGGCGTGCCAGATTTCAATGCCTTGCAGAACGCAATCGACGGGCATCGCAACGACGCGATCGTCTTCTTCGGCTTCGACCTACCCTTCTGGGAAGGCCGAGATTTGCGCAACGTACCCCTGGCCCAGGGGCGTGCGAAGCTGGCGGAGCTTGTAGGAGTTCGCTCCGAGCGAGTGCGCTTTAGCGAGGCCTTCGATGCCCCCCCGGCACAGATCTTTCA
>NZ_JBSVZB010000086.1:0-1128 GCF_054072015.1 Cupriavidus sp. CP313 | reverse complement strand
CTAGTGTCCTGAGTCAGAAATTCGTAGACAAAATCGCTCGATGCTGGCGAGGATGTCATCGGCTGACTTCGACCATGCGAAGGGCTTGGGATTGGCGTTGTTAAGGACAAGGTATTGGCGGATGGCTTGCTCAAGTTGTCGGGTTGAGCGATGCGTGCCACGGCGGATGTATTTCTCGGTGATGGTGGCAAACCAGCGCTCCACCTGATTGATCCATGAGGCAGAGGTCGGTGTGAAATGAACGTGGAAGCGTGGATGGCGAGCAAACCAAGCCTTGACCGATGGCGTCTTATGCGTCCCGTAGTTGTCCATGACGAGATGCACATCGAGTTTGGTTGGCACGTTGGCTTCTATGGTACGTAGGAACTGCAGGAACTCACTGCTGCGATGTCTGCGATGCAATTCACCGATGACTTTTCCTGTGGCGATGTCCAGCGCCGCGAACAATGTTGTCGTGCCATGGCGCATATAGTCGTGCGTGCGTCGCTCAGGGATGCCTGGCGCCAGCGGCAGAATGGGCTGGGTGCGGTCCAGTGCCTGGATCTGGCTCTTCTCGTCAACGCACAACACCATGGCCTTGAGCGGTGGGTCGAGGTACAACCCCACGATATCGCGCACCTTCTCCACGAACAACGGGTCACTGGAGAGCTTGAAGGTCTCCTGCCGATGTGGCTGCAGCCCGAAGGCGCGCCAGATCCGCGTCACCGTCGACTGCGAGATATCCGCCGAACGAGCCATGGTGCGCGTGCTCCAGTGGGTGGCATCGGCTGGCACGGATTCGAGCGTCTTGGCAACGATCGCATCAACCTGTGCATCTCCAATGGTCCTTGGTGCTCCCGGGCGCGGAGCATCAAGCAACCCATCCAGGCGATCCACGACGAAGCGAGAGCGCCACTTGGAAACCGTATGCACGTCGACACGCTGCTTCGTCGCGACGGTCTTGTTGTCGAGGCCTTCAGCGCAAGCCAGCACAATGCGCGCTCGCAAAGCCAACGCTTGTGCCGTCTTGCGCCGCATCGTCAGCGCCTTGAGTTGCTCGCGTTCGGCCTCACTCAAAATCAGTTCCGCCTTCGGTCTCCCTCTCATCGCTGCCTCGCCCTGTGTGTGCCTTCAATGCAGAGTACAAGG
>NZ_JBSVZB010000085.1:0-1259 GCF_054072015.1 Cupriavidus sp. CP313 | reverse complement strand
CCGGTCATAGGTGGTGTAGGGCAGGGCGGCGCCATTCGCCCGCGGCTCGATCCTGCCATCCGGGTAGTGATAGACATCGATGTAGCGGCCGGCTAGTTTGCGATGCTCCGGGGTGTCGGCCAGCAGGTAGAGCATCTTGTCGTACTGGATCGTCAGGCTCTTGGACACGCAGCGCGGCTCCCGCCACGTGAAGATCAGATCCAGGTTCTCATCCGGTCGCAGCTGCCGATGGGCGTTGTGGTTATTGCGCGGCGCCTTGGCAAAGCGCGCGTTGTAGTCGGCGATGAACTCCGCCATGAAGGCATTGGCCGCCTCCATCGTACTGATGCCACGCAGGCGTAGCTCCTTGACCAGCCGGTCCTGCAGGGTCAAGTGAGTCCGTTCAACGCGGCCCTTGGCCTGGCTGCTGTTGGCGCAGATGCCTTCGATGTTCAGCTCGAACAGGGCTCGGGCAAACTGGGTGTGGCCGTCGCCGCCGGTGGCATTGGGCCGGTTGACCCGGAACACGCTGGCCTTGTCGCTGTAGAACGCCACTGGCTTGCCATGGCGCTCCAGGTAGGCGCGCGTCGCGGCGAAGTATGTGAACGTGGCCTCCGAATGGGTAAAGCGAAGCTCCATGATTCGGCTAGTGGCGTCGTCGACGTAGACCAGCAGCGTGCAGGCCGACGCCCGCTCCTCGAACCAGGCATGGTCGCTGCCGTCGATCTGTACCAGCTCGCCCAGGCACGCCCGGCGGTTCCTGGGCTGGTACACCTTGGGCGGGCGCTGCTTGCGCGGCACCCACAGGCCGGCAGTCGTCATCAGTCGTCGAATCGATTCCTTGGACAACGTCAGCCCATGGCGCTCGTGCAGCTTCTCGCAGGCCAGCGTCGGCCCGAAGTCGGCGTAGTGTTCACGGATCAGGCCAAGGGCTACGGATTCGCGGTCCGCCGGCATCCGATTGTTGCTTGGCCGGCCGCGCCGTCGCGACACTAGCCCGGACGGGCCTTCCTGCCTATAGCGTTCCAGCAGCCGCCGGAACTGCCGGTCCGTGATCTCCAACCGTTCGGCAGCCACGCCGGGCCGCAACTGACCATCCACGACCGCCTGGACGGTCTTGAGCCTATCTAACTCACGCATGCTTACTGTAATGACCTCGGATCCAGCCATCGCCGGGCGTCCTCCATTGCATTCAACCGGGCAGGCTGAATACCACAAAGGGCGCCTCAGGCGGACATTTCAACTTTGCTGAAACCGGACATTACAACTTTGCCGCTACA
>NZ_JBSVZB010000084.1:0-1355 GCF_054072015.1 Cupriavidus sp. CP313 | reverse complement strand
CAGGCTGTTGAATTTGGCCCCCGAGTAAACGGGGATTTGGTGCCAGACGTTATGGATATCGTGTTCATAAACTCGGGTGGCGGATGCGATGCGTGGAATGGATGAGATGCAAGAGACGTTGTTCACGACGGTCAAGTTGGAAGACCTCGTCCCCGCCGATCATCCATTGCGGGCAATTCGGCTGCTGGTCAACGACGCACTGAAGGACCTCAACGGGCTGTTTAGCACCATCTATGCCGACAGCGGACGTGCCTCGATTGCGCCGGAGAAGTTGCTGCGTGCACTGCTGTTGCAAGTGTTTTACTCCGTGCGCAGCGAGCGCATGTTGATGGAGCAAATGCGCTACAACATGCTGTTTCGTTGGTTCGTTGGCCTGGCGATGGAAGACGACGTGTGGAACCACTCGGTCTTTTCGAAGAACCGTGACCGGCTGCTTGAACACAAGGTAATCGAGAGCTTTTTCACGAAGGTGATGCGCGTGGCCGACCGGCATAACCTCCTGTCCAAGGACCATTTCTCGGTCGACGGCACGTTGATTCAGGCATGGGCCAGCCACAAGAGCTTTCGCCCCAAGGACGACACGGATAACACCCCGCCCGCAGGTGGCGGCCGCAATGCCGAGACCGACTGGAAGGGTAAGCGGCGCAGCAATGCAACCCACGAATCGAGCACCGACCCGGATGCGCGGCTGTACAAGAAGAGTGCCCAGAGTCCGGCCATCCTCAGTTATCAGGGGCACATTCTGATGGAGAACCGCTCCGGCCTGGTGGTCGGCGCGGTTGTGAGTCATGCCGATGGCTTTGCCGAACGTGCCAGCGCATTGCGCTTGCTCGACTGCATGCCTGGCAATCATGCCAAGACGATCGGTGCGGACAAGGCTTACGACACGCACGCCTTTGTTCAAGACTGCCGAGCGCGCAGGGTGACACCACATGTAGCGCGCAACGACGCGCGAGCTGGCGGCAGCGCAATCGATGGCCGTACCTCGCGGCACGAGGGATACCGAGTGAGCCAGGTCATCCGCAAACGCATCGAAGAGCACTTTGGCTGGGGCAAGACGGTCGGACGGCTTCGACAAACCGTATATCGTGGCCTCGAACGCGTGGACCAACACTTCAAGCTGACGATGATCGCCAGCAATCTGACCCGAATCGCACGAATACTGGGTGCGGTGCCGCGAGGAGTGGTGCAATGAGCCGCCAAAGCGCGGTTGCCGCACGGCGCCATGCTGGCGCGCCTCGGAATTGGGGCGCCCAATCGCATGGCATGGTAGGAATGCAGCGGCCATTCGCATGTCGAGTCGTGTTTAGCTGCACTGCGCCCTTCATGGCGGAGTGCTTTTCAACAGCCTGCTA
>NZ_JBSVZB010000083.1:0-1361 GCF_054072015.1 Cupriavidus sp. CP313 | reverse complement strand
TGGCACATCGATGCCGTCGGTCAAGCGAGAGCCCCTTTGCATTTCGGGCCGGGTGCCTACGCTAGGGCGGGCGGTGTTCATACCATCTCTCACGCTTGCGGGAGAGGGAGCACACAATCGGTAGTCGGGACGATGTGTCAGCTCACCTCTGGCTGCACGATCAACTCGCCACTGCGCCCCGGGATCTCTCCCCACGTTACCGGCAGTTCCGGCAATCCCTGCCGATCCAGCCCGCGATACCACGTCGCCATCGACACCAGCTCGTGCCCCTGCGCACGCCATCCCGCCAGCAGCCGCTCGAACACCGGCGCCAGCTTGCCGCCTTCCAGCTCGGTATGCAGCGTGAAGACATGGTCGCGCGTGCCTTCGGTCAGCTTCAGCAGCGCGGTGTGGACGTTATCTTCGGTCAGGTCGTCGGTGCCGATCAGTTCATCCAGCGTCGGCAGCGTGGTCGGCATCTGCAAGTGCCGGCAGGGCACGCCGTCGATGGTCGGGATATAGGGTGCGGTGCCGCGTCCGTCGGACGCATAGGCCATGCCCCAGTCGTCGATCTGGCGGAAGGCCGCTTCGTTCATCTGCCAGCCGGCCGCGCCGTGCGTCGCCGGCGCTTCGCCGAAGATCTCGCGGTAGCGCGCGAACGCCTGCTGCATCTGCCGGCGCGTCCAGGCAGCATCGCGCTCGCGCACGTTGTCCTGCCAGTAGACGTGGTCCCAGGTGTGGATGCCGCACTCATGGCCGGCCGCGCGTGCTGCGCGCATCTCGGCGGCGCCCTTGCGGCCGATGTCCGGCCCCGGCAGCAGCACGCCGTACATCAGCGTGCGCAGGCCATAGTTGGACACCACGGAGGTGCGCGACACCTTCTTCAGGAAGCCGGGCCGGAATACGCGCCGCAGCGCCCAGCCGGTATGGTCGGGGCCGAGGCTGAACAGGAAGGTGGCCTGCGCCTGCGCAGCCGCCAGCATCGACAGCAGCTTCGGCACGCCTTCGCGCGTGCCGCGCAGCGTGTCGACGTCGACCTTCAGGGCAATGCGTGCCATCTGCGGTGCGCGCTCAGTTGGCCGAATCGACCAGCGTGCGGGCCTCGACCACCTTGCCGCGGTACGCCTCGAAGATGCGGCGCAGCGCCGCTTCCATGCTGATCTCGGGCTTCCAGCCCAGCTCTTCGATGGTGTTGTCGATCTTGGGCACGCGGTGCTGCACGTCCTGGTAGCCCTTGCCGTAGAAGTCGCCCGAGGAGGTCTCGATGATCTGCGTCTTGCGCGCCTCGTCTGCGTATTCCGGGTAGTCGGCGGCCATCTTCAGCATCATCTCGGCCAGCTCGCGCACCGAGTGGATATTGCCCGGGTTGCCGATGTTGTAGA
>NZ_JBSVZB010000082.1:0-1432 GCF_054072015.1 Cupriavidus sp. CP313 | reverse complement strand
TGAACTGACCCCGTAAAGTTGGAGAGTCAAAGCTAGGTGGAACCGAACTGAGCCCTGTACTGTACGGGGCTCAGTCCTTTGAGCTTCAGCTTGATGCGTTCGTGATTGTAGTAGTGAATGTATCGATGCAACCCTGCCTCGAGTTCGGTGATGCTGCAGAACTGGCTTGTATGGAAGAACTCGGCCTTTAGTGTGCCGAAGAAGCTTTCCATGGCGGCGTTATCCAAGCAATTGCCCTTGCGCGACATACTTTGCGTGATGGCGCGTTGCGCCAGCAGCCGCTGGTAGCGCGGCATGCGGTAGTGCCAGCCCTGGTCGGAGTGCAGCAGAGGCCGATCGTCAGGTCCGAGCCGCGCAATGGCCTTGTGCAGCATGTTGGTGACCAATTCGAAGTGCGGCCGCTTGGCTGTCTCGTAGGCGACGATCTCGCCCGTGCACAGATCCAGCACCGGCGACAGGTACAGCTTCTGGCCTGCGACCCTAAACTCGGTCACGTCCGTAGCCCATTTTTGGTTCGGGCGCTGCGCCTCGAACTGGCGATCCAGAACGTTGGGCGCTGCGCGACCACATTCGCCGCGGTAAGACCGGTATTTCTTCACCCGCACACACGACTTCAGGCCTAGCTCCAGCATCAGGCGCTGCACCGGCTTGTGGTTGACCAGCAGCCCTTGCGAGCGGATGGCGTCGGTGACACGCCGATAGCCATAGCGGCCCTTGTGTGTCTCGAACACCCGCCGAATCCTTGCCTTGAGATCCTGGTTCTTGTCACCGCTCTGGAGCGCCTTCCTCTGGTAGTAGAACGTGCTCGACGATAGCGTGGCCACCTTCAGCAGCGTCGCCAACGGGAATTGCGCCCTGAGCTCAAGCACTACTTGCGCTTTTTCTGCTGCGCAGCGCCTTTCTTGGCCTGAACCAGGGCATCCAGCTTTTTTAGGTACGCCACCTCCGCGCGCAGATAGTTGACCTCGTCGATCAGTTCTTCGCGGGTACGCTCTTCATCCTGCTTGGGCTTGGGAGTCGGTGGCTTTTGCATGGGCTGGCTATAGCGGGTTCGTCGTGGCGAAAGGGCTTCCTCTCCCCCGGCATCATACCGTCGCTGCCATATAGCAACGACGCCGTAGCCTCGAATATTGAACCGCGCCGCCGCCTGCCGCAACGACAGCCCCTCAGCGCGCATGTGCTGCAAAACCGACAGCTTGAAGGCTGCCGTATACAGAACCCGCTTGCCCCTCAGGCCCGCGATCCCATGGTGCCGGTAGGCCGCCACCCATTCACGCAGGGTGCCTCGGTCCAGCGTGTGCCGCTGCGCCAGCAGCCGGAAACCCTCATCCCCAGACAGATACTCCTGAACGACCTGCAGCTTGAACTGCTCGGTGTACTTTGCCATGTAAAAACCCCCAAAAGTTGTCTCCAACTTCTGGGGGTCAGTTCA
>NZ_JBSVZB010000081.1:0-1452 GCF_054072015.1 Cupriavidus sp. CP313 | reverse complement strand
GGCGAAATCAACTGGTCGTCGCAACACCTTTAATCAAGGAGGTGTTTATGGGACGACCAGCGGGGTGGATGCAGAAGTTGACAGGGCGAGAAGCGATGCGTTCGCCAGGTGCGCCGTCGCATCGGCGTGAGACCGAACGGCGATTTTGGGAGCAAATCGCGACAGGGATTACAAGTGAGAAGGCTGCAGAGGCGGTTGGCGTGTCGCAGGCAGTAGGCACTCGCTGGTTCCGGCATAGTGGCGGCATGCCACTATTCATGTCGAGCCCCATATCCGGGAGGTACTTGTCGTTCGCGGAACGAGAAGAGATTGGGCTACTTTCGCTGCAAGGCGTAGGAGTACGCGAGATCGCTCGCCGTATTGGACGCAGCCCGTCAACGGTCTCCCGGGAACTGACACGTAACGCCGCGACTCGTGGCGGCAAGCTCGAGTATCGGGCTTCGGTTGCGCAGTGGAAGGCGGAACTGGTTGCCAAAAGACCCAAACCGTCGAAACTGGTGACTAACCCGCGGCTGCGCCACTATGTGCAAGAGCGTTTGGAGGGCAAGGTACGCACTGCGGATGGGGGCGAGATTTCTGGGCCTCGGCCATCGCAGTTCAAAGGGAGAAACAAACCGCATCGCGGTGACCGTAAATGGGTCAATGGCTGGTCGCCCGAACAGATTTCCAACCGGCTGCAGATCGACTTCCCGGATGACGAATCCATGCGCATCTCTCACGAAGCCATTTACCAGGCTCTCTATATCCAGGGCCGAGGTGCTCTCAAGCGCGAGTTGGTCAGCTGCCTGCGCACTGGGCGGGCGTTGCGCGTACCGAGAGCCCGGGCACAAGCCAAGACCTGGGCGCACGTTAGCGAGGATGTGATGATCTCTAGCCGTCCTGCAGAAGCGGAGGATCGTGCTGTGCCAGGGCATTGGGAGGGTGACCTGATCATCGGCCTGAACCGGTCCGCAATCGGAACGCTGGTCGAGCGATCAAGCCGATTCACCATGCTCGTCCACCTGCCTCGCGAGGAAGGCTACGGGCTGATCCCCAGGACGAAGAATGGCCCTGCACTGGCCGGCTACGGGGCTGTCACGATGGCCAACGCGCTCAAGAAGACCGTGGTGGACTTGCCTAGCCAGTTGTGGCGGTCATTGACTTGGGATCGTGGCAAGGAACTATCCGATCATGCTCGCTTCACCGTTGAGTCCGGAGTACAGGTGTTCTTCGCCGACCCGCACAGTCCATGGCAGCGTGGCACGAACGAGAACACGAACGGCCTTCTGCGACAATACTTCCCAAAAGGCACGGACCTATCACGGTGGAGCGCTCGAGAGATCCAAGCCGTTGCCAATGCACTGAATACCAGGCCGCGGAAAACGCTTGGTTGGAAGACACCCGCAGAAGCCCTGGACGAATACTTAAAATCTGTTCAACAATCTAGTGTTGCGACGACCGGTTGAATCCGCC
>NZ_JBSVZB010000079.1:0-1948 GCF_054072015.1 Cupriavidus sp. CP313 | reverse complement strand
TGTCAACGCCGATTTAAATCTGACCCACTTTGGCAAGAATCGCCGAAGTAAAACTGACCCACCTGGCTCCCGTCAGCCAGCCGCCTTGGCGGCGGCTCGCCCGTTCGTTTGCCCCGCCCGGCGCTTGTCCTTGAGCCGGTAGCTTTCGCCGGTAATCTGCACGATATGGGCGTGATGCAGCAGCCTGTCCAGCATCGCTGCCGTCAGCGTCTGGTCGTCGGCGAAGGCGCTGGCCCATTGCGCGAACGGCAGGTTGCTGGTCAGCACCATCGAACCGCGCTCGTAGCGCTTGGCGACGACGTTGAAGAACAGGTTCGCCTCCTCACGCCCGAAGGGCAGATAGCCGATTTCGTCGACCACCAGCAACCTGGGACCCATCACCGCCCGATTGAAGTATTCGCGCAGCCGCCCTTGCTGCCGGGCAGTCGCCAGTTGCATCATCAGGTCGGCCGCCGTCAGGAAGCGGCTTTTGATGCCAGCCTGCGTGGCCCGATAGGCCAGTGCCGTCGCCAGATGTGTCTTGCCTACGCCGGACGGCCCGAGCAGCACGACGTTCTCGGCGCGCTCGATAAACGCCAGGCTGGCCAACTCCTGTATCTGCATGCGCGGCGCGCCGCTGGCGAAGCCGAAGTCGTACTGCTCCAGCGTCTTTACCGACGGCAGCGTCGCCAGCTTGGTCAGCACCTGACGCTTGCGCTCCTCGCGGGCGGCAACCTCAGTGTTGAGCAGCCGCTCCAGGAAATCGGCCAGACTGGCGTCCTCGGTCGCCACCCGCTGTGCCAGCGGCCCCCACTCCAGCGCCACGCGGTCTAGTTTGAGCTGACCGCACAGGCTGGCAATGCGCTCGTGCTGCAGGTTCATGCCGCCACCTCCAGCAGGCTGTCATACACGGCCAGCGGGTGCTGCAGGCTCTCGCGCGGGATAGGGCGCATGGACGTGGGTACAGGCAGCGGTCTCCCCGCTTGCGGCAACGGCAGCAAGACCTCTTGCTCGACGGCAAGGCGCACCGCGGGGCGCTCGCCAGTGGTGGCATGGACCCGTGTATTGGCCACCTCCGTCAGCCAGCGGCCGATGTACTGGTTGGCGGCCCCGACATCCAGCTTCAGCCCGGCTTGTTTGAGCGTGGCAGCCAGCGGCACGACGAAGCTCTCCTTGAGGTAGCGATTGAAGCGCTCGACCTTGCCCTTGGTCTTGGCCCGGTAGGGGCGGCAAACCTTCAGCGCGAAGCCATACCGCTCGGCCAGCGCCAACAGTTCCCGGTTCCAGCGGTGGCGGCCGTCGCCGTGCGCGTCGCGCTCGACGACCACCGACTTGGCGTTGTCGAACAGGATGTGCTCGGGCACGCCGCCGAAGAAGGCCAGCGCCTCTTCCAGGCAGGTGCATAGCGTGGCGGTATCCTCGCCGGCCGTGAAACGCACGAAACTGGCGCGACTGTAGCCCAGCGTCGCCACCAGTGCCAGCAGTGGTTCGCGTCCGCGCCGGATGACAGTGAAGTCGGCCTGCATTTGCTTGCCTGGGGCCGTCTCGAAGCGCACCAGCGGCTCGGGCTCGGCGCGCTTATGCGGCGCCAGAAACACCTTGAGCTGGCTGACGCCGCCGTCGTAGCCGCGCTCGCGCAACTCGCGCAGTAGCACGGTCGCCGGAATCCAGCGTGGGCGTGCCGCCTCGATTCGCTCCAGCAAATAGCCGTGATACGGTTCGAGCTTCGTCGCTCTGGACTCACGCGGCCCGTACCGGCCAGCTTGTTCGTCGCGCAAATAGCGCCGCACTGTGTTGCGCGACAGACCCGTCTGCCGCGCTATCTCCCTCACTCCCACACCTCGTTTCGCCAATACCCTGATTTCCACTGCTTGCTCCTGTGTCAGCATCGGCGGCAAATCCGCCATCCTCCACCAGGTGGGTCAGTTTTACTTCGGCGGGGTGGGTCATTTTTGCATCGGCGCTAACA
>NZ_JBSVZB010000078.1:0-2152 GCF_054072015.1 Cupriavidus sp. CP313 | reverse complement strand
AGAGTTTGCGCGGCGTGATTCGCGGCAAGCGGGTTCGCACGACGACTCCAGATGCGAGAGCGGCGCGCCCGCCGGACCTGGTCAACCGTCAGTTCAGAGCCGAGCGGCCGAACCAGCTCTGGGTTTCAGACTTCACCTACGGTACGCCCAGCCAGCGTAGCCCGCCCGTACGGGGGTGAAGCTGCTTGAGCATGTTTGGAATGCAGGACCCGGAGAAGTTGACGTTGCAGTTGTAGTACCGGGGCATGCCCTTCTTCTGCTGCGAGAGGAAGTGAGCCGAAGCGGCGGTGACTTGCCGACACTGGCAAGGTGACGAAGTCCGTGGGAAACGGGGCTTGCGGCGAAGCGGTTACGCCAAGATGAGCCTCTAGGCTGAGCATAGGACGGTTGAGGAACACGAACCTGTTGAAACGCATCTGAGGGTTGAAATGTCACCCCTGCCCACACCGCTTTATGGGCGGGACGCGGACTGTTGCCGGTTACACGTATGACCCGGCAGCACGAGTGCTGACTGGATATGTATGCTGGCCAGCATGGAACCACGGGGAGCGCGCAGCTAGACCGGGGTGTTTGCGACGACTTGCGGCAAGCAAGGAGAAAGACTGCGACAGGCAACCTCGCCTATGCGATGAGTCCAGCATGTGAACTGGGGAAGGCTTGCACAGATGCCAAGGGAGTGTGCCCCCGATGATGTGCAGGTTGGCGGAGCCTCCGTAGTAGTCCGAGGCCGGGAAAGCCGGTCACATGGCGAAGGGAGGCAGTTGAAGTGGTTTGCTGGGTTGATTAACTGACCACAGTGAGGTGAAGACCTTTGATAATCAGTGAAATGCAAAGCAAACTGGCGACATGGTCAACGGAGAACAAAGAGCGCAAGTTCGATCGACTCCTGAGATTGATTGCCGACAGAAATTGGCTGAGCGAAGCGGCTCGCATTACGCTGGCCTCCAGCGGAGCTCGCACGCCGGGCGTGGACGGGGTCGACAAACACAGGCTGGAAGCGAATCTCCAGCATGAACTGGCGACGATACGTGAAGAGTTGTTGGCGGGCTCGTATCGTCCGCTGCCGGCGCGTCGCGTGTACATACCGAAAGCGAATGGCAAGCTCAGGCCGCTCGGCATTCCGAGTCTGCGGGATCGGATTGTGCAGCGGGCAATGCTGATGGTGATGGAGCCGATCTGGGAGAGTGATTTCCATCCGGCTTCGTATGGCTTCAGACCTGCCCGTAGCGTACATCACGCGATTCGCGCGGTGAAGCTACAGTTGCAAGATGGTGGTGAACAAAGTGTCGCCGGACGCTGGGTCATCGAGGGCGACCTCGCCAGCTACTTCGACACCGTTCATCATCGTTTGCTGCTGAAGGGAATCCGCAAGAGGATCGCCGACCAGCGCTTCCTTGCTCTGCTCTGGAAGTTCATCAAGGCGGGGTGCGTTGATCGTGATCTGTTTCGTGCATCGAGTGAAGGTGTTCCTCAGGGCGGTGTCATCTCACCCCTGTTATCCAACATCATGCTGCATGAATTCGATGCGTGGATGGAAAGGAACTACCTGAGCAAGAAGGTGCGGAAGGATCGGTGGGCGTGGAACTTCGCCATTCTCAAACAGCGTCCGATTGCTGTGCGGGAAAACCGGCAGTGGAAACCAGCTATCGCCTACTGCCGGTACGCGGATGACTTTGTGATCGTGGTCAAGGGGACGCGTGAACATGCTGAGACAGTACGTGAAGCATGCCGTGGGTTTCTCGAAGGCGAGCTAAAGCTCACGCTGAATATGGAGAAGACCCATATCACGCATGTGAACGACGGCTTCGTCTTCCTCGGTCACCGCATCATCCGCAAGCGTGGACCACGTGGCCGCATGCGGCCAGTAACGACCATTCCGTGGGAGAAGTATCGGGGCTTTGCCGGGAGGCTCGTCAAGCAACTGTCAGGCAACTACGGCATGAACCGGATGGACCTGATGGAAAGCCTAAACCGGCAGCTTGTCGGCTGGGCCGCCTTCTATCAATACACTGACTACACGGCCACCCTGTTCAGGAAACTAGACCGCACAGTCTTCTGGAAACTCGGATACTGGCTCGCGCGCAGATATCGGCGCGGGTTCAAGTCACTAATGCGCGACTACATCCGGGCGCCGGAGCCGGGACAGGCCAAA
>NZ_JBSVZB010000077.1:0-2265 GCF_054072015.1 Cupriavidus sp. CP313 | reverse complement strand
CTGGGTGATCAAGTTTGCGATTGAAGGCCGACAATATGCGCTCGCGACCGTACGCGGGGCGATACGGCGCTGGCGCCAACTCGAGCCTGTGCTAGCTTTCCTGCAGGCTCATTGCTGCAGCAGTCGCGAAGTTCGATTACACGCGGGATCCTGGACGCTTTCGCGGGATAGCCAGCACGACGAAATGCCGTACGTCCTCAGCACGCGAAGCGAGCCCCAGAGCAATGCCGCCGAGGAGGGCGCGCGCCGCTGATGACGAATACAAAGGGAATATCAAAGAGTTTGGCTAATAGGGAGCCAACAAGGGAGCCGAGGGCCATCAATGCAGGCTGCATGCACAGCGGCTCGCGCATCGCAGGCGTCAGCGGCGCGCGCCATTGTCTGCCGGCGCCGACGACAACTCTTTCCAGTGCGCCCGCGTGAAGTCGTAGAGCGCTTCCAGCGCCGGCGACAGCGAGCGCGCCGCCATGCGTGCAATGCCATAGCGGCCGCAGCGGCGCGGATCGGGCGGCATCGGCACTTCGGCCATCAGCCCGGCGGCGCGCTCCTGCCGCGTGATCGAGAGCACGCCGAACAGCAGCGTATCGCTGGCCAGTGTCACGCTGCGCAGCATGTCGAGGTTGTCGCAATGCAGGGTGAAGAGCTTGTCCGGCGCGGCGCCCCGTCCCCATAGCTCAGCCAGTTGCCGGCTGATGACGGTGCTGAGCGTGGTGGTTGCCACCGGGTAGGCATCAAAGACGAGCTTCGGCGGCGGATGCATGTGCCGATTCCGGTGCAGAGGGGCTGGCTCAGGCAGGTGGTACGCGGCTACTTTGCGTATCACGCAGTGCCCACGAATTATCGGGCACTCAGTGCCTTCCGCCACCACGTCACTGACCTATGGCGACGCACGCTACGGCGACGGAGCCAAAAGGACCGGAAGACGTGGGAGCAGATGAGCCGCTTGGCGGACGCCTGGCTTCTGAAACCTCGAATCCTTCATCCATGGCCCGAACAGCGCTTTGCCGTCAAGCACCCAAGGTAGGAGCCCGGTGCCCGAATGGGGCACGCCGGGATCTGTGCGGGGGGTACTGGGCAACTGGTATTCCTACTGCGATTCGGAAACAGTGACACCTTTCCTTTGTTCTACGAGAGCGAAGCGATTGTGTCACCGGATTAACCTCGACATGCCTCGCTTCCCAGATCTGAATGGAACTGCCGCCCGCTTCGTGGGGCGGGGGCGCGTTCATTCAATCCTTTGCACGCTCTCGTCTACGCCTGTGCTGTCTTAATCGGCCGAGATGTTGTTTGCCCTTACCACATCGCCCCACATCTTGTAGTGGGTGCGGGTCAGGGTTGCGAGCTGCTCGGGCGTGCCGCCGCCGGGCTCGTCGCCGCGGTCGACGATGCTCTTGACGACGGTCGGGTCCTTCAGCGCCGTATTCAGGGCGCCGTTGGCCTTCTTGACGATGTCAGGGCTCACGCCCGGCGGGCCGTACAGTCCGATGAACGAGATGATGGTGAAGTCCTTGATGCCGCTCTCGGTGGCCGTCGGCACATCCGGGATCATTGCCACGCGCTTGGGTCCGGTTACCATCAGCGGCCGCAGCTGGCCCGACTTGATGAAGGGCGCGACGACCGAGGTCGCATCGAACATCGCATCCAGGCGTCCGGCCATCAGGTCGACCATCGCCGGGCTGCTGCCCTTGTAAGGCACATGGTTCATCCTCGGGCCGCCCATGCGCTCGCGCAGCAGTTCCATCGTGACATGCGGCAGTGCGCCGGTGCCACCCGAGCCATAGTCGATGGTCTTGCCCGACTTGTCCCGCGCCTTCACCTCCTCGACGAACTGCGCGTAGGTCTTGATGGGCGAGCTGGCGGGCACGACGAGCACCAGCGGAGATTGCAGCATCACGCCGATCGGCGTGAGCTTCTGCGGGTCGACGATGCCGAGCTTGGTGTAGACGTGCGGCATGATCGTCATCGAGCCGTTGCCTACCAGCAGCTTGTTCCCGTCCGGCGCCGCGCGCATTACCTCTACGGATGCGATATTGCCGTTCACGCCGGCCTTGTTGTCGATGACGAACGACTGGCCGAGCGAACTCTGCAGGCCGTTAAGCAGCGCACGTCCCGCGAAGTCGGTTTGCCCCCCGGGCGGGAAGCCGACCAGCAGGGTAACCGGCTTGGTCGGCCAAGTGGTCTGAGCCCAGGCTGCCGTCGCGGTCAACGTGCCGAGGCCGAGCGCCGCGATGCCCAGGATCAACGCTGAACGGCGCGACGCCGCGA
>NZ_JBSVZB010000076.1:0-2377 GCF_054072015.1 Cupriavidus sp. CP313 | reverse complement strand
CGGAAGGTCACGCCGATGAGCTTCAGGCGCTTGAGCCAGAGCAGGCTCATGTCGAGCGGGCCGGTGTTGGCGCCCAGGCGGGCGATATTGACCAGGCGCCCCTGCACGGCGAGGCTTTTCATGTTGGCCTCGAGCACGGTACCGCCCACGGTATCGATGATGACGTCGACGCCGCGATTGTCGGTGGCGGCCATGACGGCGTCGACCTGGTCGTCCTTCGACGAATCGATGCCCACGTCGACGCCGTACTGGGTGAGCTTGTCGAGCTTGGCGGCCGAGCGGGAGGTAGCGATCACGGGCCTGGCGCCCATCAGCGAGGCAATCTGGATGGCGGCCATGGCCACGCCGCCGGAGGCGCCGTTGACCAGCACCGATTCGCCGGCCTTGAGCTGGCCATTGGTGACCAGCGCGTCATGGGCGGTGATGAAGACGTTGGGGAAGGCGGCGGCGTCGACCCAGGACAGGCCGTCGGGCATGGCCATCAGGGCGCGCGGATCGGCCAGCACGAATTCGGCCTGGCAGCCTTTACCGTGCCCCATGACGCGGTCGCCCTCACGCCAGCCGGTGACGCCGTCGCCCACGGCGGCCACCTCACCGGCGAACTCGACGCCCCAGTTCACGGGGTTACCCGAGCGCAGATCGCGGGCCTGATTGATTTCGCCGCGGTTCAGGCCGGCGGCGTGGACCTTGACCAGGACCTGGCCGCCGCCGACGGCGGGCACGGGGATGTCCTGGACTACCACCTGACCGCCTTCGGGGGCGGGAATGACGCGAACTGCTCTCAAAGCTGTCTCCTTGTCTTGGAATCTGACGCGGCCCGGAAAGGGTGGGGTCGTCGTTGACATGACGATAGACACTGGAGTGGGTCGTGTCAAGAAGTTATATATATGACTTTGATGGTGGGTCTAGTGGATTACGCGGATATTTGCCGTGATTCCTTGACATGGCGGCGGATGGTTTCTACATTTCTGCCATCACACATATATATGAATCGGAAAAAATGACGCGCGCCATCGTACTTCATCCGGCCGACAACGTGGCCACCCTTCTGGACCCCGGCCGCGCCGGCGAAGCCTGCACCCTGCAGGGCGAGGGCTCGGGGCAACTGGCGCTGCTGCAGGACGTGCCGTTCGGCCACAAGGTGTGCATTGCCGACACCGCGCCGGGCGCACACATCGTGAAGTACGGCCAGGTCATCGGGCGGGCCAGCCTGGTGGTGCGCGCCGGGGAGCACATGCACGTGCACAACATCGAGTCGGCGCGTGCGCGCGGCGACCTGGAACAAAGGTGAGAGACAAATGACAACGACTTTTCTTGGTTACCGGCGCGAGAACGGCGCCGTCGGGGTGCGCAACTGGGTGGCGGTGCTGTCGGTCATGGACAACTGCAATCCGGTCACGCGCACGATTGCGCGCACGGTGGGTGGCTGCATTCCGGTGACCACGCTGTTCGTGCGGGGGCAGTTCGGACCGGATCTGGATTTCGCCTATGAGACGCTGGCCGCGCTGGGACGCAATCCCAATATCGCGGCGGTGCTGCTGGTGGGGCTGGAGGAGGCCTCGACCGAGGAGGTGGCGCGGCGCATTCGTGCGACCGGCAAGCCGGTGGAGCGGGTGCATCTGCAGCCGCACGGCACGGTGCAATGCATTGCCGACGGCACGCGCAAGGCGGCGCGCCTTGTGCTGGACGCCTCGCGTGCGCGGCGCGTGCCGTGCCCGGTCTCGGCCCTGACGATCGGCGTGGAATGCGGCGGCTCGGACACCACCTCGGGGCTGAGCTGCAATCCGACCATCGGGCGCCTGGCGGACCGGGTGATTGCCGAGGGCGGCACGGTGATCATCTCGGAGACCTCGGAGTTCATCGGCGCGGAGCACCTGTTCGCCGAGCGCGCGGTGGACGATACCGTACGGGACGCCTTTGTCAGCGCGGTGCGCGGCATGGAGAACCTGGCCGTCGCGCGTGGCGTGGACATGCGCGAGTCGCAGCCTTCGCCGGACAACAAGCGCGGCGGGCTGACCACCGTCGAGGAGAAGGCGCTGGGCGCGATGGCCAAGGCGGGCAAGAACCCGTTGGTAGGGGTGCTGCGCTACGGGCAGGCGCCGCAGAAGCCGGGGCTGCACTTCATGGACGCCCCGTCGGCGGCGGTGGAGAACCTGACCGCGCTGGCCGCCGGCGGCGCGCAGCTCACGTTCTTCGGCACGGGGGTGGGCAACCCGATCGGCAGCATGGTGGCGCCGACGGTGAAGGTATGCGGCAACGTCAATACGCTGCAGAGCATGGCGGACAACATCGACTTCGATGCGAGCGGGATCCTGCAGCGCGGCGAGAAGATCGCCGAGCTGGGGGATCGTCTATACGACTTTGCGCTGGACGTGGC
>NZ_JBSVZB010000075.1:0-2980 GCF_054072015.1 Cupriavidus sp. CP313 | reverse complement strand
GGGGTTGTGCGTCTTGTGTCAACTGTTTCGGCACAGTCGCGATCACACACACCAGGAGAAACACACTGGTTATAGGATCAAGCCTTACGGGCAATTAGTACTGGTTAGCTTAACGCATTACTGCGCTTCCACACCCAGCCTATCAACGTCCTGGTCTCGAACGACCCTTCAAGGAGGTCAAGCCTCCAGGGAATCCTCATCTTCAGGCGAGTTTCCCGCTTAGATGCTTTCAGCGGTTATCTCTTCCGTACATAGCTACCCTGCGATGCCTCTGGCGAGACAACAGGTACACCAGCGGTACGTCCACTCCGGTCCTCTCGTACTAGGAGCAGCCCCCGTCAAGATTCCAACGCCCACGGCAGATAGGGACCAAACTGTCTCACGACGTTTTAAACCCAGCTCACGTACCTCTTTAAATGGCGAACAGCCATACCCTTGGGACCGGCTACAGCCCCAGGATGAGATGAGCCGACATCGAGGTGCCAAACACCGCCGTCGATATGAACTCTTGGGCGGTATCAGCCTGTTATCCCCAGAGTACCTTTTATCCGTTGAGCGATGGCCCTTCCATTCAGAACCACCGGATCACTATGTCCTGCTTTCGCACCTGCTCGACTTGTCGGTCTCGCAGTTAAGCACGCTTTTGCCATTGCACTTTAGGTACGATGTCCGACCGTACCAAGCGTACCTTCGAACTCCTCCGTTACACTTTGGGAGGAGACCGCCCCAGTCAAACTGCCTACCATGCACTGTCCCCGACCCGGATTCACGGGTCAAGGTTAGAACCTCAAACAAACCAGGGTGGTATTTCAAGGACGGCTCCACGTGAACTAGCGTCCACGCTTCAAAGCCTCCCACCTATCCTACACAGATCGGTTCAAAGTCCAATGCAAAGCTACAGTAAAGGTTCATGGGGTCTTTCCGTCTAGCCGCGGGGAGATTGCATCATCACAAACACTTCAACTTCGCTGAGTCTCGGGAGGAGACAGTGTGGCCATCGTTACGCCATTCGTGCAGGTCGGAACTTACCCGACAAGGAATTTCGCTACCTTAGGACCGTTATAGTTACGGCCGCCGTTTACCGGGACTTCAATCAAGAGCTTGCACCCCATCATTTAATCTTCCGGCACCGGGCAGGCGTCACACCCTATACGTCCACTTTCGTGTTTGCAGAGTGCTGTGTTTTTATTAAACAGTCGCAGCCACCATTTTATTGCAACCCCGTCACCCTTCTGGCGCAGGCCAGTCAAGCTACCAGGGCGTACCTTATCCCGAAGTTACGGTACCAATTTGCCGAGTTCCTTCTCCCGAGTTCTCTCAAGCGCCTTAGAATACTCATCTCGCCCACCTGTGTCGGTTTGCGGTACGGTCTCGTATGACTGAAGCTTAGAGGCTTTTCTTGGAACCACTTCCAATTGCTTCGCAGCACTAGGCCGCTCGCCCCGNACCTGTGTCGGTTTGCGGTACGGTCTCGTATGACTGAAGCTTAGAGGCTTTTCTTGGAACCACTTCCAATTGCTTCGCAGCACTAGGCCGCTCGCCCCACATCCTTGAATTCCGCGCCCGGATTTGCCTAAGCGCCTTCTCCAATGCAGGGACCGGGACTTCCAACACCCGGACAACCTTCCGCGATCCGTCCCCCCATCGCATCATACGACGGTGCAGGAATATTAACCTGCTTCCCATCAGCTACGCATCTCTGCCTCGCCTTAGGGGCCGACTCACCCTACGCCGATGAACGTTGCGTAGGAAACCTTGGGCTTACGGCGAGGGGGCCTTTCACCCCCTTTATCGCTACTCATGTCAGCATTCGCACTTCTGATACCTCCAGCATCCTTTACAAGACACCTTCACAGGCTTACAGAACGCTCTCCTACCACGCACATTACTGTGCGTCCGCAGCTTCGGTGACTGGCTTAGCCCCGTTACATCTTCCGCGCAGGACGACTCGATCAGTGAGCTATTACGCTTTCTTTAAAGGGTGGCTGCTTCTAAGCCAACCTCCTGACTGTTTTAGCCTTCCCACTTCGTTTCCCACTTAGCCAATCTTGGGGACCTTAGCTGGCGGTCTGGGTTGTTTCCCTCTTGACACCGGACGTTAGCACCCGATGTCTGTCTCCCGTGATTGCACTCTTCGGTATTCGGAGTTTGCTATGGCGGGGTAATCAGCAATAGACCCCCCAACCATGACAGTGCTCTACCCCCGAAGGTGACACACGAGGCACTACCTAAATAGTTTTCGGAGAGAACCAGCTATTTCCAGATTTGTTTAGCCTTTCACCCCTATCCACAGCTCATCCCCTAACTTTTCAACGTTAGTGGGTTCGGTCCTCCAGTACGTGTTACCGCACCTTCAACCTGGCCATGGATAGATCATCTGGTTTCGGGTCTACACCCAGCGACTCAACGCCCTGTTCGGACTCGCTTTCGCTACGCCTTCCCTAATCGGTTAAGCTTGCCACTGAATGTAAGTCGCTGACCCATTATACAAAAGGTACGCCGTCACCCGTTGCCAGGCTCCGACTGTTTGTATGCATGCGGTTTCAGGATCTATTTCACTCCCCTCCCGGGGTTCTTTTCGCCTTTCCCTCACGGTACTGGTTCACTATCGGTCGATCACGAGTATTTAGCCTTGGAGGATGGTCCCCCCATCTTCAGACAGGATTTCACGTGTCCCGCCCTACTTGTCGTACACCTAGTTCCACAACGCTGTTTTCGCATACAGGGCTATCACCTGCTATGGCCGGGCTTTCCATCCCGTTCTGCTAACAATGCTGCTAAAGAGTACAAGGCTCTTCCCATTTCGTTCGCCACTACTCTGGGAATCTCGGTTGATTTCTGTTCCTGCAGCTACTTAGATGTTTCAGTTCGCCGCGTTCGCTTCCCTGACCTATGTATTCAGTCAGGGATGACCCATACGGGCCGGGTTTCCCCATTCGGACATCTCCGGATCAAAGCTTGTTTGCCAGCTCCCCGAAGC
>NZ_JBSVZB010000074.1:0-3682 GCF_054072015.1 Cupriavidus sp. CP313 | reverse complement strand
CACTCCTGGCAAAGCCTGTATCACTTCACAGTCGGCGGCGCCATGGTCGATCAGCGCTTGTCGACGTCTGCACCGTATGAAATTCAACCTTTACAAGCAAATGGTGTTGCGACCAAGGAACGTGTCGCCTCCCTCCGCCGGCAGAAGCCGGCTGCGGATTCAACCGGTCGATGCAACGGCCTGTCGAGAGGGTGTAGCGCTAGCCCGCATGTCCATACGGTGTACCTTGTGGAGTGCGCGTGCATGGGCTGCATCTTGCCGTTACCGGCGACGGCCATCTACGAGCCGAACTACGAGTCCGGCCCCCAAATCTACTCGATACAAAATCAGGCTGCCGGATGTGCCGGCGTTTGGAATTGCTGGGCTGTGGAAGGATTGGCCAGATGGATCCTACTCTTTCACCGTGCTGACGGTGAATGCGGCGGGCCACCATTGAAACCGTCTTGCCGGGCTCGCAGCTCTCACGCACCATCGCCAGCTTCTCGTCCGACGACCACCGCCGCCGGCGCTCTGGCCCCGTCAACACTTCCACCAATTCCTGCTTCGCTTTAGTCATAAACACAGTCGTATGCCTACCCGCTATTGTAAGTGGGGGACTGTGTCCGGCGTTTCAGGGGGCCGCTCCAGGGGCGGCGTCACCCAACCATTGGGACCATTAGAGCCTAGGGATTGTTGGCAAGGTCTCGCACGACCGCCTCAAGACCGACAACCACGCGCGCCAGCTTGTCGAAGTCAATTTTGTCGATGGTGTCTTGCGCGCCGTGATAGTAAGGGTACCTGTATAGGGCGGTATCGGTCACCATCAAACATGGGTAGCCCTGGTCCATGAACGGTGCATGGTCTGACCAATCGATGCCGGGAATCGCCCGTGGGCCAGCGATCCCTTCCGCCGGGAAGGCCGCATGCTGCCGGAAAGAGCCCGTAACTTTGCGCACTAGACCCAGAGACCTTACGTTGCCCACAAAGCCGATGAAATTCCCCCGTTCCGGATAGAATGCTTTCAGCGGGCCGGGATATTTTTGCGAGCCCTTGACGTCGGAGTAGTACCCCATGGTCTCCAGTGAGAACATCGCTATTACGTTTGCTCCCTTTTCCTTAAGCGACCGAGCATGCAAGCTGCTACCCATGAGATTCGTCCGGAAGTACGGTTCCTCTTCGTTTGTGTACAGCGCAAACACAATGTCTGATTGAGCTGTTGCTCCAGCGTCTTTCAAACGCTTGGCCAGCTCAAGAATACTTGCCACACCCGTTCCATTGTCGTTAGCGCCTGGCGACCCAATCGCCGAGTCATAGTGCGCTCCAACTATGATTACGTTCTTTCCGGACTGAGTCTGGCTCGGGACCGTGACAATCAGGTTGCGAACTTTCCTTCCGAGGGTCTCATACTCCTGTCGACTGACGACGTAGCCTTCAGCCGCCAGGGTGTTCTCAATATACTGGGCGGCCGCTTCAAGTTCCGTGTACTTCTGGACATTGTGCTCCGTCGTGGCCAGGTGCCTGACATGTTCTCGCAGTCGTGCCGAGAGAGCCTGTTCCTCCGTCGACAATGTCGGCAACGGGCCGCTGTGTGAGTGGCCAGGCATCTGAGTAAGCACAAGTATTGCGACCAGCGCAAGCCCCAAAACCACCAGCACGACAGCGGAAATTTCTAGCAGGCTTACCAAGTCAGCGAACTTGGGCATCATAAACCCTTGTTGAGCCAGATAGTCACTGCGATGCCGGCCGAACAACAGTCGCATCGACAACTATCAGTCTAGGGCGCCTCAACCGCTTGTCGACGATGGCGTGCCGCCCAGCCATGGGGTCATAGTGGACTCGCAACCGGGCGCCTGCCGAGCACATCCCACCAATCCGCTGCAGGAGCGCACATCTATGGGATGAGTTCCCGGTTGCCCGACTGTGGTTTACCCGTTATATTTTTTGCACCGTTAAGCCACCGACGAGGTTCGCCATGACCGTCTACGTCGCACACAGTCGAGCCAATGCAATCGAATGTATTAGAACGTGGGCCAAGGGCACGGTAGACCTCGACTATGAGACTGGCTGGGAAGACGCCATCGAACTGGGGAGACTCGGGCAGGAACATGGCGTAAACGTGCAATTTAGAAGCATTGAGCATATTGCGGTGCGCTCGCCGGAAGCCCTATTGCGCGGCTTAAGGGAGCCAAAAACCACATTCAGGCAGCGGCATCTGTATTGCGTATTCGACCTGACTTTACTTCCAGAGCCTGCCCTGTCGGAACTAGAAGCTCTGGCTATCAAGCATGGTGACTATATCCTCGCCGGTCACCTGATGAAAGACGCTACTCTCGCCTGGGAATAATCCGGGAACTCAGTCCGTCCTGTGCCAGAGCTCTTCCATTGCATCGTGGCCGACGCCGGTACATCTTCGAACGTATTCGCGCGTGACGCAATGCGAGCCGACTCGCTCGCCTGCCTTCAGGTGCCACTCACCCCACGCATTTCCCGGCTCGCGCAGAATAAGCAAATTCACCTACGAAGAATCCCTACGCGCGAGAGCCCGACGACAACAGTACGATGAGGGGACGAGCATGGCGTGAAGGAGAGTCTCATGCGCCCCCACTTTGCAACCAGCGAGGACCTGCCTGAGGTTGAGGCACTCCTGCGTTCCTGCGCCCTACACGTCGAGGGCGTCGGCGAACATATTGAGCAGTATCTGGTAACGCGGGATAACTCAGGGCTTCTCGGCTGCGTGGGAGTCGAACATTATGGAACAATTGGCCTTCTGCGAGGATTGGCGGTTGCGGAGCATGCGAGGTCTGCGGGACTTGGAGAACTGCTCCTGTCCGCCATTGTGGCAGATGCCCGCCAGAGGGGTGTTGAGTCGATGGTAGTGCGTACCGCGTCCGCAGCCGCGTATTTTTCGCGCTTCGGCTTCGCGCCAATCGGCACGTCAGAAGTACGCCCTGATGTGTTTTGCTCGCAGGAATTCTCACCGGCCAATTCGACCGGCGGCACCGTGATGCAAATTGCTCTGTAGGGACCGTTGAGGCCGTCGTCTCCCGAGACATATCGTGAGGGAAGCCACCCTCATCTAGGCTGCCGGCTACCAACGTGCAACTGCCGTCATGCTTTGCCCCACCTTGTCGTGCCCTGACGGCGTCCCCAGCGACCGCCTCCGCGCGGTTTTGTCAACTTGCCAATAGCGAGACAAGGCAGCGGCGAGCGTGCCCCTGCTCAGGAAGCGGTTGACGGATTTTGGGCCGCTTCAGTGAGTTCGGCGCCATGCTCGTCGACCGCCCGCCATAGCAGGTAGGGCTCACCGCGCAGCGTCACGAACATCTCGTCGAGATGCCAGGTGCTGCCTGGCTTGCGCCATGCGACTTTCACACGATGGGCGAAGCGCGCGCCAAATTTATCGCACCAGCGGCGGATGGTCTCGTAGGTCACGGCGACACCGCGCTCGAACGGCAGCTCCTCGATATCGCGCAGGCTCAGGTTGAACCGGAAGTACCAGCGCACCGCGCAACTGATGATCGCTGCCGGAAACCGGTGGCCGTGATAGAGCGAGTTCTTCATCGCTCCATCTTACGCGACCGGCCCCCCAACGTGACAAAGCCTGAGGTGTCCTGGGCGAAATCAACTGGTCGTCGCAACACCTTTAATCAAGGAGGTGTTTATGGGACGACCAGCGGGGTGGATGCAGAAGTTGACAGGGCGA
>NZ_JBSVZB010000073.1:0-5692 GCF_054072015.1 Cupriavidus sp. CP313 | reverse complement strand
CATGAAGCGCGACTACGTCGCCTTCATGCCCAAGCCTGATGCCGAGACGGCGGTTCGCAATCTGGCCATCGCCTTTGAGCATTACAACGAGCAGCACCCCCATAGCGCCCTAAATTACCGCTCGCCGCGGGAGTTCAGGCGTGCGATGGCCTTATCAACCTAAGGGTGTGACCGTGTCCGGGGACACGGGGGCAAATCCAGGGGGCAACGTTGCGCTGGGCGGCTTGTTAGTGGCCGGCTGCCAGCTGTTGGCGACTTCTGGGCGGTAGTCGGCACGCAAGCACGGCTGGCGGACATTGTCTGCACCGAGGCGTGCCACCAGCAACTCAAGCAGGCGTGCATGATCCGCCGGCGTGCCGCCCGGTTCTGGAAACAATGAATCGCTGGGCGGTGCCACCGGCTCGGTCTCGATGGCAGACACCGCGACGGCGATCATCGGCGCCTCGACAGTCAGCCGCGCCAGACGCTCTTTGAGCAGGCGAACCAAATGCTCTTCATGCCAGTTGGGCTCGGCCAGCGCAATCTCAATCTTCGTTGGTGCGAGGGCAGCGCGGCCGCGCTCGTGGCGAAGTTCGACCGCAAACCGCTTGATGGCCAGGTGCCGGGCGGTTAGCCAGCCGACCATCTGTACCAGCAAGCCGCGAAGGTAGGCGAGGGCGGCCTCAGCGCTCTCAATCCTGTCCGGAAGATCCTCCGCGGCGTCAAACGATGGTGGGGCTTCGACCCATTCGAAGACTTCAGGTGCTTCCCCATGGGCGCGATCCAACGCCTCAAGGATGGCGGCGCCGCATCGGCGCTGCAGGCCTGCGCGCGGCAGCCGGCGCAGGTCTCCTAGCGTCCGACAGCCGAGTCCGTCCAGCCACTCATCAAACGGCCGCGCCGCCGGCAGGATCGCAACGGGCATGCCGACCAGCGTTCGCACCAATGTGGGCATACTTAGTGCCGCTCCGCCGCCAGAGCGCGCAAGCAGCCAAGCGCCTTCGGCGGTTGGTGCGCATCCCGCGACAGGGCTAAACCCCATTGCCCTGACGGCCGCCAGCATCCGTTGCCGCAGCTTGCGGACGCCGCCGAATAGTCGCAGCGTGCTGCTGATGTCGACAAGCACCGCCGCCTCCTCGGACGCAGCGACATTGGGCGAGAACTGCAGCATCGCCATCGTGACCCGCTCGAGCGCCGCCAGTTCTGCGCAACCATCGCGGTCAAAGAGAATGGTCTGCGGTGCGATCGTTTGCACGCCGCCGCGGCGCATTGCCGGCTTCACGCCGGCCGCAATGGCCAGCGGCGACGCCATATGCACGCGCTCCCTGTCCAGGACAGCAACCGCTAGCTCTGTGGACCAGTTCGGTCGGAATACTTCGAGGGGCAGGGACGACAGGCGCAGGCAGATCCACAGGCGCAGCATGGCGATACAACAGAATGGGGGAAGGCTGCAGGGCTACGTTAAGCGGCGATTCCTGCTGCGGGCCTCGACGCTTAACGAACTGCACACGAATTCCGTCCGATACGGGCTCCAATGTCAGGCGCAGTGGCGCCGGCGAGGCATCGCGTGTTGAGGAACGTTAATTCTGCGAGCGGCACCCGTTATATGTGCGAGCAATCACATTGTCCTAATTGGTTGATTTATCAGGATAATATGTGAGCGTAAGGCAGTTTCCTCCGTGGCGTAGATGCAACGGCCTTTCCCGAGGACGAGCACAAATTCCGCGACTGTGGCGTTGCGGACCGGTTATTCGACTACTGTGGGTTGGAGGTTAGTTCCGCATATCTCTATGACTGAGCCCACGGAGCGAGAACTTGCGATTGCGCGAGTCCTGCGTCCTCTTGGAAGGGGACCGCTGTCGCGCGAGCAAGCCGAGTACGCTGGCAAACTGCTTGGAATGCATCGGTCCACGGTCTATCGCCTGCGGCAGCGATTCCTTGCCGATCCTGTCGCAAGCGCGCTGAGCCCATATGGCCGCGGACCTCGATCCGGAAGGGGGCGATTGCAGCCGCAAGTCGAAAGCATTGTGAATGATGTGCTTACCGCATGGCCGCCTCGGCAGCGCCATCTGGCGCACCCGCTGTTTGAACTTGTCGTTGAGATCCGGAAACGCTGTGCAGCGGCGGGCGTCACCGCACCAAGCAGGACAACCATCGCGCGGCGCTGGGCAGCTCATCGGAAAGAGGAGGCGCTACAGCAAGCGGCGTTGCCGGCCGCCGCAACTCCGCCCGGCCACTTCGTGGCGCGCTTTCCGATGGACATCGTCCAGGTCGATCACACGCTGGCTGATGTGATCCTGGTGGATGAGCTATATCGGCGACCCATCGGTAGGCCATGGCTAAGCCTGGCCGTTGACGTTGCCACGCGATGCGTCGTGGGAATGTATGTCAGCATGGACCGCCCAAATGCGGCAACGGTCGCCTTGCTTGTGACTCGCGTCGTGCTTCCCAAGGCGGACTGGCTCGCTGGCCTCGAAGTTAGTGCCGATTGGCCGATGCACGGCATCCCAAAGGTACTCCATCTAGATAATGCTGCCGAGTTCAAAAGCAGGGCGCTGCGTTCTGGGTGTAGCCAGTATGGTGTGGAGTTGATGTACCGTCCCGTCGGCCGCCCATACTTTGGCGGACATATTGAGCGACTGAACCGGACCATCATGGAACGCGTCCACAGCTTGCCGGGGTCGACGGGATCCACGCCCAAAGGGCGCAAGGCAAGGCCGCCGGAAAGGGAGGCGGTCCTGACTATCCGCGAGTTCGAGCGGTGGCTGGTCCTGGAAATCGCGCAGCGCTATCACCACAATGCGCACCGGGGCCTGCTCGGCGCCACTCCTTACTCCATGTGGGCGACGATCGGCGGCGCGACGCCACCGCGTTTGCTTCCGGACATGGCGTCCGAGGCATTGCGCTTCCTCATTCAATTCTTGCCGATGAGCTACCGAACGATACAGGCCGACGGGCTCACGCTGTTCTACCTTCGGTACTGGCACCCGATATTTTCTGCGTGGCGGGCAACTAAGCAGAAGGTCATCACAAGATTTCACCCTGAAGACCTCTCCAGAATCTTCGTCAGTGTTGATGGCAAGCAGTACCTCGAGGCGACCTTTGCGGACCTGCGGCGAGGCCGCGTCTCGTTATGGGAGCAACGCAGTGTGCTTCGGCATTTGCGTGCCCAGGGACAGAAGTACGTCAGCGAAGCCATGCTGTTCGCGGCCATCGATGAACAGCGACGCATCGTTGCGCGCGCAAGAGGGAAAACGTTCGGCGCAAACCGTCGCGGCACCGTCTTGAAAGACCTGGTCCCTCGGAACTTCCGGCAAGAGACTGCTCCGACTAGCACGAGCAAAAGCGCATCGGAGGCCCCTGAGGCGTCCATCGACTACAGCAAGCCTGCGGCAGCGTTCGACGTCGAGCAATGGTGATCGGTAATGGCTACGCTACTCACCCATCTGCTGCCTGCTGCAAGAGCATTGGCACAGTGCGATGACAATGTAAGAATTCGGGGACTGGCCCGTAACCGATGGATCGATTACCCGCGTGCCACGCAGGCGCTGGAGATTCTCGAACGACTTCTCCAGACACCCGAGCGGGAGCGGATGCCATGCCTGTTGCTGCACGGAGACTCGAACATCGGTAAGACGCAGATCATCACACGTCACGCTCGCAGAAATAGTGGGCGCCATTCGCAGAATTAGCGTTCCTCAACAGCGACTACGAGGGCTCCTTCTTCAGTGCATTGTTGAGTGCCGCTGGTGTCAGGGATCCACAACCCAAGACCATTGCCGACAAACGCTTCGCTTTGATGCGTCGACTTAACGAGCAATTGCAAATGCGCTCGGGCCACATTGTGGTCCTCTTTTGCGACGAAGCGCAGCGGCTGTCCAAGCATGCGCTGGAATGGCTGCGCGACGTTCATGATCAGCTCGCCCACCACGGCGTGCGCCTGATCACCTTTCTGGTAGGGCAGCCGCAGCTGATGGAGCAGAAGGCGCAATATCAGCTTTCCGGTGACGAGCAAATCGTCGCTCGCTTCATGATTGAGCAAATGCACTTCAGAGGCATTACCGGCGCAGTCGAAGCAGCAACCTGCCTGGCTAGTTACGATCTGACTCGCTATCCAGAGGACACCGGGAGCTCCTTCACTGCCTTCTTCTATCCCGACGCGTACGCCGCCGGCTTAAGACTGGAGCAATCGGCAGCGGCGCTGTGGAATAGCTTCGTGAACGCCCACGCGGTCGCGCAACTGGCTGGACCGGTTGAGTTGCACATGGATTATTTTACTCGCGCCGTCGAGTCGGTGCTACTGAACGGGCCCACGTGGGACAGTGCAGGATTGGTACTAGATTCGCCGCATTGGGAGCGAGCAGTGCGGGAGTCGGGGTACGTTGCCGCGCAACAGACCGTACAACTGGAGGTATAGACCATGGTCTTGCCGATCCTTGTGCCGGAGCTGACCGAGCGCATGCCGACGAACGTGCGGATACCGCGCCGGTCCACTGATTCCGCCAACCCCGTTCCTCCGCTCAGTAAATCGCCTCGGGTGCGTAAGACTGCGGACTTGAACATGGCGGCGAGGATTGCAACGGAGCGCGAGCTGGCTATTGTGAGGGTCTTACGTCCGCATGGGACGGGTCCGCTCTCGCGTAAGCAAGCTGAGAAGGCTGGCGAATTGCTTGGGATCCATTGGTCTACGGTTTATCGCTTGCGCCGGCGCTTCCTCGCGGATCCTGTGGCGAGCGCGTTGATACCTTATGACCGGGGCCCCAAAGTGGGAAATACGCGTCTAGCAGCGACGGTCGAGGAAATCGTGAGGGAGGTCCTGACCGATTGGCTGCCGCGACAGCGTCATCTCGCTCATCCGCTTTTCGAGCTCTGCGTCGAAATCCAGACGCGATGCGCAGGGGCAAGTGTTAGTCCGCCAAGCAGATCTACCATTTCGCGACGCTGGGCGGCACACCGGAAAGCGGAGGCCGCGAGTAGTGCGAGAGTCCGGGTACGTTGCCGCGCATCAGACCGTACGACTGGAGGTAGAGACCATGGCCTTGTCGATCCTTGTGCTGGAGCTGTCCGAGCCCACCCGCGCGTACGTGCGGATACCGCGCAAACGGCGAGCTGCAGCTTTTCAGCCGCTGCCAACGAATGAGCGCGATGAACTCATCCGCCACTGGCGGCAGCTCCTGGGCCTCCCAGCGCCAATCGCCAACAGCGGGCGCGGTCAGGCCCTTGCCTTGAATGCCTGGACCTCCGAGGTGATGGTCGGCGGCGACTCCCGTGAGTTGCTACACGACAGCGAGCATTTGACGAGATTATTACTGCGCCGGGCGTGGGCAAACGTGCCGCGTCGCCAACGGCGAATGATTCGTCGCGCCGTTCTATGTTTCGATCCGGACAAGCCTGCCATCAAGGTGGCAGCCGCGCAGATCAACGCTGCGGCGTGGCTGCTCGCGGCGATGCACTGGAACGGCTGTCGGCATCCCAACGCCCTGTGGTGCGCAAGCCGCCGAGGCAATGTCTTATAGGATCCGGCGCCAAGAAATTATCGGCAAGAGAATTCTCAAGTTCGGCAGAGCGAAAGCACACCGGTGAAACCCACTGAGGCGTCCGTCGACTACAGCAAGCCGGCCCCAGCGTACGATATCGAGCAATGGTGATCCGTCATGGGGGCGCTACTCACACATCTGGTGCCTGCTGCAAGAACATTGGCACAGTGCGATGA
>NZ_JBSVZB010000072.1:0-9331 GCF_054072015.1 Cupriavidus sp. CP313 | reverse complement strand
GTTGCGAGCGCCGATCCCGCGTTCGGGCAAGAGATACTGGAAGCTAGCCGCGAGACGCTGCTCAGGGAATTCGCGCTAGATACAACTGAAGAGAAGCGGTGAGGCAGTCTAACCGGTAGGGCCGGCTGTTGCCGCCAAAGTATCTGTCCCCCGCGCATCGCGCGAGTATCGATGCGGGTTGCCCCTTATCGGGTTTTGTCGGCGACGCCCGTCGGCTGGGTGACGCGGCGTGCGGCGCTTACGCAGAAGGTCTCGCGGAGAATCTCGACCGATTCAGCAGAGTCATCGAAGAGACGGATGGGATTAGAGAAGGTAGCCGCAAGAAGGCGATCACGTTGTTCAGCGAGATGGTTGGCACGATGCTGCTTTCGCGTGCTGTTGCCGACGTCGACCCGAAGCTCGCGGATGAAATTCTTGATAAGGGCCGCCAGCATCTTCTCGCCGCCATGGACATGCAAGCCGGACTTCGATCACCTGGCCACTTGCGCCGTGGGTAGCGCATTGTCCGTTTGAGCTTTGAGAGCGGTAGTTGGATCCCTGACCGTGGCCGGACTCCTAGTGGCCGACAAGCGACCTACACCGGCCGGCCTGCGGTCGGCGCTTCCCGACTACGGATTGTTCCTGCCTTCGACCATCTCGAAGCGGATGTTCTGCCCTGGCCACCACCGAACTTGTGGATCCGAGCAACAAAGCTCCGAGATGGCACCTACGAGGCATTGATGGTGCAGTATGACGCCTTGGTCATGCGCATCATAGGGAACTGAAACAGCACGTTTAACGTCGTCCTTCGCTTGGGCGGGCGCTTTCTGTCGTGACGCGCCACTGAGTTAGTGAAGCCTGCCGCGAAGCCGACCGGACCACGGCACCGCCTTCGCACCCACAGATAGACAGGTTCCCAGCGCGATGCGGCGGCTCCTTAGCAGCCCGCCGCGACCATGCATCTCCGAATCGGTGCCTTGAGCGGAGCAGGCGGCTGCTCAGAGGGTATGGACATGTTGCTTCCGTGCATGGGCTCGATACCTAGAGCCGCGTGCCCGATAGACGGTAGTGGCGCCCCGTGATACCGGCTTAGGCCGACGATGTCGCGGCGATCCATTGCGCGACGGTATCGGCGGTACCTTCGTGTCCGCGGGAAGGAATGGTGTGACATACCTACACCAAAGTCTAATTGCGACTGCGCTGGGTACACCCTAAATTGGTTCGTAGGCCGACGTTCCCCTGTTTTGATGCCAGTTCGCTTCAGCTCTCGCTGCGAAACAGGCCTCTCCGAAATCATATGGAGAATCAAACGGCCACAAGCCGATACCGTCGACCACAAATATGTAGTGCGCCGAAAGGCGACGCACAAACGCGTTGCTCAGGCTGGAACATTGCTCGGCACATGGAAAAAAGCCTTCCCCTCGGAGATACCGTGGTCCTATATGTCTCTGGCGCGGCCTGTCTTGACTGCACGCGTTCGCGTTTTCACCGCGCTGTGTCGGCTCTGGTCTTTGCGCTTCTTGCCGCTGGCTGCGCAAGCGGTCCACAGGCGACACCATCCGATCCTATCGAGCCCGTAAACCGAGCGGTGTTTTCAGCCAACCAGACGATTGATCGGTACGTGGCGACGCCTGTTGCCAAAGGGTATCGGGAGGCTGTGCCAAGCCCAGTGCGAACCGCTGTCAAGAACTTCTTCTCGAATTTAGGCGAGGTTTCTAACCTGGTGAACAACCTCTTGCAGGGCAGGGGGGGCGCGGCGGCGGAGACCGGTATGCGGCTCGCGGTGAATTCGGTGCTGGGGATCGGTGGGCTGATCGATATCGCCACACCCGCTGGAATCTCTACGCATAACACCGACTTCGGTTTAACTCTCGGCGCCTGGGGTGTGCCATCCGGACCTTACCTCGTCCTGCCTGTGCTGGGCCCGAGTTCTGTCCGCGATGGCGCCGGCGTGGTCGTGAACGCGGCGCTATCACCTGCCACGTATCTTGATCCGGGGGCCAGCTTTGGCCTGTATGGGGTGAGTTTCGTCGATACGCGGACCAACTTGCTGCCGGCGACGGACCTGATCTCGCTTGCTGCGCTGGACAAATACAGCTTCATGCGCGACGGGTATCTGCAGCGCCGCCGCTACCTCGTCAATGAGGGCCAGGCCACGTCGGACGCTGTTGTCAGGGATGGCCATTCCAATGAGGACGCCACCAATCCCGGTTGAGTGGATCCCCGGCCAGTCTGTGCTTCTTGCTGGCCCTGACAGTACCGTACCCCCCGACTGGCAAATCGATACCTTGTCCAGGCGCGGCAACTCAGCCTGGATGTTGGCACCCCTTTCAAAGGCCGGCAGGTCAGGTCTCCGGCCGGAACCGTGCGCAACACCGTCCAGGCCCCGGTAAGGGGCGAGAAGTCCCGACGACATATGCTTGACCGAGTGACCGTGCTGGCGAATCAGCAGCCATCAGCGAACGAGTAAATTCCTTGATCAGGATTGACGCCTCGCGATTTCGGGAAAAATAGGACGCGGCATGGCGATCTCGACCGCGGCGTACCCCAGCTCCTTCAGTTTGGCCTGATCGGGCCAATAACCAGTGACATCACGCCCGTAAAAGTGGCCTTGCCGCTGGTGCGACGTGCTTCAGGCCGTTCCCGACCCTCAGCGGACGATGGGTCGGGCCCCAGCGAACCGGCCGCTTCCATGCTACAGGGGTCATTTACTTGTCGAGAATTAACCACGTCGCAATCGTTGACTGATTAACCTCAGATACTGGCTTAGCAGCGCAGGCGGCAAGAAAGCGGGGCCCCGACTACCAGTGATTACCCTTCCGCGAAGTACGCTCGTCTCCATGCGTTGTGTCCCTTCTGTCAGTTCAACTCGAAGCTGATCGGCTGCTGCGCCGTTACGCGCACTGGCTTTCCGTTGTCGACGAATGGCCGACATCTCATCCCCTGCACTGCATTTTCAGCGGCTTTATCTAAGGACGGGACGCCGGACGATTCTGTAACAAGCGTTAGATAGACGATCCCCTTCGTGTTCGCCCAGAGTTTCACAACTGTCTTTCCGGACTGTTGCTTCATTCGGGCGTCCGATGGATAGACAGGCCGTGGAGGGGTGCAAGGAATCTCACCGAGATTGCGTTCAACAACAGGGGGAGGTACTTCCGAATGCGTCACCCGCGAATTTTGGTATCTTCTTCTGCAGTCCTCGAGGTCCTTCGCCACAACTAAATCAAATGCATCGGTGTAGCGTGCTGTTGACTGCGGGTTCAAGAGCGTGAGCGCGGCGCCAGTCTTGGAGAACGCTTTCAAGTCTGCGGCTTGACTCTCGCTCATCGCGGCGCGCGGAACTTCGTAAACCGCACGCTCCATGTAAAGCCGGCCAGTAGGCGTAGCCAGAAAATCGCGGGCCTGGCGTAACTCTTCGGTTGTCATGTCAAGCCGAAGCGCGGAGCCGAGTTTGCTACCAATTTCCTGGGCTTCCAACCCGCTGACACAGCCGACTGCCCACTTGCCAGGCTGCTCGGACTCCCAGTAGCGGTGCGCCAGGTTCGACCGGACCTTCTCGGCAAAGAAGGCGGTCGCAATGTTTGCGACGTCCGGATCGAGCACGGACTCAGATTGCCTCGCGGCGCAAGCGACGAGTAGCGTTGCCGTCAGGGCGAGGGTCGCCAAGCGGTGGTGCGTTCCTTTCTCCATGAGCTGCATGTCTTTAGTGGATTTGCCGTCTACGACTGCTTAAAAAGCCGCGACTTGTCAAAATTGGCCGGCGCTAGTTCCCGGATACAAGCAGCACGCGTATCTGCAAGCAGTCGCAAATAGAATGGGTGCGCTTCGACCTTGATTCTTTCGAACATCTTTGAGGCCATGAAGCGTGCGACGGCCGGTTTGGACAGGAGGCGTTCGGCTTGCTGAATCTCCGCCGGCGTAAATAGATCCAGATCGAAGTCCTTACCTTGCTCTGCCTGTCCCATGGATTTGACGCCGAACCCTGAGTTCAGCAACTCAGTCAGGTCTTGAAGGAGAGCCACGTCATCCGGCAAGGTTCGAGCATACGCTGGGCGGACGACCTCCTCCACCACGTCGACAGTCAGCTTGCGGCGCAGGCAAGCGAAGACTGCCGGCTTGGGCACGGACTGAATGACGTCGGGCAATGCCTCTTCAAGCTTGTCCAGTTCCTTGAGCTTCAGCAGGTAGTAAGGAGTCGCGCGAATAAATGCCGATAGCGCCGCGTTGTAATGCGGGGGCGACTCTGCGGAGCCAGGCGCGCCGGCTTGTGTAACCGGTGCTGCCGACGGCAAGGTAAATCGCAGGCGGGGAAACACCGAACCAGCTAACAAGGCACCGGTAGCCGGCTCAGTCAGGCCTTGACAGCGGGCAGCCCGGACCTGGCGCATTGCTTCCATATCGAGCGGCTCAATGCCAGAGCTTTCTTGCACGGCGGTGTGAATCACCTTACCGCGGGCAGAGAGCCGGAGTTCGATGACCACTGTACCTTGTGCACCAACGGCGCGCAGCCCACGCGGGTATTGGAGCGGAGCCAACGTACACTGGGTAGTAGCGTGTGTGGCCGGGTCTTCCAGACTGAGCGTTACGTCTGCAGGTAGAGCCCATGCCAAAACCTGCCCCCCAGGAGAACGACGCCGGTGACCACGGAAGCCATCGCAGACGTGCGCATGGCTTCTATTCCAGCGGGCGGAACGTGATGGTGAACTGCCTATCACGCGGAAGAGATAGGACCGGCAGGGGAGAAGCATTGCGGACAGCCGCCAGGACCGTCGAATCCCATTTCGCATTGCCGCTCGCCTTGGTCAGCAAAGCACTGATTACGGCTCCATCGGAGCCAAGCTGCACGGTTACTACAGCCGTTGGGTTGTCCTCCAGGGAGTCAGCATCGGGATAGATGATGAAGGGCCGGATTCGTTTGCGTAGCCGGTTCGCATACTCCTTCGCCATCTTGGTCCGCTCGGAAGCCGATGGCTCGGGCTGTGGCTGAGCGCTAGCAATGGCCTGTAGGCGCTTCAAGGCTGCCTTTCTTTCCGCTAGGTCATCCACGATGGTAACCGTCCCGACTGGAGGTTCCGACGGGCTGGGCACCGGCGCGCCGGCGCAGCCGGCAAGCCATACCGCGCCGACAAGGATTAGGCCTGATGGCTTCACTGTTCACTCCCTTTTATTTTTTGGGAGATTATATCGTGTGACCAATGCACAGCCCCTCAAACGGGAAGTTCGCTTCGGCCGACAACGCGCTCGACATAATCCATGCACGACTGTCCGTGATCTCGGCGGAGCCGGCGTTCGAATGTCTGCGTTTGAGCCGTCGGCTAGCGTCCGTAGATGGCCGGCAAGCGACCGCAAGCCGGCCACGCTCCCTAACTACACTTCGGTCTGCTCTGCCATTTCGAGCGCGTCGTCCACTTCAATGCCAAGGTAGCGCACCGTGCTCTCAAGTTTGGTATGCCCAAGAAGCAGTTGAACGGCTCGCAGATTCTTCGTGCGCCGGTAGATCAGCGATGGTTTGGTGCGCCGGATGGAATGCGTTCCGTAAGCTGAATCGTCAAGGCCAATGGAGGCGACCCAGCGATGAACGATCCTCGCGTACTGTCGCGTTGACAGGTGCGGCGATGCGTGCAAGCGACTCGGAAAGAGATAGTTGCCCAGCTTGAGTCCGCGAGCATGAATCCAACACTGAACGCTTTGGCGAGTTTGTTCGGTAATCTCGAACTCCACTGGCCGCTGAGTTTTCTGCTGCATGACCGTTGCGCGAGTGCCAACCTGGTTGACCACGCAGATGTCTTGCACGCGCAGGCGGGTCAGATCGCACGCTCGGAGCTTGCTGTCAATGGCAAGGTTGAACATCGCCAGTTCGCGAACATTCGTCGTAAGCTGAAGCCGAGTTCGTATCGCCCATATCTCGTTCAACTTCAGTGGAGGCTTTTGGCCCGTCAGCCTCCCTTTGTTCCATGGAACGTGACGCGTTTGGTCGAGAGCGGTGGTTTCCATGATGGTCTCCTTTCGGGTGAAGGGAAACCAGTCTGCGCCTCTGCCAGTGGTCGCTGATCGACCCGACTGAGCCATCCGGCTGAGCGCGGCTGAAGGGCAGAGTCGTCCGAAGAGCCGTCTCTCGACCGCGGGAGGCGGAGGGCCGGAGTCCCGAACCGGCCGTTCGGCCTGGCGCAGAGTAAATGGCTGCCTTCGAACCTGACAGAACTGGAGGACATGCGGGCATCGTCACGCCCAATGTCTTCGAATGCTCGCACCTTAAAAAAGTATCCGTCTACAGGTGGCGCCACTGGACTAACTCGGAGCCAACGCGTACCACATGTATACGCTCGTCCCATCATTGAACAGGAACATCTATCGGCGACGACTGCACATAGCCGGACCGACGCTTGCTGATCCGTTTGGAAGTTCTTTGAGCCTGGGACTGCACCGCGTCAACCTGAACCTGGAGGAGGTGAGCATGAGCAACCAACAGAAGGTCATTGTCATCACCGGCGCTTCGCAAGGCATGGGAGCGGAGGCGGTCAAAGCATTTCGCAGCCGGGGGCACCACGTTGTCGCAACGGCCCGCTCCATCAAACAGACCGACGACGCCGACCTGTTGGCCGTGGCAGGGAATATCGGCGATCCCGCCACCGCGCGCCGTGTGATCGATGAAGCAGTCGAACGCTTCGGGCGCGTTGACACGCTAGTGAACAATGCCGGCATTTTCATCGCGAAGCCTTTCGTCGAATACACGGCCGAAGATTTCGCGGCATTGATCAACGTGAACCTCGCGGGCTTTTTCTATGTCACACAGCTCGCGCTGGCTCAAATGGAGAAGCAATCGAGCGGCCACATCATCAACGTCACGGCGAGCCTCGTCGACCACGCGTTGGAAGCCTTGCCGGCGGCTATGGCGTCGCTGACGAAGGGCGGACTCGCGGCGGTCACTCGCGCGCTTGCGATCGAATATGCGAAGCGCGGCATCCGCGTGAATGCGGTCGCACCGGGAATGATCAAAACTCCAATGTTCCCCCCGGACTTGTACGCGAAATTCGGCGCTTTGCATCCAATGGGCCGCATGGGCGAAATGAGTGACATCGTCGAAGCGATGCTGTATCTGGATTCAGCGCCGTTCGTGACAGGCGAAATTCTGCATGTCGATGGCGGCCAGGTTGCCGGTCATTGAGTCTCTTCACCACGGCGCCCCATTTTCCGAGCCCACCCTCGGTCTTCCCTATGTCCGAACGGACCGATGACCTAACAAGCGTGGATGACAGGCCAAGGTCCGCTGTCCAGGTCGAGCCGACGTGGGAATGCCCCTTCGTGCGCGCGGACGAACGGCAGGATCTGCAGCCGGAAACTGTGATCGATCCTGAGATCCGCCTTGCGAGCGCCGGTCGGCCGTACCCGACCCATTCCCGCCATTTCGGCTTGCGAAGGTGGAATGTCGGCTTTCCGAGTGTAGCGATCGCTAGATCTTTGGGGTGGCTGACAAGTCGTCGACGGCCATTCCGGATGGCGTCGACACTCCTTCCCTTGTCCTTGAATATGCGTCCCCCCACTACCACCACGAGCGACGTGCCGGACGAAAGCAGCGTGCCCAGGTACTCCGTGCTCCAGTCCTGTGCGTTGTCGACATGGAGGTCGGCGCGGCGACCGCCCCTGATCTAGTCTTGAATTTAGAATATTTTATGCAGCATTAAACCAAGTTAAAAATATTTCATTTCTGAAAACATGAGGTAAAGCACAGTAAGCGCCGGAGAATTCTTTTAATTACCCACAACTTTCCGATTGATATTAAGCCAGTTTCGCGGCCTCGTGCGGGCGGGGGCCGACTTCGCCCATTCTGGTACGACTCGCATTCTGTTAAATGTGTTTCAAATCTGTTATTGAAAATCTTTTACACCAGAGTTGAAAAATACTCTTGACAAGCGCGCTTGATTTCGTGTCTTCGCATCTTCTATGCTCCCTTCAAGAGATCGCCAAATAAAGAAAAGGTGAGCTCGCGCGCATATTTTTTGAAGGAGCAGAAAATGGCTAGTCCCATTTCGATGACGGACGAGGAGCATAATCGCGCAGCGAAAATGATGGTCGCCGTTTTGGACCTCCTCAGCGCCAACGCCGCACTTGCAGACGGAAAGCTAGACGAGGAGACGAACACTCGACTTCTCGATAGGTCCAAAGAAACTTGGGATCGGCTCGATGTTAGCTTCGCACTCGACCTCGCGGACCGCCTCGGCGAGGAGAAACTCCGCAAAGTGGTCGATGGAATCACACCACCGAGCGCACGTACATCTGTCGACGCGCATTTCAAAAATGATGGCGGTGTACTTCCGGCCTTGAAAAATCGAATCAGGAGGTTGAACACCGGCGCAGGTGCGACTCTCTCTGCGGCTGTGATCAGATCGGACGACTTTGGCTGTGCCCTCGGGGCACTTGGCGTCGTGGCGGGCGTAGCGGGTAACAGCATCCTGGGAGGAATTACCGCGGTTGCGGGAGTTCTCATGATGGCCGAATGTTGCTGACGCAAGAGCAGACGGCAGGATTTTCACTTAACCCAATGAGGGCTCGTTCAGGCTATGTTGACCAAGCGGGATATATCGCTTTTTCACGATGCGGAACATTCCCGCTTCTGGCCCATTGTGTTGAAAAAGTCGAAAATGCCGCGTCGGCAAGATTCGCGCAAAAGCGAGCTGATTGCCGACTTCGGCTGGCGCTTTCAGAGGATGTAGGAACGCCGCTGAATGAATCCGCTCAGTCGAAGCGGGTCCTCCACGTCCGAAAATTCCAAGCGCCCCAGCGGCTCTCAGAAAATTGGGCCAGAAGCCGGAGAGGACTTTTTCAAATATGAGGGACTTCCCCGTCCCGCGACGCAGATGGGCCTGCATATCAACGGCCCACGCTACGCCAGGGCTGTCCTGGCTTTTGTTGAAAGACATCGCGCGCTCCCGAAATGGTGCCGGGGTCACTCTAACAGCGAGTCTGACCAATGCCCGAAGGTCCGCTGTCAAGGCGTAGCGGTCGCCTAAATGTCCAAACGCAGGCAGCAGCGAACGACTCTTAATGGCCGACTTCTGCCGGCGGAGGGAGGCGACACGTTCCTTGGTCGCAACACCATTTGCTTGTCAAGGTTGAATTTCATACGGTGCAGACGTCGACAAGCGCTGATCGACCATGGCGCCGCCGACTGTGAAGTGATACAGGCTTTGCCAGGAGTGATCCTTGATTCCGAGCATGGCATGCATTTCATCATCGAAAAAGCAGCCGATCCCCGTGGCGCGCTCTTCGATGGCTTCGGCTTCAAGATAGAGCGCCTGGCCGAGCATGCCGCATTCCCAGAAAAGATGACGGTAACGCCATGGCTGCTTCATGG
>NZ_JBSVZB010000071.1:0-9439 GCF_054072015.1 Cupriavidus sp. CP313 | reverse complement strand
CGAGGTCGCCGAGGCGGTCCGACGACATGTCCATGCCGTAGACCTCCCACGGCGTGGTTTCCAGGATGCGGCGCGTCAGGTGGTGGCCGATGAAGCCGTTGACGCCAAGAATCAGGACCTTTTTCATCGGTTTTCCTCGTTGGATTGTTCGGTATGGATAAGTTTGGCGAAGGCTTGCGGCGTGAGTGCCGAGCCATCCTGTGCCAGCAATCGGGTGACCATGACCAGGCCGCCGTCGCCGCACAGGCCGATGATCTGCCCTTCGTGCACATGCAGGCCGGGCGCCGTGCCGGCGGGCAGCGCCAGCGCAAGGTCCGCCAGCGGCCGGCGCGCCTGCGCCACAATGAAGCGGTGCCCGGCGAGATCGGAGAACGCGCCGGGATAGGGCGGTGCGACGGCGCGCACGAGGTTGTAGACCTCGGCGGCCGGGCGGCTCCAGTCGATGCGGCCGTCTTCCGGCTTGCGCCCGGAGAAGTAGCTGCCCTCGGCCAGCCGGTTGGGGTGTTGCGGCGTCTGCCCGGCGATCATCGCGGGCAGGGCGCGCCACAGCGTCTGCTCGGCGGCAACGGTGACTTTCTCGAAGACTTCGCCGGCAGTGTCGTCCGGCAGGATCGGCACCGCGGTCTGGTCGACGATATAGCCCGCGTCAGGCTTGGCTTCCATGGCGTGCAGCGTGGCGCCGGTCTCGGTCTCGCCGCGCAGCACCGCCCAGTTCACCGGCACGCGGCCGCGGTACTTGGGCAGCAGCGAGCCGTGCATGTTGAAGGCGCCGCCGGGGGCCAGCGCCAGCACGCCCGCCGGGATCATGGCGCGGTAGTAGAACGAGAAGATGACGTCCGGGCGCGCGTCGCGCACAGCCTGGGCAATCGCGGGATCGGCAGGGTCCTCGCCATAGATGAAGGGGATGCCCAGCTCGGCGGCGGTGTCGGCCACGCGGCGGAACCAGATGTTCTCGTCGGGGCGGTCGCGGTGCGTGATCACCAGCGCCACCTCCACGCCGCGCGCATGCAGCACGCGCAGGCAGCGGTCGCCGACATTGTGGTAGCCAAAGACGACGGCGCGCATCATTGCTCCGCGCCTGCGGCAGCCGGCCTGACACGCTGCGGGTCCGCTTCCAGCACTGCCTTGATGCGGTAGCGCGGGCGGTCGCGCACTTCCTGGTAGATGCGGCCGACGTACTCGCCCAGCAGGCCCAGGCCGAACAGCAGGATGCCGATCAGGAAGAAGTTCATGGCGAACAGGGTGAACACACCCTGGACTTCCGAACCGAACAGGAAGCGCCGGACCAGCAGCACCACCACCAGGACGCCTGAACACAGCGACAGGATCGTGCCGATGGCCGAGAACCACTGCAGCGGCACGATCGAGAAGCCGGTCACCAGGTCGAAATTCAGGCGGATCAGCTGGTACAGCGAATACTTGGATTCGCCTGCGTGGCGCTGTTCGTGACCGACTTCGATCTCGACCGGATTGGAAGCAAAGGTGTAGGCCAGCGCGGGGATGAAGGTGTTGACCTCGCGGCAGGCATTGATTGTGTCGATCACGTTGCGGTCATACGCGCGCAGCATGCAGCCCTGGTCCGTCATGCGGATCTTGGTGATGCGCTCGCGCAGCCGGTTCATCGCGCGCGAGGCATAGCGGCGGAACGCGGTGTCGTTGCGCTGGCGGCGGATGGTGCCCACGTAGTCGTGGCCGGCGCGCATGGCTTCGACCAGGCGCGGGATTTCTTCCGGCGGGTTCTGCAGGTCAGCGTCCAGCGTGATCACGATCTTGCCGCGGGTATGCTCGAAGCCCGCCAGGATCGCCATATGCTGGCCGAAGTTGCCGGCGAACAGCACCACCCGGGTCACATCCGGGCGCTTGTGGAACTGCGCCGCCAGCATCTGCGCCGAGCGGTCGACGCTGCCGTCATTGATGAAGATGATCTCGTACGACTCGCCAAGGCCATCCAGCGCCGGATAGAGGCGGTCGAACAGGGCTTGCAGCCCGTCTTCTTCGTTGTAGACCGGAATGACGACCGAGACTTCGACCGGGCTCATTTGGAGAGACGTTTGCATGTTTCGCTGAGGATTGCGCAGACCCGCTCTACATCGGTGGCTTGCATCGCGGGGAACAGCGGCAGCGTGACGATGCCGCGCCCGATGCGTTCGGCATGCGGCAGCATGCCTTCGCGCCAGCCGAGCGAGCGGTAGTAGGTGAAAAGATGAATGGGCGGATAGTGCACGCCGGTGCCGATGCCGCGCTCGCGCATGACCTCCATGACCTGCTGGCGCGCCTGGGCCGGGCCGCCTTGCAGGCGCTCGGTCGGCAGCACCACCTGGAACATGTGCCAGTTGGTGGTGGCATCGTGTGCATCCAGCGCTTGCGGCAGCTCGATGCCCAGCGCTTCCAGGCCGCTGTCGGCGGCACAGCGGAAATACGTCTCGGCCAGTTCAGCACGGCGCGCGGTGATGGCATCAAGCTTGCCCAGCTGCGCCAGGCCGACCGCGGCGTTGACGTCGGTCAGGTTGAACTTGCCGCCGGGCTCTTCGACATCCATGCCATCCATGCCGGTGCGGATCACGCCCTGCAGCCGCAGGCGCTCGGCGCGCACGGCTTCTTCGGGCGTGTTCATCACCAGGCAGCCGCCTTCGATGGTGGTGATGTTCTTGTTGGCCTGGAAGCTGAAGCTGACCAGGTCGCCAAAGGCGCCGATGCGCTGGCCGCGCCAGCGCGAGTCGATCGCCTGCGCTGCATCCTCGATCACGCGCAGCCCGTGCTTGCTGGCAATGGCGTACAGGCGGTCCATGTCCACCGGCAGCCCCGACAGGTACACCGGCATGATGGCGCGCGTGCGCGGCGTGATCGCGGCCTCGACGGCATCGAGGTCGAGATTGCGCGTGCGCGGGTCGATGTCGACGAACACCGGCCGCGCGCCCACTGCCAGCACTACGTTGGCGGTGGCGACCCAGGTCACCGGCGTGGTGATGACCTCATCGCCCGGCCCGATATCGGCAATGCGCAGCGCGATTTCCATCGTTGCCGAGCCATTGGCGAAGGTGCGCACCGGGCGTCCGCCGAACAGGTCCGACAGCGCGGCCTCGAAGGCCTGCATCTTCGGGCCGGAGGTGATCCAGCCCGAGGCCAGCACCTTGCCGACTTCGGCAATGGCGGCGGCGTCGATGTCAGGCCGGACAAAAGGCAGGAATTCAGGGGCAGATGCGGTCATGGCAGAGCGAAGAAGAACGGTCGGTGTCGGACCTGGCGGCGCGCGGGCAGGCGCGTCATGAGCGGGCGATCAGGAAGACGCCCGCCAGTATCAGCAGGATGCCGGCCACGCGCAAGGGGCCGATCATCTCGCCGAACAGCCACCAGGCGGCCAGCGCATTGACCACGTAGCCGAGCGACAGCATCGGGTAGGCGATCGACACGTCCACGCGCGACAGCCCCACGATCCATACCCCCACGCTGACCACGTACAGCGTCAGCCCGGCCAGCACCGGCCATTGGGTCAGCACGCGCAGCGCGGTTACCAGCAGCGTGCCGCGGTCCAGCGTGATGGCGCCGATGGCATTGACGCCGGCCTTGAGCAACAGTTGCGCAGCCGCATTGAGCAGCACGCCGGTCAGGATGAAAGCGAAGGTGGAAAGCGTCATGGTGCTGCGTAGTGCAGGAGTTGCAGGAGTTGCAGGTTACTGTCCTGGGGGTTGCGTCTGCGGGCCGTTGCCCGGCAGCGCGAAATTGGCGACCGCCACACGGCGGCGGTCACCGGCGATCCGGTGCATCGGCACGCCGCGCGCAGCCAGTGCGTCGTAGGTCGCGGGCAACATGATCGCTACCGCGCGCTTGCCGTCCTGCCAGCGGGCGATAAAGCCGTCGACGGTCGGGATCCACTTCTGCGGTTCCTGGCCGATGCCGAATTCCAGCTCGTCCGGGTGCTCCACCATGATGGTGGTGCGGCGCAGGTAGAACGGCAGCGTGTGGTCCAGCATGCCCACGCTGTACAGCGGCATGTCCGGCGTCAGCACGGCATTGATGGCGGGCACCAGGTCCACGCCGGAGCTGGGCCGGCCCATGGCTTCGTGACCGCGCAGCGCCACCGTGCAGCAGATGAACATCGCCAGCGCATAGGCCACCACGCTGGGAAATACCCCACGCGTTCGCAGCAGCCGGTGCGCCAGCAGAGCGCCGGCCAGCATCACCGCGAAGGCGATGCCGGTCCACATGGCGAATTCGCGATAGACCACATTGGGCGTGCTGGGCTTGTCCATCATGCCGACAAACGGGCACGCCAGCAGCCCGGCCACGCCCAGCGCGATCATGGCATTGACCTGCCAGCGCCACGTGCGTTCCGTCACCGTGTCCAGCGCCACGCCGGCCAGCAGCGCCAGCGCCGGGAAGATCGGCACGATATAGCCGGGCAGCTTGGAGCCAGACAGGCTGAAGAAGACAAAGATCGCCACGGCCCACAGCGCTGCCAGCAGGGCGGGCTGGAATGGCCGCGGCGAGGTGCCGCGAGCGACCCCTGCGCGCTCGCGCACGGCCTTCCACATTTGCGGAACCAGGCCCAGCCAGGGCAGGAAACCGGCCAGCAGCAGCGGCACGAAGAACCAGATCGCGCCTTCGCGCTGGTGCACGTTCGAGGTATAGCGTTGCCAGTGCTCGTGGATAAAGAAGAAACGCAGGAATTCCGGATTGCGCTCCGACACCAGCCAGAACCACGGCACCGTCACCACCAGCATCGCGACAATGCCGCCCGGCAGATGCAGGCGGCGCCACAGGCCGAAGTCGCGCGTCACCAGCGTGTAGACCACCAGCACCAGCCCCGGCAGCGCCAGCCCGACCAGTCCCTTGACCAGCACCGCCACGCCCATCGCCGCCCAGCAGGCGAGCATCCAGTTGCGGCGTTCGGCGCGGGTGGCATCCGGGTGCTGCGCCAGCAGCATGAAGGCCAGCACGCACGCCATGGCGCCGGCCAGCGTCATGTCCAGCGAGTTGAAGTGGCCGGCGACATTCCACATCGGCGCGGAAACCAGCACCAGCCCGGTCAGCACCGCCACGCGCCGGCCGTACCAGCGTGCCGCGGCCAGCATCGACACGCCCAGCCCCAGGATGCCGGACAGCGCCACGCACAGCCGCGCCTGCCAGTCGCCCACGCCAAACAGCGTGTAGGCCAGCGTGGTCACCCACAGGTGGAAGGGCGGCTTCTCGAAATACTTGAGTTCGTGGTAGCGGATCGTCACCCAGTCGCCGGTGGCGAACATCTCGCGGGCAATCTCGGCGTAGCGGCCTTCATCGGAGCGCAGCAGGTGGCGCATGTCGAGGGTGCCGAACCAGACCAGCAGGATAAACAGGCTGGCCAGTGCGACCGCACCGGCGGTGGTGGCTCCAACGGACAGCGCGGCAGCCCGCGAGGTCGATGAACTACGCATAGATCTCCTGGAAAAGCGCGACGGATCGATGGTCCTGCGTGGGCGCGCGGTGACGGGAAGCCATCTCAACGCATGGACTTGCCTGTTGGTGGACACCAGGCGGCCGGCAGGCTGGCACGCGCCTGGGACGCCACTGCCGCCTCGGCGCACGCGAGGCCGGCAATGGTAGCACGGTGGGCAGGCTGCCCCGGCGAGTGCCGGGGACGGCATGCAGGGGCGGCCGGGTTGCCGCTGCTGAGGAAAGGAAAGTGCAGCTCAGGCCGGCTGCTGCGCGCCAGCCGCCTTCGGGCGGGCGCGACGCAGGCGCAGGCCCACGCCGATAAGCAGGATGCCGCACACGATGGCCCAGGAACCGATCAGCCACAGTACCGCCAGCGCGCCGGCCACGGGCTGCCACAGGACCAGGAAGGCGAAGGCGATGCTGACCAGGCCGGCCAGGATCAGCCACCACTCGTTCGGGATCTCCTTGCGCAGCTTGATTGCCGCCACGATCTGCAGCACGCCGGTGGCAAGCGTCCAGGCGGCAATATAGAGCAGCAGCGACAGCGCGGTGATGGCGGGGCTGAACCAGGTCAGCGCGCCCACGCCCAGTCCAAGCAGGCCCTGCAGTGCCAGGATCCAGCGGTCGCTGGTCTCGCGGTCCTTGCCGGAGATCGCCATCAGCAGCGCCATCAGGCCATCCGCCGCGGCGTAGGCGCCGAAGACAATGACCAGCGCCGCCAGCGTCGCGATCGGCGCAAAAAAGGCAAAAAAGCCGAAGATCACGGCAAACATGCCGCGCAAGGTAACTACCCACCAGAGTTTCGCGTAGTACTGAAGCATGGAATCTCCCACTGGGCCCGGAATGGGCCGGCATCGAGAAAACCCGGCGGCACCGAATCTGACGGCCAGACGATATGGTGTCGGGCCAGGCAAGCCTTGCTGCGCGAAAAATCCGAGTTACATACGCAACAAAACGCGATAATTTCGGTGTCCAGGCGACCGCCTGGCAGGCCGGGCGCTGGGTCGGGGGCGCCTGGACATTCTAGACGGGGATTCATGTGAAGACAAAGGCGCAGCAAGATCGGCTGGCAGGCCTGGTGGCGGGCGCGGCCATGGCGCTGGCGCAGCATGCCGGCGCACAGGGTGCGGCGGCGCTGCCAGGCGCCGGCCCGGCGGTGGCGCAGGCCGCGGCGAGCCAGGCGCAGGCATCGGCGGCGGCCGTGCTGTGCAGTGCCCCGTGGTTCCGCTCCGGCTCGCATGTGCAGATGGAAGGCGACGGCGTGATGCCAATGTCGGTCAGCATGACCCTGCGCGACGTGGCGCGCAGCCCGACCGGCTGCCGCGCCCAACTGGAGATCAATTCCAAGACTGCCCTGTCGGCGCTGATGGGGCCGCCGGTGATTACCACCCAGGTGCATGAAGTGGTGATCGACCGCCGTTCGCCCGGCGGCCCGACCAGCATCGAAAGCCAGCATGCCATCATCAACGCCCGCGCCCGCTACGCGCGCATGTACGGCGAGGCGGCCTTCCGCGGCATGGGCGTGTTCAACTACGCCGGCCTGGACCTGCGCGAGGGCGCCACGCTGGAGGGCGAGACCTTTGAGTCGAGCGTCTCGCTGAAGGTCTACCCGCTGGGATCGGATGAAGTGGTCAGCACCATGCGGGCACAGTATGCGTCGATCCATATCGGCTCGCGCCACGTCGGCAAGCGGCAGACGATCAATACCGTCCTGGGGCGCAAGGAATGCCTGCCGGTCACCTACGAGAAGCGCACCTCGCTGGGGCCGGTGTTGGTTGGCGAAGAAGTGGTGCAGGTCGAGCCGACCGTGATGCACGTCACCGACTGGTTCTGCCCGGCCGACGCCTTCGTGCTGCGCACTGAAGTGCGCCAGGATGACAAGGTGCAGCGCGTGGATGTCACCGCGCTGGAGAGCGACACGCAAGCGCCATAGGCTTGTGCGCCTGGGCAGGATGCAAAAAAACCCGCCAAGGCGGGTTTTTTTGCATCAGGCGCTTGCGGCTCAGCTGGCAGCCGGCGCCGAAGCGGCCTTCTGCTTGCTCTTCTTCTTGGTGGACTTCTTGGCCGGCTTTTTCTCGGCGGCCGGCGCGGAAGCGTCGGTCAGCTCGCTGCGGGTGCTCTTGTTCGCGCCCTGGCTGTACGGGTCGAACTTGTCGCCGGCCTTGGCCCCCTGGCTGTACGGGTCGAACTTCTCACCCGACTTGGCGCCCTGGGAATACGGATCGAACTGCTTCTTGCCGCCGGTCTGTGCCTGCACGGCCAGCGAAGCGGCGCCAAGGCAGAGTGCGATCGCGGTCGCGACGAACTTGTTCATGGTTTCTCCTGAGAAATGCCGCCGTCGGGCGGTCGTGTATGTGGCCTGTCCCTTGCACGGGACGGCTCGGCCCAGTGTCGCCAACATCGTTCATCGCTGTCAACTTGGGGCTTGCCCCGGCGCCACGACCTCATGGAAACCCTGAATTGCGGCCCCAGGCCGATTGAGGTTGTGGACCGCTTGCCCGCTTACTCCGTGACCGCGTCCGACGGGTGCTTCCAGGCCGCGCGCACCTCGCCGGACGGCGCCAGCGCCAGGTTGATGCCGCGGCTGCCGATGGGCTGCTGGAACCAGCGCTTCTGCAGCGCCGTGACCTCCGGGCCGGCAAAGGTGTTGGCCAGCGCCTGGTCGACCAGCCGCTTCCATTCCGGATCGGCCTTGGACAGCATCAGCGCATTCTGCTCCACCGACAGCGCCGGGCCCACGATCACGTACTGCGAAGGGTCCTTGGCGCGGGCGCGCAGGCCGGCCAGCAGCACGTCGTCCATGACGAAGGCCTGGGCACGGCCGGATTCGAGCAGCAGGAACGATTCGCCGTGGTCCTTGGCGTAGACGTCGTGGTAGCCGTACTGGGCCTTCATGCGGCGCACGTGGCGGTCGCCGGTCGACCCGGCGCTGGTGACCACGGTCTTGCCGCGCAGGTCGCCGAACGAACGGATCCCCGAGTCGGCGCGCACCAGCATGCGCACGGTCGACACGTAGTGCGAGACGCTGAACGCAACCTGCTTCTGGCGCTCGAGCGAATTGGTGTTGGGTGCGCAGTCCAGGTCCACCAGCCCGTTGACCACGGCGGGAATGCGGTTTTGCGGCGTGAGCGGCATCCAGCGCACCTTCAGGTCTTTCAGGCCCAGTTGCTGGCGCGCCGCTTCGGCCGCGCGCAGGCACAGGTCGACCGCATAGCCGGCCGGTTGGCCCTTGTCATCGGCAAACGAGAATGGCAGCGCCGACTCGCGGTAACCGAGCACGATGGTGCCGGATTCGCGGATCTTGTCGAGCACAGGGCTCTGGGTGCTGGCCAGTGCCGGCGCCAGCGCGGCAGCGGACATGGCGGCGAGGGCGACAGCCGCCAGCGAGCGGCGGGCGCGGAGGAGTCGGGCGGACAGGGCGGGCAGGGTGAAGGCAGGCATGCGGGGGAAACCGGAAAGCGGCCGGCAATGTGGCAAAGACGCAAGGGTATACCCCTGGTCAGGGGCCGACGAAGGATATTGTTGTCATAAGCAAATTCCCCGCCCCGAAAGCCTTGCCAGCTATAGGCCGTCTGGCAATCGTCTATAACTCGTCTGGAATTCGCTCATCCGGCGACCCTCACTTCGCCCCATTCTGCGCCCCGCACATCGCGGTAGACAGCCGTCATGTCCGCCAACTTGTGACCCAGCATGGACTGTGCAAAGTCCGGCGAATGCTGGTCCGCATAGAGGCGAGCAGCCAAGCTGCGCATCTCATGGAAGCTGGCCGGCGTCTAAGCAGCACAGGTTTCGCAAGCACAACATTGATCAGATCACCAGGAGCGTACGAATTACTTCCAGCAATCCCCGGAACTGTCCAAGAAGCTCATGGAGTTTGGCGCGCTGTTCCAGAAGACCACGATCGAAGAGCCCATTCGCGAGCTTGTCGAGATTCGCGCATCGCAGCTCAATGGCTGCGCGTTCTGCGTCGACATGCATATCAAGATGGCAAAGATCCACGGCGAGCGCGAATTACGACTGCATCATG
>NZ_JBSVZB010000070.1:0-12410 GCF_054072015.1 Cupriavidus sp. CP313 | reverse complement strand
CCGTAGGGGGCCACCGTGATGGCCACCTTGTCCATGTTCTCGGGGTGCAGGGAATCGTCTAGAAATTGCATGTCTTCCTCCTGATAGTGAAATGGGCGCCTTCGGTCACGCCCTTCAATGCAAGCCACTTCTCGATGAACGCGGCGGAACCTTCAAAACGGTTTGGTGCTGCTTCGCAGCCGCTCACAAGCGCGCACCATGCAATCGGCATCCGGAGCATCGGCGAGGTATGTGAGCAGCGCGGCGAATGGCCTGTCGCTGCCCTCACCGCTGTGCGCGCTTTCCGCGTCCTCTGCGGAGCAAAACGTCGCGTTGATCTCGTCCCAATCCCAATCGGTCAGGTAACGTTGGGCCGCCGGGAGCATGACCCCTTCCTCACGCCCCATGAGTTCCCAGATGAACTGGCTGTATTTGTCCAGCTCTTGTGCCAGCTCGGCCACCGACCCGCCAATCGCATACCGGTCAATCGCCTCGGCGAGCATGGTGACCAGCTGCGCGTCGCGTTCGTGCTGGCGCTCCAGCTCGTCAAGCTCCGCGCCAACCCTGGACGTTCGCTGGCGCAGCCGGCTGAAGAGGAGCGCCTCCTCGCGGGGGTGATGGAACTCAACCAGGAATGCCTTCAGAAATCGCGCCATCGCGCGCATCAGCGGGATATCGGCTGTGACGCCGTCAGACTCCGCCTGCTTGAGTAGTTCCAGCCACGCGTGCAGCATCGCCGTGACGGCGCGGTGCGCGTCACGGATGACGCGAATCGGGTGCTGCGTAGGTGCCTGGACCGGCAGAACGAAGACTGGAATATGGGCCTGCCCGAGCACCGTCGACACCAGCGATCCGGGTATCGCCCCAAGCTCGCCATCGCGCTCGTGGCGGCCGATAAAGATCAGGTCGCAGCGGGCATCGCTTGCTGCCTCCAGGAGGGCGGCACAGCCCACCCGCTTCAACGTGCTGGCCGACCCACACGGCACGCCGTACGCCCTCGCAACCGACTCGGCCTTGGTCAGCAACTCCCGCGTGCGGCTTGCGCCGCTATTGGCCATGGCCGCAACCGATACTGCGGCACCGTGACGACCGGCGGCGAGTGCATGCTGCGCATGGACGAACGTAATGCGGGCGCCCACCATCTGTGCAAGCTCGATGGCAGCGATGACGGTTGCAGTCGATGCGTCGGTTTCATCGACAGGCACCAGAAGGTGGCGGCACGTGATTGCTGCGGCGCCGCGCGCTGGCTGGCTCATGCTGCTACCCCGGCAAGGATACGGCGCTCAGCGCCGCCAATGCCGGACAGTGCACCGTCCCTGCCGGCCGCCCGGAAAGCAGGCGCCTCGCCCGGCCCAATCGCCTTCAAAGCATGCTCGTCCACGAACTGCATCCGACGCCTCAAGCAAAGTGTTGATCTTGCAGGCATCCTAGGGCTGCGCCACCTCGCGCGCCCCCTCCTCGAGGAAGGGGTGCCCGTCGCCAGGCGAAACGGTCGTGCGCCCACTATAATGGGACGCTCGTTCTGAGCTACCTGCCATGCCCTGAAGCCAGGGCGAACCGACGGCAGAGCATCGGATCACAGGCAGTCCGGAACGAAAGAAGCCAGGGCGCGCGCCAGATCCAAGCCAATCGGGACTTGCCAGATGACCTCCGTAATCCGCGGTGCTGACGCCGCTTTTCCCGAGCTTGCGCTCAAGACAACGCCGCCGCGGATGCCAAGGCACCTGCTCGCGCGCCCACGCCTCAACCTCGACAGCGAAGCGGTGCGCGGCAAGCCAGTGATCCTCGTGCAGGCGCCATCGGGCTTCGGCAAGACGTTGCTGCTGGCCCAATGGCGCCGTGAACATCTGGCGCACGGTGCCGCCGTCGCCTGGATATCGGCGGACGCGCATGATGATCCGCAGCGTTTCCTGCACAGTCTCGTGCTGGCAGTGCGCGCTGGCTGCGGCCGGCCAGCGTTCGGCCGGACCCTGCTCGAAGGCGTTGCGACCACGCCAGGCGGTACGGAGGACATGACGGCCTGGCTCGCGGAGGTGGCACAGACCGTCCTGGATCTCGTGCTTTTCATTGACGAAGCGGAGAACCTCTCGCAGGCGGGAGTCTCGGCACTGATCTATCTCTTGCACAACGCCCCGCCCAATCTGCGCATCATCGTCGCGGCTCGCGCAGGATTCGATGCGGCCGTCGCCGACCTGACGACCTACGGTGAATGCGCATGCGTCGGGCCCGAGACCCTCCGCTTCCGGCTCGAAGAGACCATGGCCCTGGTTCGCAGCCGGCTTGGCACTCGGCTGGATGCCGATCGCTGTGCGCGCCTCCACGAAATGACCGACGGCTGGCCGCTCGGCCTGCAGCTTGTGCTTGCGGCGATGGAACGCGGCGCCGAGCCGCGTAGCGTGATTGACGCTATGTCGTCCCGTCCCGCAGGTGAGGGCGAGCACCTGATCGGCAGCCTAATGACCAAGCTCGCGCCGGACGACGTGGCCTTTCTCATCCGCATCGCCGTGGTGGACAATCTGCATCCGGAACTGTGCCACGCGCTGACGTGCCGTGAGCAAGCACAGAAGCAACTGGCCAGGCTGGTCCGGGATACCCCGCTGTTCGTGGCTGGCGACGACAGCGACTGGTGCCGGTTGCACACGCTGGCACGCAGTGCCCTCAGGGCACGCCTGGCCGATCTGCCGCGCGCGGAACAGACCGTGCTACATGCCCGCGCGATGCGCTGGCTCGTCGGACACGGCATGATCGAAGAAGCGGCACGCCACGCGCACGAGGCCGGTGAACACGAGGTGGCCTTTGACCTGGCCGGGCGCTCGCTTTACGACGCCGTGATGCAGGGGCGCCTCCATACCGTGCTGGAATGGCTCGAGCGCATTCCGGATGCGGAACTGGACCGGCGTTCCGGCCTGCGCCTGGCTGCCGCCTGGGTCCTGGCGCTCGGCGAGCGGCACGCGGAAGCCGAAGCCCTTGTCGCGCGCATGCTCGAAGCACCTGGCGCCGACATTACCCTGCGTTACGAATGCGCCCTCATCCTGAGCGTCGCGGCCTACTACTCCGACCAGCCGGACCGTTGCCTCGCGCTGCTCGAACCGTGGCTCGAGCCACCGGCCCTGGGCGAACCGCGGCTGGTCCAGATGCATGCCAACCGGCTGGCGATGGCGGAGGTCTTGCAGGGGCAGCCGGCCAACGCCCGGCGCTACTTGCAGCTCGCGCCTCGCGGCGAGTTCGGCAAGAGTCATCGCTACGCCTCGCGCTGGAGCGAGTTCATTATCGGACACAGCTATCTGCGCGAAGGTCAGGTGCTGCTAAGCGAAGATATCCTGCGGCCCGTCCTAGCCAGCGTGGAAGCGGACCTAGGGCGCCGTCATCCGCTCGCATGCATGATAGCGTCGCTGCTGGCCGCGGCGGCCTACGAACGCGATCAGGTGGACGAGGCCGGCGCGCTGCTCGCCAACCGGCTCGACGTGCTGGAACGTGCCGGTGCGTCGGAGACGACCATGATGGCCTACCTGATCGCCGCGCGGGTGGCTGCGGCACAGGGCGTGGAACGCCGCGCCCTCGACCTGCTCGAAGCCATGTACGCGGCAGGCATCGCACGGCAGCAGCCGCGGCTTTGCATTGCAAGTCTCGCCGACCAGGTGCGCATGCATGCCGGCCGGTCCCGTGCCGAGACGTGCCGCAGCCTGATCATTCGCATCGACGAACTCGTCGCGCAAGTCGAAGCGACCCACGGTCCGTTGTGGCGCCGCGACGTGGCACTGCTGCAGAACATGGCGCATGCCTATGCGGCGATCGCCATGCAGGACTGGCCATCTGCCATCGACACCCTGAGCCGTGCGGCGCCCCTGGCCGATGCCATGAAGCTGGGGCACAAACGCATCGAGATCATGGCGCTGCAGGCGTTCTCGCGCAATCGCAATGGCGAGGACGGCCGTCTCCTGCTGGAGGAAGCGATGAACCTGGCGCAAGCCTACGGCCTCGCCCGCACCTTCGTCGACGCGCACCCCGCAGTGGCCGACTGGGCCAGGCGCCTGGCGGAAGACAATGCCGGGGGCCCGGGCACCAGCCAGGCAGTTCCGGTCGCGCGCATACCCCGCCCGGCGGAACCTCCCGGGAAGGCACCGCGTGCCGTGCCGAGTATGGTGCTGACTCCCAAGGAGCGCGAGGTCCTTGAGTTGCTCGCGCGCAATCTCTCCAACAAGGAGATCGCCCTGGCCATCGGCGTGGGCGAGGTTACAGCGAAATGGCACGTGAAGAACCTGTTCGGCAAGCTTAACGCCGGCACGCGCAAGCATGCGGTACGCCGCGCGCAGTTGCTGGGGCTGCTGGAAGGTCTCGAGTAAACCCATCCGGCCGGGTGGCGGTCACGGCCCCTGCCTCGCTCCCCCCCTACCTCGCGCAGGGGGCGCGATTCCCCTCCTCATTCGGATAATTGGACTCATCCAACGGCCCGCACGCCGACCATCCATGACGGAGACATGACTCGACATGAGCGCCCCATCACTCCTCCTCTCGCAGGATAGCCACGGGGAGTTGGTCGTCCGCTACCGGGCAACGATCGAGGAGGTTCTTGCCACGCTTGATGCTGACAACCGCTCGGCCGCCATCGAGATCGCGAACCTGCCTGACGGCATCCGTGGATTCGGCCACGTCAAGGCGCGCCACCTCGAGACCGTCCTGCCTCGCCTCGAGGCCCTGATGATCCAGTGGCGCACGACCGCGGGAGCGGGCGCCGCACGGAGTGTCAGCTGACCATGCATGCCCGGGCATGACACGCGCCGCCTTGCTCGGCCATTGGCCGGCACCGCAGTGATCTTCACACACGCCACCATTACAGATGCGCCGCCTGGCCGGCGCCTGTCCACATGACAATGAAACGCAGACTCTATCGTGGCCGCGACATAAAGTGCGCCCAGAACATTGCCGAACTGCGCGCGATGGCTGCGGCGCGCATTCCGAACTTCTGCCTCGAATACCTGGAGGGAGGCGCGGACGATGAGCTGACACTGCGCCGCAACCGTGCCAGCTATGACGCGATCGCCTTCGCTCCGCGCACGCTGGTCGACGTTTCGGCACGCGATCTGAGCTGCCCCCTGTTCGACGACAGCGTCACCATGCCGGTGGTCATCGCACCAACCGGCTTCAATGGGCTGCTATCGCATGAGGGTGACCTGGCACTCGCAGAGGCCGCGCGCGATGCCGGCATCCCGATGTGCCAGAGCATGGTGTCGACGATCGAACTCGAGCGGATTGCCGCGACAGGCGTGCGGCACTGGATGCAGCTCTATCCGTTCAAAGACCGAGCGAACCTGGCCAGTGTCGTCCGGCGTGCCGAGGCGGCTGGCTGTGAAGCCATCGTGCTGACGACAGACGTTCCGGTCTTTGGCAACCGGGAATGGGACCGGAGAAACTATCGGGCCCCGATGAAACTCAATTTCGCCAACGCGCTCGATGTCGCCATGCGACTCCACTGGCTGTGGGACGTGATGGTGCCGCATGGCATACCGCGATTCCGCAATCTCGGCGACGTCCTTCCGCCGGGCCAGGACGACGCCCGCACCGCGGCCACCTTCCTGTCTAAGCAAATAGACCCGTCGCTGAGCTGGCGGGACGTGCAGTGGCTGCGCGACCTGTGGCCGCGTAAACTCATACTCAAGGGCGTTGTACGATCCGACGATGCCCTGCGAGCCAAAGCAATAGGCGTAGATGCACTTGTCATTTCAAACCATGGAGGCCGCCAGCTCGACAGCGCCATCGCGCCGATCGAGGTGCTCCCTGCGATCCGTGCTGCGGTGGGCACCGGAATGACGCTGATCGTGGACAGCGGGCTGCGACGCGGCGGTGATTTCGTTAAGGCGCGCGCGTTGGGGGCCGACGCGGCGATGTCGGGCCGTGCCACGCTGTACGGTCTTGCGGCAGGCGGCAAAACCGGCGTAGCGCACGCCCTGGGAATCCTGCGTACCGAGATCGACCGTACACTCGGCCTGTTGGGCTGCCCGGCGTTGACGGATCTGGACCCGGGCTGTGTCAGCGTGCCGCGGTAACTGCGCCGTTTCCCGGTGCCAGGGCACAACCCTGGCGCACCACAGCTAGCGCACCTTTTTCGAGGCCGATTACTGACGCCGCCATGTGGATACATTGCAGCCAAAGCGTGCGGAAAACCACCTTGAGAAGGCACTTGGCGACGAGAAGCCTACCAGGATGGCAACCTCCGACAGCGGTCGCTCGCTGTTCTTCACGTATCGCGACACCAGGTCGACCCTGACTTCGTCAACGATCGACAAATAATTCTGCCCGTAGCTGGTGAGATGACGGTGCATGGTCTTCCGGTCGATACCAAGCAGCCGCGCCACCTGCTCGGCCCCACACCCACCCGTTGGCAACAATGTGAATACCAGCCGCCTCACTTTGTCCGGCATAGTGGAATCTGACTGTGCCAGTTTGGTATCGAGGAACTCTCGCGCTTGACGGGCTAGCGCCGGATCGCACGCGGGCCCGGCCACGTCAAGATCCGCAGCGGGCAGCAAGATGCCATCGAACTCCTGCCTGAACCGGACCGGCACACCAAACACGCGCCTATGCGTGGCAAGGCTGGCTGGTGCACTGTGGGTAAAACAAACACTGCGAGGCCGCCATGCAGCGCCCGAAACCAGCCTGAGCAGCCGGAACCAAAGGCAAACGACGAATTCCGTTGATTGCCGCATGGACCCCTGGATGCCCACCAGGAAGTCCAGTCTCACTATCGCCATGTCCCCGACTTCCTCGACCCGCAAGTCCAGCGCTTCATTGAGCAAATGAAGATACCGGGCCATGGCCTCAAGCGCTTTGCGCAAGGTGGCCCCATCCCGCATCACAATCCATAGCGGCCCGAGACTCGCGAGCTGGCGGGCTTCCGCCACGCGAAGCCCAAGGTCCTCCGCGCCGGCAAGCTGCGCCGAATCCTCCAGCAACTGCATAACCGACTTCGCCGGGACCCTGATATCCGGGTCCACCAGTGCCGTCGGACTGATACCCGCCCGCCGAAGTTGCCGATACGGATCGAGGCCGACAGTACGGGCCACGTCAACAAAGTTTGTCAGGCTAACGTGCTGCAAAAGCGTCGACATAGAAGTTTCCTCCCCACCCCAAAATGTAAAGAGCGTGCCCCAGGATGTCAACGTGCAAAACCCTACTTCCTGAATACTCTGCCTGAACGCCGCACGCGATTTCGGTCTGGCCCGCTGCGCGGGCAGGAGACCGCCAAACGCGGACACGCGGCAAGACATGTGGCCGGTGCCGCACAGATCTGCCGGTGCTTCGGCCTATTTCCTTTGACGGAGTCGCGATGCGAGTAGAGCAACTTACCTGTTCCATTGGTGCCGAACTGACCGGCATCAGCCTGAGCGATGCCATTCACGATGACGGCGTATTCGCCAGCATCCGTGAGGCATTGCTGAAGCACCGTGTACTGTTTCTGCGCGACCAGGACATTGCTTCTGCCGAGCATGTGGCCTTCGCGCGTCGCTTTGGAGAGCTGGAAGATCATCCGGTGGCGGGCAGCGATCCCGAGCACCCGGGGCTGGTCCGCATTTATAAGAGTCCCGAGCACTCCACGCCGCGCTATGAGAATTCGTGGCACACGGATGCCACCTGGCGTGAGGCACCGCCGCTTGCGAGCATCCTGCGTTGCAGGGAGTGTCCGCCTATCGGCGGCGACACCATGTGGGCCAACATGGTGCTTGCCTACGAGAACTTGCCTCACCATATCAAGGAACAGATAGCCGATCTGCGGGCACGCCACAGTATCGAGGCTACCTTTGGCGCAGCAATGCCAATCGAGAAACGCCTCGCGCTGAAAGCCGAGTTTCCGGACGCCGAGCATCCAGTCGTCCGGACTCATCCAGAGACGGGCGAAAAAGTGCTCTTCGTCAACGGCTTCACCACCCACTTCACGAACTTCCATACCCCTGACCGCATCCGATTCGGGCAGGATTTCAACCAGGGCACGTCTGACTTGCTGCGCTACCTGATCAGCCAGGCCTACATTCCCGAGCATCAGGTGCGCTGGCGCTGGACAAAGAACAGCGTGGCGATCTGGGACAACCGTTCGACCCAGCACTACGCTGTCATGGATTACCCGCCGTGCCATCGCAGGATGGACAGGGCCACGGTTGTCGGTGACCGCCCGTTCTGAGCAAGCGCTTGCACAACGTTCAACAGCCGCATGGGGAATCGACATGCGCAACGCCTTCTGGCCACTCACACCCTAAGTAACATAAGGAGAGTTTGACAATGGTCCGTACCGATCCCAACCTGCTCAAAGGCAGGGTAGCCGTCATCACTGGCGCCGGCCGCGGCATTGGGCGCGTCATCGCGCTTGCCTATGCCAGCGCTGGCGCCGCCGTGGTATGTAGCGCCCGCAACGAAACGGAAATCACGGAAACCGCAAGCCTGGTGCGGCAAGCGGGCGGCCAGGCCATCGCCCATGCCGCTGACGTGAGTGACTACGAGGCCGTCGCCTCGCTCTTCAAGCGCGCCCAGGATGAATTCGGCGGTGTCGATATCGTTGTTGCCAACGCCGGTGTCGCGCTTGAGCAGCGCCGGATCGCGGACGGCGATCCGGCGCTCTGGCGCAAGACCATCGATATCAACCTGACCGGGGCCTACCATACCGCCCACGCCGCCATTCCCCACCTGCGCCGCCGCGGGGCCGGCAAGATCATCATGATCGGCTCCGGTCAGCGCAAGCGGCCTGCTCCTGGGTTTTCGGCATACTCCTGTTCAAAGAGCGGCCTGTGGATGCTCACCCAGTCCCTCGCCGTGGAACTGCAGGAAGACAACATCAGCGTGAACGAGCTGATTCCGGGGCCGGTCAGGACAGACCTGACACGCAACGCGGTAATGCCTCCCGGAGAGTGGATAAAGGAACCTGACGACGTCGTCCCCCTCGCCTTGTTCCTGGCCAGCATGCCAGATGTCGGCCCCAGTGCCCAGAGCTACAGTCTCATGCGCCGCGCCTGAGGGCACTGCCGCAGGAAGGCGAGCCCAATCGCTCGCAGGACGCCGTTCCGGACAAGCAGCCAGATGCCAGCTGCGGAAGCGCCGTCAGCACCTGGCTGCCCGGTGCAGTCACCGCCCGCGCAAGGAGGCCTATGATGCGTTTAGTCCGCAGTGCAACGATTGCTCACTACCCGGAGGTTGCGCGCTCATTGGGACTTGACCCGCTGCCCATCCTGGCCGAGGTCGGAATCCCCCGAAGCAGCCTGGACACTGGAGACACCCTGATCTCCGCTAGCGCCGTCAGCCGACTCCTTGAGTTGTCGGCGGCAACAGCGCAGGCAGAAGACTTCGGCCTGCGCATGTGCGAGAGCCGTCAGTTGTCGCTCTTGGGGCCGCTGGGAATGGCCATGCGGGACGCCCCGACTTTGCGAGATGCCTTGAGTTCGATGATCCGCTACATCACGTTGCATAGCGAGGCGGTTGTCATCGACCTGGATGAACGAGGGAGCACCTTCTTCTTGCGCATGTCGTTGATGATTTTCGACGCCGGCCCGACGCGCCAAGCCGATGAAATGGTGCTAGGTTCGCTCTATCGGATGATCAGGGACCTGATGGGTCCGGCCTGGCGCGCGCGACGCATTTGCGTCTCCCACAGTGCCCCGAATCAGCCAGCGACACATCTGCGTGTGCTTGGCGGACCCATCGACTACGATAGCGATTTCAACGGCCTTGTCGGCGAGCTAAAAGACCTGGCTACAGCGCCACCGGGCGCGCGCCCCGAGTTGGCGCGGTATGCATATGATTACCTGAACTCACTGCTTGCACGCACCAGCCAATCCCTGACGGAAAAAATCAGGCGGATGGTGCTGACATTGCTCCCTACCGGACATTGCAGCGTAGACCGGATTGCTGACCAACTCGGCATCGATCGACGCACAATTCACCGCAGGCTGATGCAGGAAGGCATTACCTTTAGCTGCATCCTGGACGAGGTCCGCACCGTGCTGGCGGTTCAGTACCTCAGACAGCCAGAGCGGCCAGTAAACTGCATCGCCGAGTTGCTCGGGTTCTCCATGCATAGCGCGTTTGCTCGCTGGTTCCGCGGTCGCTTTGGCTGCAGCCCGAGCGCATGGCGTGCTGTTGGCTTTTAACCGCCCCTCCGCTTGTTGCCGTCAGAGACGCCGGCACGTCGCCGATGCCACTCATCACAATAGTGCGGCAGTGCATATCGCCGGCATGCGCGGGCGATTCCGTCATGTTCATGATCCTTAGCATTGTCCCGTCGCCATCTGGGCGGACGGGCTTGTCACGCGAGGAGATGTCTTTTGAAACTTTTGCGATACGGCCCCAAGGGTCAGGAGAAACCGGGTCTGCTCGACGGGAAAGGGCGCGTGCGCGACCTGTTCGGCGTCATCGGCGACATCACACCATCCACCCTCGCGCCGGCTGCGCTGGAGAACCTGCGTGCGCTGGACGTGGCCACACTGCCTCTCGTGAACGAGCCTGGCCGTTACGGGATCCCGTACGCCGGCGTCGGCAAGTTCATCGCCGTGGGTCTGAACTATACCGACCATGCTGCCGAATCGGGATTGTCGGTGCCGGACGAGCCAGTGCTGTTCAACAAATGGCAGAGCTGCCTGACTGGCCCGAACGATCCCGTGGTGCTGCCCAAGGGTTCTGTCAAAAGCGACTGGGAGATCGAACTCGGCATCGTGATCGGCTCAAAGGCACGCTACGTGCCGGTGGAGTCGGCACTCGAGTATGTGGCCGGATACTGCGTCGTGAACGACGTGTCCGAGCGCGAATATCAGATCGAGCGCGGCGGTACATGGGATAAAGGCAAGGGTTGCGACACGTTTGGCCCGGTGGGACCTTGGCTCGTTACGACCGACGAGATTTCTGATCCGCAGCGTCTTGGCATGTGGCTCGATGTAAACGGGGTGCGCCGCCAAACGGGCAACACCGAGACGATGATCTTCAGCGCGGCCTATTTGGTGCACTACATCAGTCAGTTCGCCACCTTATATCCGGGCGATCTGATCTCCACGGGTACGCCGCCGGGGGTGGGACTTGGTGCCAAGCCGCCGGTGTTCCTGAAGGCGGGTGACGTTATGCGCCTGGGCATTGACGGCCTCGGCGAGCAGACGCAAACCGTGTACGCGTGGAATCAGAAGTTGCTCGACTGACGTGCTGCCCAGGATCGTCGCGCCGCAGCGCGAGGTCATGACCGGCCAACTCTCCTAGTGCAGGGCGTATGCTCGCGTCCCGCCGGCGGGTGTCGTGGCAGACATAGAGCCGCGTCCAGGCGCGCAACGCCAGCAGGCGGTGGATCGAGCGATAGAGCGTGCGGGCATCGCCGCCCTGGAAATCGCAGCGCCGTGCCGAGGTCCGGCATGAACAGCGTGTCGCCGACGAAGACCGTGGACGGCCCCCCCCGCCGGATCGCCAATACAGAAAGCCCGGCGTATGGCCAGGCACGTGCAAGACCGACACGGACAGCCGGCCGATGCGGAAGAGCTCGCCGTCGCGGAACAGCTTGTGGAACTGCGAGCCGTCCACCGGCAGCCCACCGTCATTGAAGATGCCGCGGAACACTCGCTGGACCTTTGTGATCCCGGCCCCGATGGCAATAGTGCCGCCCAGCCGCGGCTGCAGCAGCGGCGCGCCGGACAGGTGGTCGGCGTGGGCATGGGTCTCCAGCAACCATTGCAAGGACAGGCCCCGCCCCCGGATCGGCAATTCAAGGGCGAGCGCGACCACACCCGTGCCTATTGGTGCAGTATTCTCATCGCTGGAGGAGGAAAATATAGTGCCTTTCGTGAACAAGTTCGATTCAGGGGTACGACCGCGCGGCATCCCACCTTGGCAAATCTACCCGATCTGACATGAAAGGCGAGTTGCAACAAGCCAACACCCCCACCGATTACGGGTGGCAGAGCAGCCATTGATTCACCTTCTATCCGACCCGAAAAAACTCTACGCTCTGCCCCGCATTGACCGCCCGCCGCAGCCAGTCGGGCATGTCGCCCTGCCCGTCCCAACTCTGCCCCGCGGCGTTGCGGTAGCAGACCACGGGCGCTGGTGCGGGTGGCGGCGGTGGCGGAGGGGGCGGCGGATCGAAGCACCCCGCCGCTGCCAGCTCCTCCATGGTCAGCCCGTAGTCGGCCATCTCCGCCTGGATCCAGCGGATCGCCGCCGCCCGCTCAGTTCTTGCTGTCATTGCAGTCGTCACTGCTGTCGCTGCCGTCATCCGGGTTGGAGGCGGCCGTCGGCGCGCCCTGCTTTCCGTCCTGCTGTTCGTCCAGTTTTTCGCCTGGCGCCGCCGGCCACGATAGAAGCAGACTCATCATGTGATACCTATGGCCTTGTTGCATAAATCAGGTTTGAAGACAAAGGTCCCGCTGTGAGCTCGAAATCATGCGATGCGGACGGAATGAGGGCGGGCGAGCGCC
>NZ_JBSVZB010000069.1:0-12811 GCF_054072015.1 Cupriavidus sp. CP313 | reverse complement strand
AGGGAGCGCGCTGCGCTCAGCCTCGTGCGGGCAGCGGTCTGAGTCCGGCATCAATGCACGCCGTGGAAGGAGAGACATGAGCAAGGCAAGCACAGTTCCGACGATCGTGATCGTGCCGGGGCTTCGCGACCATGTGGCGCAGCATTGGCAGACCCTGCTGGAGGCCCGCCTGCGCGCGGAGGACCGGCCGGTGGCCAGCGTAGCGCCGATGGGGCGCGAGGATCTCGATTGCGGGTCGCGCATGGAAGCGATCGAGGCAGCCGTGGCGGGCATCGACGGCCCGGTGGTCATCGTTGCGCACAGTGGCGGCGTGATCATGGTCGCTCACTGGGCGCTCCGATACCGCCGCGCGGTTCAGGGAGCGTTGCTGGCCGCGCCGCCCGATTTCGAGCAACCGATGCCCGGAGGCTACCCGACGGTTGAGGCGCTGGCCAGGTCAGGCTGGCTACCTGTGCCACGCGAGCCGCTGCCGTTTCCCAGCATCGTGGCTGCGAGCCGGAACGATCCGCTGGGCAGCTTTGAGCGATCCGCCGGGTTAGCCAGGGCGTGGCAGAGCCAGCTGGTCGACCTGGGCAATGTCGGCCACCTGAATCCGGCCTCCGGGTTCGGCGAATGGCCGATGGCTGACCAGCTGATCGCGACGCTTTCGCGGCATGGCGATGCGGTGGCAGGAACATTGGCAGTTCACAACTAGCGGGACTTCGTCCCCCTGTCGGCAGGCGGGGGGATGTCCAGCGCAGATTTGCAAGGAGGTAAAAAGCATGGAGCTGAAGGACAAGGTTGCAATTGTCACCGGTGCAGGCCAGGGCGGAGGCGAAGGCATAGCGCGTGTCCTGGCGCGTGAAGGAGCGAAGGTCGCTGTAGTAGACCTGGACCTTGACGCAGCCAGGCGCGTCGCTTCCAGCCTCGATCCGGAGGGAAGGCGCGCGGTGGCGATCCGGGCCGATGTCACCAGGAAGCCCGACACGGAAGCGATGGCCGACAAGACCCTCGAGGCGTTCGGTGCCATCGACATCCTGGTCAACAACGCTGGCGTGGGTGGGACGTCGGCCCGCGCCGGAGACGTGACGGAGGAGAACTGGGACCGCGTGATGGCGGTAAACGCGAAAGGCATCCTGCTTTGCTGTCAGGCAGTCATTCCGGCCATGAACAAGCAAGGCAAGGGGAAGATCGTCAACATAGGCTCGGTCGCGGGCCTGCGCATGGCGTACTTCAGCAGCCTGGAGTACACCGCGTCCAAGCACGCGGTCACGGGACTGACTCAGCATCTCGCGTGGGAACTGGCGGATCAGCGCATCAACGTGAATGCGGTGTGCCCTGGTGGCATCCTCACGCCTGCGATCGAGGCTTATGCGAGCCCGGAGAAGCGGGCGGCGTTGATCAGGCGGACGGTGCCCCTGGGCCGATTCTGTGCCCCCGAAGAGATCGGGGAAGCGGTTTCGTTCCTGGCCAGCAAACGGGCGGACATGATCACGGGCCAGATGCTGGCTGTCGACGGTGGCACGCTCACCGGTTACGGCGAAGACCTGCGTGCGGTACTGCACAACCGGATCAGGGAGGGGCAGGGCGGCTGATGCACGGCCGCGGCGCCGGGGCGGGAACTGGTCAGGCTGGTTCTGGCCAGACCACCCGGCGTTCTTCGTCCATTGAGAGCGTTATGACGGTATCCAGGGCGACGAAATTGGCTTCGTCCGGCTTGACCGATTCACGGAACAGCTTCGAGCTCACCACAGCCTGCAGTGCCGCATCATCTTCCAGCCAGATCTGCGCGACGCCGTCAAAGCGCGGCTCGCCAGGCATGTATGCCGTTTGCAGCATGGCGCTTTGCACATAGCGGCGCAGACGGGGCACCGAGGCGGCCAACGGCCCATGCTTACTCCGCCAGTAGTGCAACATGTCTTCCCGGCTCAGGCCCTGCTTTCGCTTGAAGAAGGTCATTCTCTTTGGCAGCGATTCGTCCTTGCCGATCTGAGCGCCGGCGTGCATCACGTGATCCGTGGTCTGCAGGCTCACACTGTGCCGAACGTCGATCAGCTTGCCCGCGCTGCCGTCATTCACACTGCGTAGCAGGCCGTCGGCAGCGGCCACATCGTCGACCCAGATCTCGTCCACGCAGTCGTACGGCGAGGTCGTCCCAGGGACAGTCGAAACTGTGTTCTGGACGTAGCGGCGCACGCCGGGCCGGCTCGCTGCCAGCGGCGCATGCACGTCGCGCCAGTAGCGCAGGAATTCAAGACGGTCCTCATCTTCGCGCCGCTTGAGAAGGAGAATCAGATGAATCATGTCGTGACCGGTCAGGTTGTCATGCCGGGGTGCGTTCCAACGCCTCGAGAATTCGCGCGAATCGCTGTTCAAGTCGCGGCCGCATGCGCGTCGGCGTGAAGATGTAAAACTCGCCCGCACGGATCGCCTCCAGCGCCAGGCCAGCGACCAGCTCGGGGGCCGCGCCTGCGGCGACGGTGGCCCTGAACTGTTCGCTTGCATGGCTTGAGCGTTCCGCGATCGGTGTCCTCACCGGCCCCGGGCAAAGCACTGATACACCAATGCCGGTGCCGGAGAGTTCTTGTTCGAGCGCCTCGGAGAGGGCGACCACGCTGAATTTCGTGGCGGCGTAGGCGCCCATCGGAAAGTCGCCGTTCACCCAGAAGCCAGCGCCTGAGGCAGTGTTGACGAGATGGGCTGGCTCGCCGTGACGGCGCAGCAGTGGCAGGAAATGGCGTATGCCGTGGATCACGCCAAACACGTTGATGCCGAAGGTGCGTTGCCAGTCCATTTCGGAAAGGGACGTCAGTTCGCCGCTCATATCGATGCCGGCGTTGTTGAAGACGAGATGGATCTTTCCAAGCTTCGCCTCGAACTCCGAGGCCGCATCGCGTACGTCCGCATCGGACGAAACATCGAGTACGCGTGTGCAGATGCGTCTTCCGCTCGGTCCCAGCCGTGCACGTGCCGCGTCGAGCCCGCGCGCGTCGATGTCGGCAAGCGCGAGATCGGCGCCGCGCGCCGCCAGTGCCTCGGCCAATGCCAGGCCGATGCCTGACGCTGCGCCAGTGATGATTGCTGTCTTGCCCTGGAAGTCGTCGAGGCGGCGGCGGGCGCCTGGACCGGCGTTGCCGGTGATCTGCGTGTGGGTCATGGGTGTCGGGTGTATGGCTGCGGCATTCAGCCGAGCGCAGGTTCAGGGGAAAGCCGGACGATCTGCTTGCCGATGTTCTTGCCGGTGAACAGACGGTTCAGGGCAACAGGAGCCTGCTCGATGCCATCGACAATGTCGACGCGGTACCTGAGCTGGCCGTCCTTGACCCATTTCGCCATGACCTGCACGGCTTCCGGAAATCTCGGCAGATAATCGGAAATGAGGAAGCCTTCGATCCGGGCGCGCTTCATGATGACGTTGCGGAACATCTTCGGGCTCCACCAGTCGCCGCTTGCGTTGTAGGTCGAGATCATCCCGCACAACGCGATGCGGGCGCCCGGATTGATGAGCGTCAGCACGGCATCCATGGTGTCGCCGCCCACGTTCTCGAAGTCGACGTCAATGCCGCGCGGGCAAGCGGCGCGGAGGTCGGCGAGCAGGTTCTCCCCCTTGTAGTCGACACAGGCGTCCAGGCCGAACTCCTCCCGGACAAGCCGGCATTTGCTGTCCCCGCCCGCAACGCCGACCACCCGGCAGCCGAGTATCTTGCCGATCTGGCCGGCGATCGAGCCCACGCCACCGGCTGCAGCGGACACGACAATGGTGTCGCCTGCCTTCGGCCTGGCAATGTCGAGCATGCCAAAGTAGGCGGTCATGCCGGAGTTGCCCAGTACGCTCGCGAATGCGTGCAGGGGCAGGCCGTACTCCACCGGGACGCGCCGGGCGTGCTTCGCCACCGAGTACTCTTCCCAGGCCATGCCGCCTTCAACGATGTCGCCGGGCTCGAAGTCCGGATGGTTTGACTGGACCACCACGCCCATGGTGACGCCGCGCATCACCTCGCCAAGCGCCACGGGTGCCATGTACTGATCGATCTGGCTCATCCAGATGCGATTGGTCGGCGCCACCATGAGGTAGATGTTGCGCACCAGGATTTCGCCGTCTGCCGGCTCCGGTAGCGGCGCTTCGACCAGCTGAAGATCATGGTCGCTGATGTCGCCGACTGGATACCGCTTTAGGATCCAGCGCCGGTTCATTTTCGTCATACATGCTTCTCCAAAGTTTGCGCGAGGCGCCATACACGGGAACCGCGCGACGCCCCGATAGCCACAGGGTTTCCGCCTGCTCAGTCTTCCAGTGCCCCATACACCACGTTGCGCAGCAATGTCCGGTACCAGACGCGTGTTGCCAGATCGGTTTCCTGCAGCATCAGGATGGCAATCAGTTGCTCTCTCGGGTCTGCCCAGAAATAGGTGCCAAGGGCGCCGCCCCAGTAAAAATCGCCGACGGAACCCGGTACCGGGCATAAGCCCTGGTTGGTGCGCATCCCCACGGCCAGGCCATAGCCCTGTCCCATCTCCGGCAACGGCGCATTGATACCCAAGCCTTTCGTCGACATGCCGTAGCGTACGGCCTGAGGCAAATGCCCGCTGAGCATGAGGTCGACGCTTTTGCGCGAGAGCAGGCGCACGCCTTCGAGCACGCCGCCGTTTAGCAGCATCTGGCAGAACCTGGCATAGTCGCCGGCAGTGGACAGCAGGCCGGCACCACCGGAATGCCACCGTGGCGGATCGTCTTCGTCATAGTCGAACAGGGCGCCAGGCGCGCAGCCCGGATGGCGAAACGGCAACGCTAGGCCTGCACCATGCTGGCTGGCCAGCCGGAAGCCGGTTGCGTGCAAGCGCAGCGGTTGTGCGACGCGCTCGGCGATGAAGCGGTCAAGGTCCATACCCGAGATGATCTCGATGATGCGGCCAAGCACGTCCGTGGACATTCCGTACTCGAACACCTCGCCCGGCTGGCATTGCAGGGGCAGGACCGCCAGCTTTGCGATCATTTCCGCGTTGGTCTGGCGGGGATCCATGAGGCCGTTGTCGCGATAGCGGCGCTGGACCAGCGAATCACCAAACTGCCCATAAGTCAGGCCGGATGTGTGCCGGAACAGGTCGTGAACGGTCATGGCGCGCCGGACCGGCTCGAGCTCGAGGCGGCGTTCACCGGTATTCGCGTCGACTGACTCGATGCCCACCTGCAGGCCGGCGAACTCCGGAATGAAACCTTCGACCGAGTCGTTCAGCGCCAGCCTGCCTTCTTCCATCAACGTCAGCGCTGCCACGCCGACGATTGGCCTGGTCATTGCAGAAATGCGGAAGACGGAATGGCGTTGCATCGGGCGCGATGGCTCATCCGCATTCTCGAAGCCAAAGGCTTCGAACCAGGCCAGCCGGCCTCTGCGCGCCACCAGCACGACGGCTCCCGGTATCCTTCGTCGAGTGACATCGCGGCTGAGTACCGACGAGATGGCCTGCAGCCGGTGCGCGGAAAGCCCTACCGCTGCCGGAGTCTCGGCATAATCCAGGGAACGGCTTGGGAAGTGCAATCAATGCTCCTTCAGGTTTCGATGGACAGCACCCCATGCGTGAGGTATCGGGGAAGCGAGTGCGCAGTCAATTGAGTCGGCGCACCACGGAGTGGCTTGCCTGGCGTCTTCGCGCCGGGCGAGGACGTCGCCCGCGCGCAGCAGCGTGTCAGCGTTAGGGCACAAGTACAGTGGCGCCGCTGGTCTGCCTGGATTCCAGCGCGCGGTGTGCCTGCGCGGCCTCCTCAAGCGCGAACGACTGCTTCGGCTCGCTCTGGATCTTGCCGGCCAGTACCATGTCAAACACCTCGTTCGCCATGGCGAGCATGTGCGGACGCGGCGTGGCGTAGTGCACCATCGCCGGACGGGTCACCCACAGCGAGCCCTTGGCCGCGAGCGTCCTGCTGTCGATTTCCACCGGCCCGGAGGTCGTGCCGTTGCTGACGAGGGTGCCGCGCACCTGCAGGCAGGAAAGCGATGCGTCAAGCGTGGACTTGCCTACCGAGTCGAACACGACCGGCACCTTCTTGCCGTCGGTGATTTCCATCACGCGATCGACGATGCTCTCGCGCGAAGTCACGATGGTGTGCGCGCAGCCATTGGCCTTTGCGACCTCAGCTTTCTCGTCGGTGCTGACAGTGCCGATCATGGTCACGCCGAGGGCGCGAGCCCATTGGCAGGCGATCAGGCCCACGCCGCCGGCCGCCGCGTGATAGAGGATGGTTTCTCCGCCCTTGAGCGGGTAGACCTGGCGGAACAGGTATTGGGCCGTCATGCCCTTCATGATGAGCGTCGAGGCCGTGCGATCGGAGACGCCGTCCGGCAGGGGAATCAGCACTTCGGCAGGCATGAGCCGCACGTCCGAGTATGCGCCCTGCGGGCCCAGCAGGTACCCCACGCGGTCACCGACGCGGATATCGGTCACGCCGGGGCCGACGGCCTCGACAACGCCCACTGCGTCGGAACCGAGGCCGTTCGGGAGTGCCAGCGGATAGTGGCCGGTGCGGAAATAGATGTCGATGAAGTTGACGGCGATATAGGTATGCCTTACGCGTGCCTGGCCTGGGCCAGGGTCACCGACCTCGACAGATTCGAGCTTGAGGACGTCGGCGCTGCCGGTTTCGTAGAAGCGAATTGCTTTTGCCATTTCATGTCTCCTTGAAAATTACTATATTCAGCGCGTGCATGTGTGCCGTGCCGCTGGGTACTTGCCCGGGCTGGCGGCGTCAAGGCCGGATCTGATAGGTCTTGACGATGCTGGCATTGCGGTCGAATTCGGTGCGCAATGTCTGGCTGAGCTGCGCAGGGCTCTGGGGCGGAACCGTTTCAAAGCCAAGTGCGAGGATTCGTTCCTGCACCTTGCGTGTCGAAGCTGCCTTGTTGACGGCCGCCTGGATTTTCTGGACCACGTCTGTCGGCACCTGGGCCGATACGAAGACGCCCACCCAGTTGTTGAAATCAATGTCCGGATAGCCCAATTCGGCGAAGGTCGGCACCTGGGGCAGCAGCGGCGATCGCTCCTTCGCGGCCAGGGCGAAGGCGTGGAGCTTGCCGGCCCTGATCATCGGCAGGGAGGACACCATGCCGTCGTACATCACGGCAATCTGGCCGCCCATGACCTGGGTCAGGGCGGGCGGGGCGCCGGCAAACGGCACATGTTGCAGATCCATGCCGGTCTTCTGGTTCATGATGGTCCCGGCATAGTGGGCGACCGTGCCTGCGCTGTAGGAGGCAAAGCTCAGTTTGCCCGGATGGGACTTCACATAGCTGATCAGGCCCGGCAGATCCTTGGCCGGCAGGTTTGACGACCCGACCAGTAGCAAGCTCGACCTGGCCACGGCAGTCACGGGCTTCACATCCTTCATCGGATCAAAGGAGACCTTCGTCACATGCGGGATCTCGGTGAGCACGTTGGTGGTCGAGACCAGGATAGTCAGGCCGTCGGGCGGCGCCGCCAGCATCGTGTTGATTGCGATGGCGCCTCCGGCGCCCGGCTTGTTATCGATCACCACGGGCTGGCCCAGCTCTGCGATGAGCTGGTCGGTCAGCACGCGGGCCAGCACGTCCATGGTCCCGCCGGCGGGGGCGGGAATCAGCACCCGGACGGGCTTGCCAGTCCACGCCATGGCCGCAGGCATCGCCAGGGCCAGGACGGCGGCGACGGCGGCGCGGCGTGCGCGCGTGAGGGCAGGGCGGATGGGCATGTGTGTCTCCTCGTTATGGATGTGGGGCGCCCGCGCCGGCTGTGTTGCCGGCTGGTACGGGATCGTGCAGGAAAGAGAGTGTTTGCCGATGTCTCGCATTACCGACGGCGTTCAGGCTGAGCTGACGTTGCGCGCAGCCTGGCGCCCATCAGCGCATCCCGCATGGCCCCCAGCAGCGCGGCAGGGGGCAGCGCGCCGGAGACGCTGTGTTTGCCGTTGAAGATAAAGTGGGGCACGCCGAGTCCGGTCTGCAAAGGCAGGTCTTCGGCGTCGCGCAGGGGCGGCAGCCAGTCCAAGTCGTGGTGCACGGGGGCGTCGGCGGTGGGCGTCGGAATGCCGCATGCTTCCAGCGCCTGGCGCAGCACCTGCGGGTCACCGATGTTCTGGGCCTCGACAAAGTAGCGCGTGAACAACTGGCCGATCAGTGCGGATGCGGCCTCGGCCCCCGCCTGCTGCCGGGCGAAGCGCACCAGGCGATGGGCCAGCAGGGTGCTGGGGAAGACTTCGATACGGTCCAGCGCCAGCGTGAGGCCTGCTTCCTGTGCAGCGGCGCAAACCTGAGCCTGCCGGGCCCTCACGGCCTCGGGACTGCCTAGGCGTGCCACGTAGAAATCGCGGTAGGGCAAGCCTGCGGGCGGCGTGCCCGGGATCAGCGGGTAGGACCGCCACACCACATTCACGGCAACGTCCGGGCGCTCGCGGGCAAGCTGGGCGATGGCGGTGTCGAGATGCCGCTTGCCGATCAGGCACCACGGGCAGATCAGGTCGAAGTAGGCGTCGACCGAGAGAGTCAGTGAATCATTCATGGCATCAGCTTGATGGCACATACAGGTTGCGCAGCGCGGACAACGGCAATGGACCAGATCTGCGGCACGCGGTTTGGGGGAGGCTGCGTGCATTGCTGCGCTACCCCTGGACATCGCGCTACGGTGTCAAAAGTATCGGGCAATGGTGCGACGCGCATTGACAATATGAGTCATTGATTTGACATTTCGGGACAGCTAGGGAAACCACGATGGCTGAGTCCTCGCTCCTGTCCGAACGCGGCATCCAGCGCCTGTGCGCATGGGGGTATCGCCAGTCGGCAGCGAAGCCGCGAAACCGCCGGCGTGACAAAAGGGGCCGCCCAGGACAGTCCGTGTGCGGCCGAAAACGAGCATGGGAATGGGGCCGGCGCGGCAGCATGCCGCCGTCCAGCCCCGTGGTGCTTCAGAACTTGTGGCGGATCCCAAGTGCTACGCCAAGCATGTTGCTCTGGCCGTTGGCCAGCGTATAGCTGTTGCCCAGCGACAGGCTGTTGGCGAATACCGTTGCCAGCGACTCCATCATCAGTCCAGCGTTTTTGGCATATGCGGTAGAGAGGTAGAGGTCGGTGCGCTTGGAAAAGGCGTAGTTGGCAATGAACGCAATCTGCCAGGGATTGGCGACATGCGTGTCGCCGAACAGGCTCTTGACGTTGTCGTAGTTGTATTCCAATGTCAGGCCAATGGCGGGTGTGACCTGGTAAGTGGCGCCGATCCAGTAGAAGTCATCGCGCTGGATCACCACGTCCGCCGCGTTCTTGTTCTGGCCCCAGCGATAACCGCCCATGATCTTCGCCTGACTGCCGATGGTGTAGCTGGAGCCAACCGCAACCTTCTTCACAGTGCCGCTGCTGGTGCCGATGGTCGGGTTCCACTGGTCGTAGCCGACGGTGACGCCAAAGGGCCCGCCCAGGTAGGCCACCGCGGCGCCATAGGCCGTGTCGCGGCGGAAATGGCCAGGGACTTCGCCGTTGCCACCGATCGGCGTAGCCACACCCACGGTCTGGGGAAGAGCCAGGCCGGTACCAAACGACCAGTGTGCCAGCGCCGTCACCGGGCCGAACTTGCCGGTGTACTTGACGGTGTTGTCCGCGCGGAAGTTCGGACCGGTCAACAGCACCGTAGGCTCGTATTGCGTGGCATACGCAGCGGGTACGAAATTGGCCAGCGCTTCGAACATCGAGGCGTACTGGCGGCCCAGGGTGATCTGGCCGATGCCGGCCTTTTGCACGCCCACGAATGCTTGGCGCCCGAACATGCGGCCGCCTTGCTGAAGCGTGCCGGTGTCGACATTGAAGCCGTTTTCAAGCACGAACATTGCCTTCAGGCCGCTGCCGAGGTCTTCCGTGCCGCGAATACCCCAGCGGGATCCGGAGAAGCCGCCCGAGTTCATGCGGTAGACGTTGTTGGACGGTCCGCGGTTGAACTGGTTGGCAGCCGTCGGGATCGCGCCGACGTGATTGACATACTCCAAGTTGATGTCGGCTACGCCGTAGAGCGTGACGCTCGACTGCGCAAAGGCATTTCCCGAACAGGCGAGCAATGCGGCCATTGCCATGCTCCTGAGCTTCATAGACAAATCTCCTCCTTCTTCTTTGCTGTGTGATGCGGGAAGGCCGGTTCCGGAATCGCTGAACAGGCGGATGTGCTGGACTGCCGGCTAACCGTATGGCACGCGGTGCTTTGCATCACCGTCAGTGCCTGTCGGAGTATTAGGGATCGGTAGCCGCGGCGCTTGACTAACCGGGACAACCTCAATGCATTTCGGGACAGTGCGGGAAAACGAGAGGAGGCCGTCTGGGAGAGGTGTGCGAGGCCGCGAAACGGTGATTCGGGACACTGAAGCCGGTGCGGGTCCTATCGGCAAGGGTTTGCATGGCTGCCGTCAGTTATCGCGGATCTCGCCGCTGGCGATCTTGTGGCGGAAGATCCCGAACGTCTCAGCCACGGCTTCTCGCAACGGCGTGCGCGGCAGGGGACCAATCACCTGCTCCAGTGCGGTAGCGTCGTAGTCGTCCGGAAGCTCCAGCGCTGGGCCGGCGCAGGTGATGGTTCCGCGTGTCGCCGGAACCACAGCTTCGATTGTCGCCACGACCTCGCGCATATCCACGACGCTTCCACGTATGTTGAAGACCTCGGCGCCGCGATGGTCAGAACGTGCGCAGGCGATGAGTGTGCGTGCGAGGTCGTCGACGTAGTGAACATGACTGCGGCCGCTGTACGGAATATGGAATGGGCGCCCGAGCGCCGCCGCAAGGACCGCCTGGGTCGGCGCCGCCGTGAGGCCATAGTCTCGCCCGGCGCCAAACACGGTTGCCGGGCGGAGGCCGATGCTCGAGACCCCCCTGTCCTGAAAATACACGCGCGCCATTGCCTCCTCGGCTTGCTTGAACACGCCATAAAGGGTTGTCGGATGTCCGGGGCTATGGTGCATGATGACTTCATCATCCACTGCGTCGGACTTGTCGTACACCGCAACCGACGAGGCATACACGATACGACGGATCTGGTCCGCGCGCTGGGCCGCCGCCTCGAACAGGTTCACTGCGCCCATCACGTTGACGCGGGCGCCCAGTGGAGGATCGCTCTTGAAGCGTGGATGCAGCAGGGCCGCAAGATGGATGAGATGCGTGATGCGATGCGTATCCAGGATTTCCTGCAGCGGGCCCAGGTTGGCAATGTCGCCGTGAACAATATCCACGCGCGACAGTTCGGCATCATCCATCAGCAGGCGCAGGCGCCGCACGTCGCTGTCTGAATCGAATGCGACCACAGGTATGCCTTCCTGCACCAGACGGCGTACCGTCCACGCACCGATACAGCCTAGCGCCCCGGTTACCAGGAATCGTTCAGAGGCAGACATAGTCTTCAGTCCCCGTAGGATGACACCTCGGTGTGCCATTGTCGAACAGGCACCATTTAAGTGTCGTGATCTAGAAATCCGCCGGCAAGATCCGTCAAATCAGACCGCGATGCTCGCTGGCAGCATTCGAAGTCGCGGCGGGCGAAGTTGCCGTGCGGCCGCGCAGTCGTGGTGGGCCAGAGTAGTTGCTGTTGCAGTCTTCCCCCCCGGGCATCGCCTGGGCCGGGGAGGTTACGGCTGTATATGGTAGGCCTTGACGATGCGGGCATTGCGGTCGTACTCAGTACGCAAGGACTGACTGAGTTCCGACAGGGGCTGCGCTGGCACGGCCTCCAGGCCAAGCGCAGCGATCCGCTCTTGCACATTGGGTTTCGAGGCTGCCTTGTAAACTGCTGCGTGGATTTTCTGGAGGACGTCAGGCGGCACCTTTGCGGAGACGAAAACCCCTCCCAAGTTGCTGAAGTCAATATCCGGATAGCCTAGTTCGACAAAGGTCGGGACTTGCGGCAACAGCGGCGAACGCTGCCTTGCTGCCAAGGCATAGGCGCGAAGCTTGCCGGCCTTGATCATCGGCAGCGAGGTCACCATGCCGTCGTACATCACGGTGACCTGTCCGCCCATGACTTGTGTCAGCGCCGGGGGAGAGCCCGGGAACGGCACGTGCTGCAGATCCATGCCGGATTTCTGGTTCATGATCATGCCCGCATAGTGGCCGACCGTGCCGGCACTGGGAGAAGCAAAGCTCAGCTTGCCCGGATTGGCCTTCACATGGCTGATCAGGCTCGCCAGATCCATGGCCGGCAGGCTCGTCGAGCCGACCAGCACCATGGTTACCTTGCCCACGGCGGCCACGGGCCTGATGTCCTTCACCGGATCAAAGGAAACCTTCATCACGTGGGGGATTTCCGTGAATACATTGGTGACCGTGACCATGATCGTCTGTCCATCGGACGGCGCAGCCAGCAAGGTGTTGATCGCAATGGCGCCGCCGGCACCTGGCTTGTTGTCGACCACCACAGGATGGCCAAGGTCTGCCGTCAGCTGGTCGGCGAGCACGCGAGCCAATGCATCCATGGTCCCGCCGGCTGGGGCCGGCACCAGCACCCGGACGGTCTTGTTGGTCCACGCCATGGCCGTGGGCATGGCCAACGCCATAAGCGAGGCCACGGCAATCTTGCGGATCTGGAGAAAAGCTGGGCGACTAGGCATATAGGACTCTCGGCTAACGATGGGGCAGCCGTACGCCGTACGCCGTACGCCGTACGCCGCAGGCCGCGGCCAAGCGAGGGCGGCGTACGGGCTGTTGCAGCCAGGCACGCGTCGGCAGCGGCGCCATCACGATTCGCCGCGTTTGCACCAACGGCCTGGACGCTGGCGAATCTGCCCGCCGGGCGGGCCTCTGCTTCAGGCCGCGCGCAGCGGCTGGCTCCTCTGCCCCGTCGGGCG
>NZ_JBSVZB010000068.1:0-14096 GCF_054072015.1 Cupriavidus sp. CP313 | reverse complement strand
TCAATATCGCCCGCCTGGGCGCCAACACCGGCCCGCTCGACATGAGCCTGCTCTGGCTCAAGCGCCTGAAGCTCATCGGCGTGACCTTCCGTACCCGCACCGAAGAAGAGCGCCTCGAGTGCATCCAGGCCTGCGCACGCGACATGCTGCCCTTCCTGCACCAAGGACGCGTGCGCCTGCCCGTCGATCGCACCTTCGCCATGACCGATGTCCTCGCCGCTCATGTCTACATGAAGCAGGACCAGCATGTCGGCAAGATCGTGCTGCTCGTGGACTGAGCCGAAGCAAGTCCTCAACAGATTCTTTTGCAATAAAGGATACGCAACATGTCACAACGTATCGCGATGCAGCCCGGCGCCGAGTGGGTCGAACTGCGTACTACCGATGAAGACTGGGCCCGCGCGGACCCGGCGGTGCTCGGCACCCTGCTCTGCCACATGCATCTGATTCGCGGCTTCGAAGAAGCCGTCCTTGAACTAGCCGGTGAAGGGCTGGTACACGGCCCCGCACACTCCAGCATCGGCCAGGAAGGTGGCGCCGCCGGCTCCATTGTTCCCCTGACCGGCGCTGATCACATCAACGGCTCGCACCGCGGGCATCACCAGTTCGTCGCAAAGGCACTAGGCTATCTCGCACCGTCCGGCATCGATCCGCGCGCCCCTCTGGCGCCGGAGGTCAAGGATATGCTTCAGCGCACGCTGGCGGAAATCCTCGGCCTGGCACAAGGCTATTGCAAAGGCCGCGGCGGCTCGATGCACCTGCAATGGACCGAAGCAGGCGCGCTCGGAACCAATGCCATCGTTGGTGGCGGCGTGCCGATGGCCGCGGGGTCAGCATGGGCGCACCGCCACGCCGGCACCGATGCTGTCGCTGTCACCTACTTCGGCGACGGCGCGGTGAACATCGGCTCGGTGCTCGAGACGATGAACCTGGCCGCCACATGGAAGCTGCCGCTCTGCTTCTTCATCGAGAACAACGGCTACGCAGTCTCCACCACGCTGGACGAATCCACCAGCGAGACACGCCTGTCTGCACGGGGTATGGCCTTCAACATTCCGAGCTGGAAGGTGGATGGCATGGATCCTCTGGCGGTCTACCTGGCCACGCAGGAGGCACTGGCTCATATGCGCGCCGGCAAGGGCCCCGCCATCATCGAAGCCGAGGTCTACCGGTATTTCCATCAGAACGGCCCCTTCCCTGGCAGTGCGTTCGGCTATCGCAGCAAGGAGGAAGAGCAGCAATGGCGCGGGCGTGACCCGCTCGAGCTGGTCGCTCGCCGCATGGAGGAATTGAAGCTGATTACCGCGGAGGAAGTCGCTGCCCTGCGCGAACGTGTTCGCCAGGCAATGCGGGAAGCCATTGCCGCGCTGACCGAGACTGATCCGTCCGGCAAGTCCGGCAAGCGCAGAATCCGGCCGGAGTTGTGGCCGAGCCCGGACTTCTGTGACGTCGGCATCCGCAGCGACCTGAATGAGTTGCAGGATGTCCGCTATGTCGAGGAAGACCAGTTCTCCGGCAAGCTGGAGAAGCGCAAATTCATCGATGTCGTGGCAGACGTCATGCATCGGCGCATGGAGACGGACCCCTCCGTCGTCGTGATGGGCGAGGATGTTCACCGCCTGAAGGGCGGCGTCAATGGCGCCACGCGAGGGCTGCGCGACGCCTTCCCGGGCCGTGTCCTTGGCACGCCGATCTGCGAAAACGCATTCTTCGGGCTGGGCGGCGGTATTGCCCTGGATGGCCGCTTCAAGCCCGTTGTCGAGTTCATGTACCCGGACTTCATGTGGGTGGCGGCGGACCAGGTCTTCAACCAGATCGGCAAGGTTCGCCACATGTTCGGTGGCGAGAGCGACATGCCGCTCGTGCTGCGCACCAAGATCGCCATGGGCACCGGGTACGGCTCCCAGCATCTGATGGATCCAGCCGGCATCTTCGCCACTTGCCCCGGTTGGCGCATCGTTGCAGCGTCCACGCCGTACGACTACGTTGGCTTGATGAACACCGCGCTCACCTGCAAGGACCCGGTGCTGGTGATCGAACACGTGGATCTCTACAACTCGACGGGTATCGGTCCGGTGGACGACCTGGACTACCACCTGCCAGTCGGCAAGGCAGCGGTACGGCGCTCCGGCGCCGAGGTGACGGTCATCTCCTACCTCTCGATGGTCGGCCACGCACTCGAAGCCGTGGAGCAGTCCGGTATCGACGCCGAAGTGATCGACCTGCGCTGGCTGGACCGCGCAAGTCTTGACTGGGACACCATCGAAGCCAGCATCAAGAAGACCAACAATGTGCTGATCGTCGAGCAGGGCGCCCGTGGGACTTCGTACGGCGGATGGCTGGCAGACGAAATCCAGCGACGTTACTTCGACTGGCTCGACCAGCCGGTGCAGCGCGTCACCGGCGCCGAAACGGCGCCCAGCATTTCCAAGGTCCTGGAGCGTGCCGCTATCGCCCGCACCGAGGAGGTCCTGGAAGGCCTCAAGCGGGTGATGTACGAAAAGGGCACCGTTTGAGCGATCCGGCCAGGACGCTCCAACATCAGTAGTTCGGAACCTACCGGCCCGGCTTTCCGGGCCGAGGAGATTTTGATATGGCTATCCTATTGCGCATGCCCGGTGTGGCAGCCAATGCCACCCACGCCACGCTGCAAACGTGGACCAAGAATGAAGGCGATGCAATTGCCATTGGCGATTGCATCGCGGAAATCGAAACAGAGAAGGCCGTGGTCGAGCTCAATGCCGACACTGCCGGCATCATGGGCCGTCTCCTGTGCCAGGCGGGGGAAGACATTGAAGTCGGCGCGCCGATCGGTGTCGTGCTGATCAATGGCGAAACGAGCGTTGAAATTGACGCCCTAATCGCTTCGGCCCGTGGCGACAGCGAAGCCGCCGCCCCGCAAGCCGAAGAAACACTTGAACCGGCAGTCGCACACGCCACTGCAAGTGAAAGTGCCGCGCCGGCGCAATCGGCTCGCGTCTTCGCCAGCCCGCTGGCGCGCCGTCTCGCCCGCCAGCACGGCCTTGATCTGGCCGGCCTGAAAGGCAGCGGCCCCAACGGTCGGATCGTGAAGGCCGACGTGGAGCATGCCATGGCCCGCCCCGTGCAGGTCAAAGCTCCCACCCCGGCTACCGCCGCTGCTCCGGTCGAATTGAAGGCAGAAGCCTTTGCGGAAATTCCGCACAGTGGCATGCGGCGCACCATCGCACGGCGCCTGAGCGAGAGCAAATCTACCATCCCGCACTTCTACCTCACGGCGGACTGCCGGATGGAACGACTCCTGGCCTTGCGCGAACAAGTCAACGCCGGCGCATCGCGCAAGATTTCCATCAACGACTTCATCGTGCGCGCCGTCGCCGTTGCCCTGCGCGAAGTGCCGGACGCCAATGTCGGCTGGACCGACACGGCAATGCGCCAGTACAAGGCGGTGGATATCGCGGTAGCGGTCTCCACCGACACCGGCTTGATTACCCCCATCGTTCGCTCGGCAGACCAGAAGCCCGTCTCCACCATCAGCGCCGAAATCGCCGAGCTCGCAACCCGCGCAAGGGCCGGACAATTGCGCCCGGATGAATACCAGGGCGGCTCCTTCAGCGTCAGCAATCTCGGCATGTATGGTGTCGGCGAATTCTCCGCCATCATCAATCCGCCCCAGGCGGCCATCCTTGCCGTTGGGGCATGCCAGGCCGCTGCAGTCGTGGAAGACGGACAGATCGTCGTCGGGCAAGTCATGCGCTGCACGCTGTCGGTCGACCATCGCGCCATCGACGGCGCCCTTGCGGCGCAGTGGCTCGGCGTCTTCAAGCGCCTGGTGGAAAATCCCCTGTCAATGCTGATCTGAGGCGCGAACCATGGCCAACTCCTCGTTTGATTTGATCGTGGTGGGCGGCGGCCCCGGCGGCTATGTGGCCGCCATCCGGGCCGCCCAGCTCGGCATGAAGACCGCCCTCGTCGAAAAAGCGCAACTTGGTGGCGTCTGCCTCAACTGGGGCTGCATTCCTACCAAATCGCTCCTGCATTCCGCGGATGTGATGCGCACCATCAGGCACGCAGAATCGTTCGGCGTACGCGCCAGCGCGCCGTCCGCCGACCTGCCAGCCATGGTGGCCCGCTCCCGCGCGGTCGCCTCGCAACTCAACAAGGGCGTGACGCACTTGTTGAAGAAGAACGGCGTGACAGTGCTGATGGGTCACGCCCGTCTGGCCGGTCGCGGTCGCCTGGAAGTGACGGAGCCGGATGGGAAATCCCGCGTCATTGCGTCCGGGAATATCCTCCTTGCGACCGGTGCCCGTGCGCGTCAATTGCCGATGTTCCCCGTCGACGGCAAGACGGTATGGGCCTATCGCGAAGCGCTGACGCCGCCATCGTTGCCCAAGCGGATGCTGATCATCGGCGCGGGTGCAATTGGCGTCGAATTCGCCAGTTTCTATCACGCGATTGGCGTCGCCGTCACCGTCGTCGAAATGGCCGACCGCATTCTTCCGGTGGAGGACCACGAGATCTCCGCCCAGGTGGCCACCAGTCTGTCGCGCGACGGTCTCGTGCTCCATACGTCGACCACGGTCCAATCTGCGCAACGCAACGCCTCGAGTTGGACGGTCGAACTGAAAGGCGCGCAAGGTAGCAGCAAGGTCGAAGCGGACGTGGTGCTGGTGGCGGCGGGCATCGTGGGGAATGTGGAAGACCTCGGCCTCGAGAACACCGCCGTCAAGGTAGAAAAGACGCACATCGTGACCGACGCCTATGGCCGCACCGACGAGCCCGGCGTATATGCCATCGGCGACGTCGCCGGCCCGCCCTGGCTGGCGCACAAGGCCAGCCATGAAGGCGTCATCTGTGTCGAACGCATTGCCGGCCTGCAGCCTCACACGCTCGACCCTGCGCGCGTTCCCGCTTGCACTTACAGCCATCCGCAGGTAGCCAGCGTCGGCCTCACGGAAGCCCAGGCCCGGGAACGCGGGCTTCGGATCAAGGTCGGCAAGTTTCCGTTCGTCGCAAATGGCAAGGCGATTGCCATGGGCGCTACAGAGGGCCTGGTGAAGGTCGTGTTCGACGAGAAGAGCGGAGAACTACTCGGCGCCCATATGGTGGGCGAGCATGTGACCGAGATGATTCAAGGCTATGCGATCGCCCAGACGCTTGAAACGACCGAGGAGGACCTTATGGCGGCTGTCCTACCTCACCCCACGATGTCTGAAGCCATGCACGAAGCTGTGCTGGCTGCCTACGGCCGCCCGCTGCACATCTGATCAGGACCTTGCGATGGCAGTCAGGGACTTGCCCCCTGACTGACCCGGACCGGATCCGCGTCACTTTGGATTTATCTAGACACCATGCTGAACCTACAAGACAGCTCGCTCCTGCGCCAGCAGTGCTACATCGATGGCCAGTGGGTCGATGCCGACAACCATATTGAAGTTACCAACCCGGCCACCGGCGAGCGTGTCGGACGAGTGCCCGCCCTCGGCGCCGCGCAGACTCGCCAGGCCATCGAAGCAGCAAACCGTGCCCTGCCCGCGTGGCGCGCGCGCACTGCCAAGGAGCGCTCCGCGCTGCTGCGCAAGTGGTTCGATCTGCTGCTGGCCAACCAGGAGGACCTTGCGCGCATCATGACGGCGGAGCAAGGCAAGCCGATCGCCGAAGCGCGCGGTGAAATCGCCTATGCCGCTTCCTTCATCGAGTGGTTTGCCGAGGAAGGCAAGCGCATCTACGGCGAGACGATTCCGGCACCGGTCACGACCCAGCGCCTGGTCGTCACCAAGGAGCCGGTGGGCGTATGTGCCGCCATTACCCCGTGGAACTTCCCTGCTGCAATGATCACCCGCAAGGCAGCGCCGGCGCTGGTGGCCGGCTGCACCATGGTGCTCAAGCCGGCCTCGCAGACGCCGCTGACGGCGCTGGCATTGGTCGCACTTGCCGAGCGTGCGGGCATTCCGCCCGGTGTGCTGTCGGTGGTCACCGGTTCCGCCGGGGCCATCGGCGACGAGCTGTCCAGCAACCCGCTGGTGCGCAAGCTTACCTTTACGGGCTCCACCGAGGTCGGCCGCAAGCTGATGGCGCAGACGGCGTCCACCGTCAAGAAGGTCTCGATGGAGCTTGGCGGCAATGCACCGTTCATCGTGTTCGACGATGCGGACCTCGACGCGGCAGTGGAAGGCGCAATCGTGTCGAAATATCGCAATGCGGGTCAAACCTGCGTGTGCGCCAACCGGCTGTACGTGCACAGCAAGGTCTATGACGCGTTTGCGGAGAAGTTCGTCAAGGCGGTCCACGCACTGAAGGTGGGCAACGGCATGGATGATGGTGTCCGCATCGGGCCGCTGATCGACGACAAGGCTGTGGCCAAAGTCGAAAAGCACATTGCGGATGCCGTGTCGAAAGGCGCCAATGTCGCGCACGGCGGTCAGCGCCACGCGCTCGGGCAGCATTTCTTCGAACCGACCGTGCTCACTGGAGTAACTGCCGACATGCTGGTCGCCCGGGAGGAGACCTTCGGACCGCTGGCGCCGCTCTTCCGCTTCGAGACCGAGGAGGAAGTCATCGCGATGGCGAATGACACGGAGTTCGGCCTGGCCAGCTACTTCTACGCCAGGGACCTGGGCCGTGTGTGGCGGGTCTCCGAGCGGCTCGACTACGGGATGGTCGGGGTCAATACGGGACTCGTGGCCAACGAAATGTCGCCTTTCGGCGGTGTCAAACAGTCCGGTGTCGGCCGCGAAGGCTCGCACTACGGCCTCGAGGAGTACCTGGTCATCAAGTACACCTGCATGGCCGGCATCTGACCGGCAAGGCAAGCCATCGTCCCATTTCGCGCGGCACCGGATTCCACGATGCCGCGCGAGCCTCTGGCCGGCATGGGGTGTCAGTCAGCCCAGCACCAATCCTCACGCACACAACCGCTTGACCGTCCCCCCTGTCGTAGCAATACACGGAGACAGCACCATGTCGCATCACTTCCTGCAAGTCGGCTCCGCCGCAGGTCTCAATAAGCTCGAATCGCACACCTGCACTCAACTGGAGTTCTCCCGACTGCTGCTCGCGAAAGGCGAGCGCTACAGCGGTAGCGTCGCACCTGACCGCGAGATCTTGCTCGTCGTTCTCTCCGGCACCGCACGTGTCGAAGTCAACGGGACGGTCTTTGAGCGTGTCGGCAAGCGGCCCAATGTCTTTGCTGGGCCCGCACACTGCGTTTATCTGCCGCGCGGAAGCTCGTTCACCGTGAGCGGAATCACGCAGGTGGATGCGGCGCTCCCGTCGGGCCCGTCTTCGCTCTCCATCGAACCGTATGAAATCCGGCCTGAGGACGTCAGCACCGGGAAATGGGGAACCCTGAACTACACGCGGCAATTCCGTGAGATCCTGGTCGAAACGGATGGAAGGCCCGCCTCCTCCCTGATCGTGGGCGAAACCGTGACCCCGTCCGGTAACTGGAGTACCTATCCCCCGCACAAGCACGAAGGCACCTCTGCCGGTGAGGCGAACCACGAGGAAATGTACTACTTCCGGGTCGCCTCTTCCGATGGCTTCGGCATCGCCCGGCACTACAGCCCGGAGCGCGATTTCGACGACACCCATATCGTCCGGGACAACACCCTGCTTTCCATCCCCTACGGCTATCACACCTTCGTTGCCGCGCCGGGATCAGCCAGCTACTACCTCTGGTTTCTCTCCGGCGACGGCCGCGCGCAAGGCGTCGCGCTCGATCCGAAGCTGGGCTGGCTCCAGAACGTTCCGGGCATGGTATAGCGGAGCCACGGCACCCGAACTCGTTCGAGCTCGTTCGCGGAAAGCACTGCCGCACACCCCGGAAGCTGGATCTCCATCCGGCTTCCGGGGTGTTTTTTTGGGTAAGGTCAATGGCCCGGAGAAGCCAGGGACGCCCTGCTACTCCTCCGTGTTGCCGCGCAGCAGGCTCAGTGATCTGCGAATATAGTGCGCCGCCAGCGCGGTGAAGATCAGCGCGGTAGCGGCAGACCGCTCCGGCACTCCCCTGTCAAGCACGAGATAAAAGGCGGCCGTGTAGCCAATCCATAGCAGGACGACACTCCACGCCAGCCCCGCAATGCCCGCCTTGCCGCGCACGCGCAGCTCTCTTGACCCGCCTGCCTCCCGGTCCGAGAGGATCGCCCAGAGTCCGAGCAGCACGAGTACCGTGGCCACCGACCACAGCGCTTCCGTGGAAATCAGGGGATTCTCTGCCATGCTTGCTCAAGTCAGTTCTGGCCGCGCGCAATGGAAGATCCTCCCGTGGCAGCGCCAGGCGTTGTTTGCAACGTGTCCCGTTCACCTGCTTGAGAGGCCGCCATAAAAAAAGAACCCGGGCACAGCGCCCGAGTTCAACACGGAGCCATGCCTCCGCTCCGAGGGAGGATCCTCAGAACCGGTGACGAATACCCATCGCGGCACCGAACATCGTGCTCTGACCATTGGCGAGGGCGTAGCTGTTGCCCAAGGCCAGGCTGCTGGCGTAACCGTTCACGGCGGAATCAAGCGTCAGCCCGGCATTCTTGGCGAATGCGGTGGTCAGGTAGACGTCGGTTCGCTTGGACAGCGTATAAGTCCCGATCAGGGCAATTTGCCAGGGGTTGGGGACAGAGGTGCTCCCGAACGCGCTCTTGACGTTGTCGTAGTCGTACTCGACGGTGAGTCCGAAAGCCGGAGTTACCTGATAGTTACCACCGATGAAATAGAAGTCATCGCGTTTGATCACGACGTCGTTCTGGCTCCTGTTCTGGCCCCAGCGATAGCCGCCCATCACCTTCGCGGCGCCGAAGGCGTAACTCGCTGCAATCGCCGCATTCTTGAACGTTCCACTACCTGTCCCGATGGTCGGATTGTATTGGTCGTATGCCGCGCCGATGCCAAACGCGCCAGCCACGTAGGTTACGCCCGCACCGTAGGCAGTATCCCGACGGAACTGCCCGGGAATTTCCCCGCCGCCACCAAAGGCAGAGCCCAAAGGTCCGGATTGTGGGATCGTCAGGCCGGTACCAAATGACCAGTGAGCCGACATCGACACCGGACCGAACGTGCCTTTGTATTTGACAGTATTGTCCTCGCGGAAATTCGGCCCCAGCAATATCACCGAAGGCTCGTACTGGGTGGCGTAGGCGGCTGGCACGAAGTTGGCCATGGTGTCAAATATCGACGTGTATTGCCGACCGAAGGTGACCTGTCCGTATTGGCTTTGCAGGCCAACATAAGCCTGGCGGCCGAACATGCGGCCACCCTGTTGGGAGGTGCCTGTATCTACGTTAAACCCGCTTTCCAGTACGAACACCGATTTCAGCCCGCCACCAAGTCCCTCCTCCCCGCGAAGGCCCCAACGAGAGCCAGAAAGGGCGCCGGAGTTCATACGGTAAACCTTCTCGCTTGGGCCAGGATTGAAGCGGTTGGCTGCCGTCGGCACGGCACCGACATGGTTGACGAATTCCACCGCAGTATCGGCCACGCCGTAAAGCGTGATGCTCGATTGCGCCCACGCCGTCGCGGTAAAGGCGAGCAGCGAGGCAAACGCAGCGCGCTTGACTGCCATATTCGATTTCCTCCTTGTTATCTTCATTTTTGTATACCCTAACCCAGTCTTCGGTTGCCTCCAGAGTTCGCGTGGAGGCTGCGCGCTCGCCCCGGACGGGAGCTACTTCGACAAACTCGGCTGTGCCGTGTTGCACGGCACAGCTTTCGATTCGCGTGCGCTCCGGCTTATGACAAGCGACGGCCCAGCGTTTCCGGCACCATGGCGAGTCCGATCAGTGAGATGACTCCGCAGCCGATGACATAGAGGGCCGGCGCATTGGGGTTTTGGGTAACTTGCATCAAGATCGTCGAGAACATCTGTGCAAAGCCCCCGAACACTGCAATGGCCACGTAGTAGGTCACCGACATGCCCACTGCCCGAATCCGCTGCGGCAGCACCTCACTGACGAGCACCATCGTGGCAGGAGACGTCATCGCCATTGGCACGGCCAGAATCGCCGTGACCACCAGCAGGCACGTCAGGGTAGGTGTCCGATTGAGAATCGCGAAGGCCGGATAGATGGCCACCAGAAGTGTGATTCGTGACCACCAGACAACCTTGCGACGGCCAACGCGGTCACAGAGCCATCCCGAGATCGGCGAAAGTACGACAAGCGCAATGGTTGCTACAACGCCGGCCCACAGAGCATCCGAGCGCGGCATATGCAACTGGAATACCGCGTAATTGGCGAGATAGAAGGAGATGACGTGAATGGCGACTGCCAGGCCCATCATCAGCAGGACGCCTGCAACCAACTCCCGCCAATGCTCCCTGAGCAGACTGCCGCTGCTGCGCTTTTTCGAGGCCGCATTCCGCTCCGTAGGAAGCGTTTCCTCCAGACTGCGCCGAATCACCTGACCGATCGGAATCACCAGGATGCCGATCAGGAAGGCGATGCGCCACCCCCAGGACTCGAGTGCCCCTGGCGAAAGGGAGTGGCTGAGCGTCAAAGCCACCAATGAGGCCATCAGGCCGGAAATGCCCTGACTGGTTGCCTGCCAGCTCGTGTAGAAGCCGCGCGATCGTTCATCCGCGTACTCCAGCAGCATTGCACTTGCCGACCCCATCTCGCCGCCGATGGCGAAGCCCTGAATCAGGCGGGCCAGCACCATAAGTATCGGTGCGAGCACCCCAAGCTGAGCGTACGGCGGCGTCACCACCAGGATGAGCGCACTGAATGCCATCAGCCACATGGAGAGAAGAATGGCTGGCTTGCGGCCTACGCGATCGGCGTATGCGCCAAGGACGAGGCCGCCGATGGGTCGCATCAGGTAGCCTGCACCGAAGGTGCCGAACGACAGCAGCAACTGCCCAACCGGATCCGCGACCGGAAAATAGAGGGGAATAATCAGCGTCGCGAAGAAGTTGTAGACCCCGGAGTCGTATAGCTCCAGAGCACCGCCAAAGGTAATGGCGGTGATGGCAGTTGCCTTATTCGCCGGCTTCTTGGTGGCCTGCCCGGGATCGACATCTGCGTCGATGCGTACTGTTGTGGTGGAATCCGTTGGCACTCAATGTCTCCTGCTCATCTTTTAGAAAATATATTGATTCCCGATTTTCGGAATCATTGATATAGCGTTGCCTTTGGCCGGCCGCTAATTAATGCGAATGCCGGACTGCTTGATCACTCCAGACCACTTCCTCTGCTCCGCCACGATGAATTCGGAGAACTGCCCGACCGAACTGCTGGCTGGCTCGTAGCCCTTGCTGAGCAATTGGTCGCGTACCGTCGGCGTGTTCATGATCTTCACGATCTCACCGTTCAGGCGGGTCACGATTTCCTTCGGGGTGCCAACCGGCGCCACAACGCCATACCAGTCGCCCGCATCAATGCCTGGATACCCTGCTTCCGTCATGGTCGGTACGTCTGGCAGCGCCGAAGTCCGCTGCTTCCTGGCTACAGCGACAGCCCGCAGTTGGCCGGATTTCAGGAAGGGAAGTACGACGGGCAAGCCATGAAACATCATCTGGACATGGCCGCCGACCATGTCGGTGAGAGCCTGGGGAGCGCCTTTGTATGGTGCGTGGACAATATCGAGTCCAGCTATGTACTTGAACATTTCCCCGGTCAGGTGCTGCTGTGTTCCCAGGCCCGTCGATGCATAGGTGAATTGGCCAGGCTTTGCCTTGGCTTGCTCGACGAGTTCCTTCACCGATTTGGCAACATTGTTGTTAACGACAAGAACAAAGGGCGAGCTGCCAAGCAGGCTGACCGGCGCGAAGTCCTTCGCAGCATCGAACGGCAGGCTGCTGGCATTGATCGTCATCGGAGTGGTCGCCAGGAGGAGGGTATATCCGTCCGGTGCGGCTTTCGCCACGGCCACGGCCCCGATGTTTCCGCTCGCCCCGGGCCGATTGTCCACGACCACCTGCTGCCCAAGGCTAGCCGAGAGCTTTTCCGCAACGGTGCGTGCGATGAGATCAACGCCGCCGCCAGCGGGGAATGGAACGATCAGCTTGATTGGCCGGTTAGGGTACGTTCCTTGTGCCACAGCGCTTGTGGCGCCCGCTGCAAGGGCAAGCACGCCTAGGGTTCTTCCAATACGATTCAGTACGGAAGTCATCTTTGTCTCCTTCTGGGTCTTCTGATGCGCCACGGTGAAAGTACCTGCCTCTTCTATGAGTTGACGTGGACCTGCCCACATTGCAGGTATGTCCAGCCGTCGTTGGTGACTAGTCCGGGAAGGCAATGCCCAGCCGACTGCCAAGTTCGCGAAGCTCGCTGGTAACCGGATCGGGCAACGTGATGCCACGCTCGCGCCCTTCGCGCTCCAGCGCTTCGCCGCGGTGGCCCGGCAGTCTTGCCTGCTTGCCACCTGCGGCAAGATAGGTGTCGCTCCACTGCGCCATGTAATCGGCAAAGAGGGAACGCCCGGCAAACGCCTGCGGCTTGACCAGCCAGACGAAGCCGCCCTGTCGGCCAACCGCGCCTCCGCTCTTGATATCGTTGTTCCCTGGCGCCAGCGCATCGGCCGTGGCCGTCATGGCGCCGGCGAGGCACTCCACCATCATGGCAATGCCAATGCCCTTATGTCCGCCGGTCGGCAACAGGGCGCCGCCGAGTGCCCGCTGCGCGTCGGTGGTGGGCTTGCCCTCGGCATCCAGCGCCCAATCGGAGGGAATAGGCTTGCCTTCACGAGCAGCCAGCAGGATGTGGCCGCGAGCGGCCACACTGCAGGCCACATCGAAGACGATGGGGGCATGTCCGGGTAACGGAGAGCCGAAAGCGATCGGGTTGTGGCCGATCGCCGGCCGCACAAATCCTTCCATCGCGAGCACAGGCGGCGTGCGCTGTCCGACTATGCAAAAGGCACCTGCCTCCGCGGCCATCAAGGCATAGACGCCCAAGGCACCAAGATGCCCGCACGCCTGTACGGCAACCAGTACCGATGCGCTGGACTCCAGTGCCTGCAGCCCCAGGTGCACGGCATGCAGGCCGGCGATCTGCCCCATCGCGCCATCGGCGTCGAGCACGATGCCCCCCGGGAAGCTGCGGTGAGTCATCGCTGCGTCCGGATTGAAGTCGCCTGCGCGCAGACGGTCGACGTAGGACGGCACGCGTGTCAGGCCATGGGTCTTGTAGCCCCGCAGCTCGCTGCGCACCAGGACGGCAGCAGCATCTTCCGCCGCATTCTGCGCAAGTCCGCAGGATTTGAAGACGTCTGCTGTCCAACGCTCAAGCGACGTGGTACTCAATTGGATACTCATGCGGATTTCTCCCATACGATCATCAGCCGTTCCGGAAACGGAGCGCAGTAGACCGCCTGGTAGTAGAGAGGTTGGTCGCCCATGGTGTAACCCTGCGTTTCCATCGCAATTGCCGGCTGTTCGGGGTCGAGGCCCAGCTCATTAGCCACCATCGCCGGCGGCAGGCTGAAGCGCATCCATTGGTCCACTCGCGGTGTCGGCAGCGAAAGCTTCCTGCCGATCAACTCGCGCAGGTTCCTCTCCGCAGCTTCCTGTTCCGTGCCGCCAAGTTGCGCAACGTCCTCCTCGCGCAACCAGCATTCGCTGTACAGATCGAACGAACCCCCAATATTGACGCCACGTTCGATACGCACATACTGGCCTTCCCCAAGGAAGTCCGACCACGGCCCCTTGCGCCTGGTGCGCTTGGCCGAGCGCGTGAAGGCATGGAACGACACAGCCTTGCCCCCACGGTCCCGGAAGCGCAGGTGCCGCAAGTCGGCGGGAGCGGCGGCGTCGGAAACGAAAGTGCCGCGACCCTGCTGCCGCTTGATCAGGCCGGTCTGGCACAGACGGATCAAGGCCTTCTGGACTGTGCCGACACTGACGCCATGCGCCGTGGCAAGCTGCCCTTCCGATGGAAGTCGGTCGCCCTCACGCATTGAGCCGGACGCAATGGAGCGCATGATCGCGTCGGAAACCTGGATCAGCTTTGTCATGACGACTCAGATGCTCAGCGCGAAGCGGCTGATGGCCGTTTCCCGCACGTCGAGGATCTCGCTGGTCAGGCGCGTGCCCGACGCCACGTCCAGCGCAAAGTCGTATAGACGATCCCCCAGCTCGGCGATCTTCTCGCCGCGCTGCAGGATCCCGCTCGCATCGAAGTCGATGT
>NZ_JBSVZB010000067.1:0-15936 GCF_054072015.1 Cupriavidus sp. CP313 | reverse complement strand
CTGCTTCGTTTTAGTCATAAACACAGTCGTATGCCTACCCGCTATTGTAAGTGGGGGACTGTGTCCGGCGATTCAGGGGGCCGCTCCACCGCTATTCTTGGCACCTCTGGTTCTTGTGGCAATGAATATTGTGTATTCGCTTTCAGCCTACCCATTCGGGAAGCTAGCCGACGCACATAGTCATACCAAACTCCTAGTGTGGGGACTGGTGGTGCTGATTGCAGCCGACGTAGTACTTGCAATGGGCTCGCACTGGGCGGTTACGCTGTGTGGGGTAGCACTTTGGGGCCTGCACATGGGAATGACGCAAGGATTGCTCGCAACCATGGTCACCGGTACGGCGCCTGTAGACCTCCGGGGCACGGCATTTGGGATTTTCAATCTGGCTAGCGGTCTGGCGCTGCTGGTTGCGAGTGCATTGGCCGGCTGGCTGTGGGATAGCTTCGGGGCCGCCTTCACGTTTTATGGAGGGGCTGTGTTCTGCAGCGCGACCATCACGTTGGTATGGTCCATGCGAGCGTATGCGAGGCAGCATTACGAGTGAGCAAAACACTATAGTGGCACTCTGGTCGCAGGCCGGCGCCAGAGGGTTCGGTTTCGTGCTGTTTGTCGTCAAGCCCGACCGCCGGCGTTGTACCAATGCTGGGTCCAGTTGAACCAGCGCCATGCCGCGCAAGCCCCGTCTCTTTTACTCGTGTTATCCAAAATGGCCACTAAATGGCCAGGCGTTATGTACCGCGAAGCGTGCCATCAGGGCACGGCCATTGACGGCCATTGACGGCAGTTGATGCGCGGTGCTCAGCCCCCGAGGCGGCTTCTCTGAAGGGACCCCTATTTGGTCGATATTTTATGACGTCGGGGGCTCGCCGACTGCATGGCGGAGTTCGCGCTCTTCGATGATTCCTTCGCCGCATGCAGGGCACTGCATCGCCCTCAGCACAGTAGTCTTGTTTGGCTCAGGAGCTTCTATCTCTAGAGTTACTGCGGTCAAATCAGCCTTGTCACAGAGGGGGCATAGCATGATGGCGGAACGGAGTTGTGGTGGGTCAGTTAGTGGTGGACGCGCTGGCCGGCGAGCAGCATGAACCCTGCTGTTGCTGCATCGGCGGGCACTTGATGGTGCCATACGAGCAAAAAACGCAGCAGTCGCCGGCCATTGGCTTCAGCACGGCATTGCACTGCTCACACTCATAGAACCACTGGCACGCATCGGTCGGCATGGTCTCTTCTTTGCTGTGACCACAGTGGGGACAGGTGATGATTGATTGCAACTCAGTGCTCATCATTGCCCCTGCCTGACGGTTGACGGATACCCAGCTTGGGCGGTAGCAGCGGTCAAGGCTTCCGTGGACGCCTTCGTCGGGTCGTATGTGACGACAGCACGTCTGGTCTTGTAATCGACCTTGGCGGATTCGACTCCCGGGACTTTCTCAAGCGCAATGCGCATCGTGATTGGACAGGCGGCGCAATCCATCTTTCCCACATCGAGGGTGACGGTGCTAGTGCTGGCAGCCAAGACTCCAGTTGAGGCGAGAGCTGCCGCGAGCAATGCGACTAGTCTTGTTTGCATGGTGACGCCTTAGTAAAAGAGCGGTGCGTACAATGGGAATGTCATCAGCGCAACAGCGCTCAGCGCGACTATCCAGAATATGGCCCGCTGGCGGCGCTGCACCGCCGGAACTGCGCAGGCTTCCCCTGGATTGCAGGCTTCAGGCTTTCGGTAGAGGCGATAGATGGCAAATGCGAATAGCCCAACCGCCGCCGAGATGAAGAAGGGCTGGAAAGGCTCCAATGCTGTTAACCGAGAGCCCCATACGCCGCCAAGCCCTAGCATGACCAGCAGCAATGGTCCGGCGCAACAGGCGGAAGCGCCAATTGCCGCTCCTGCGCCCGCGAAAACTGCGCTGAGGGTAGTCCAACGACTCGTCATTACACTTCCTTTCCTACGTCGGTAAGTGTAGTCTAGGTCCGTAGTTAAGTACGGACGCAAGTGATGGACGAGACACTATCAATCGGGGAATTGGCGAAGGCGGCGGATGTTGGCGTAGAAACAATTCGCTACTACCACCGATGCGGTCTCCTGCCGCTACCGGAACGGCCCTATGGCACATTTCGCCGCTATCCTCCACAGAGCTTGCAGCGGCTGCATTTCATCCGCCGAGCCCAGGCACTCGGGTTCACCTTGGACGAGGTCCGCGCGCTGCTACAGCTCAACGATGGCGGGTCCTGCGATACCGTCCGCACGCTGGCCGAGCGCAAGCTCCAGGTTGTCGAGGAGCGACTGAGGGATTTGCGGATACTGCGAACCGAATTGCGAAAGCTCACAAGTCAGTGTCGCGCAAATCCTGACCACGCCTCATGCCCTTTGGTCGATGCACTCTGCGATGCCGGGTGAGCCCAAGTAACAGGCACATTCAAACTACTTATTTCCCCAGTTCCTGGAAGGTGGGGCGCTGCACTTCGCAAACGAGCAGTGGCATGCCACGTGAAGACATCAATTGGTATGCCTGCGTTTCCAAACTTTTGGGCGAAGTCACCGACCGTTGGGCGAGCCGCCGAAGCGTTTATATAAGAGGTGGTCTAGTGACCAGTTCCCGGCTCCTCGGCAAAGGAGAACCAACAGCATGGCCGCCCATTGGATATGCGTCGGCCAAGCCAGCGGATACACGAATACCTCGATAACTGCAGTCATACCGAGCAGCACCAGCGCCACGGGGCGCGTTGCCAAGCCCAAAACAAGTAAAACCGGTGCGGTTAGTTCGATTGAAACTGCTATATAGGCGGCAATCTCGGGGGGAAGCAATGGCACTCGGTACTCCTCCCTGAAGAGTTCGAGTGCGGCATTCCAGTCCGCCAGTTTGGTCATCGCTGAATTCCAAAAGACGGTGGCGACTGCAAGCCGCAGCGGGAGCGCCAGCAGCGTATGAGGAACCCGCTCCAGCCACGCAATGGCGCGGAGCATGCGGCTGGCCGGCCTTCGTGAGTTAGATTGATATGTCTTTGTCATCTGACTAGCCCTCACACTGTTGGCTTGTATGGCTGCCCAGAAAGGCGAACACTGGCGAAGCATCCCGACGCGAGCAGGGATGCGAGCCATACAGGAGCTTCGTCAGCAGGCGCTTCGACTAGCGCTTCGTTTAGGGGGCGTCCTTCGAGCAATGCAGTTGTGAATGACCATTGCCAAGCGCCTATCCGCTCAATATCGACGCCGGAAGCGCTCCGGCAAACATACATGGAGACAGGGCCAGCGGCCAGGTTTATGCTCGCCAGCGCGCTATCATCGCGTGTCAAGACCGCATTCCAGATAGCATCCACCGGATAGGCAGACTGAAGAAGGCGTACTGCGGGGTTCGGCAAGAAGCTAACTTGTTGCAGTCCCCCTTCGTCCAATTGTCGGAGGCGCCCCAGGTCGAGAGGGTTCGTGTCTGGCGCATGCAATACTTCATTCACTGCCCATTCCAGCCGCGCAGCATCTGGCAGGTAGACAAGAGACTCCGCCTGCGGCATCTGCTCTAGGAAATCGGGGAATGCTCCGCCATAGCTATCCAGTTGGGCGCATGCAGGCGGGTTGTGCTCGATGAACTGTCTGGCAGCTCCTTCGAAGAACTCGGGCCCGACCAGCGCTTGCACCGCGGGATAGGCGAGTCGTAGCGTCGTTAGTAGTGCACCAGTTGCCGTGTTGCGATAGATGCCAAGTCTCGCCTGCGGGTCCAGGCCATCTGGCACTACGTACTGGGAGGCGTTGCCATCGGCAAAGCCGAGCAACTCCTGCCGGACCGCGCGTTGCAATTCAAGCAGCGTTGGCGCGGAGGCTGTCATTTCGCTGTCCCTCCATTGCTGCATCGGCTATCACCGCCTCTTCCATTAGCACCTCGAGAGGTGGCACATCGGTGTCCCATTCAATAAGCGTCGGCACGGTACCAAAGCGCTTGAGGGCCTCTGCAAACAATCTCCACACCGGCTGTACGACACGTGAGCCGTGGTCGTCGATGCAAAGCATACGACCCTGGTCAAGCTGCCGCACGCTGTGGCCGGCCAAGTGGACCTCCGCAACCGCCGATGGTGGCAAGGCATCCAGATACGTCAGTGCATTCCAACCGTGATTGCGGGCGCTGACATAGATATTGTTGACGTCGCACAGGATGCCGCACTCGGTGCGTCGGCTAACCTCGGCGAGGAACTCCCACTCTGGAATGGTTGAGTGACTAAAGCGCAAGTAAGTTGATGGATTCTCGACCAAGATACGCCGCTTCAGGTAGCTTTGAGCCTGGTCGACATGACTACACACGACGCTCAGAGCCTCCTCGGTCAGCGGCAACGGCAGCAGGTCGGCGAGGTAGGTACCGTCACTGATGCTCCAGGAAAGATGTTCAGAGACCAGTCCGGGCTCGACACGCTCGATGACAGTACGCACGCGTTCAAGGTGCCTGGCGTCCAGCCCTTCCGCGCTACCCAATGACAGGCCGACACCATGCAGCGAGATGGGGTAGTCTCGTCGAATGGCGTCCAGGTACTCCGGGGCGCTGCCTCCGCCCATGTAGTTCTCGGTATGCACCTCAAACCACGAGATTGTTGGGCGTTCTTCGAGTACCGCCAGATGGTGTCGGAAGCGCAGTCCGACTCCGGCTCGCGCCGGAATCGGGCCGAGTGCACGCTGCGATGCTGCAAAACCGGCATGCATGAGACACCCCGTCGCTCAGGCTGGCTTCAGCTTGCCACCTTGAATTTTGCTGCAATCCCCAGCGGGAAGCAGAACGAACGACTTTGCATCGCGAGCGTGCGTCGCTTGGCCCGCACAGGAGTGAGCGCCTTCCGCGCAGTCGTTCTTTGCCACGGCGTTTATGCCATAGCACTTCTCTAGCTTGTTTTTCTCCATCCGTGCCATATTGTCTTTGACAACTTGTGGCATGCCGCTCATGTCTTTCGTGGCCTGAGCCTGAGCTGGCAAGGCCTGCAAGGCGAGGGCCAGACCGATTGCTGACGATAGCGTTGAGGCGGCCAAAACATGTCTGTTCATCTTGCGTCCTCCTAGGGGTAGGCCGGGAATTCCGGCCGTGTACCAAGGTTCGGTGGAGCAGCGCCAGAAGTTACAGGCCAAACGAAATATTTTTGCGCGACAAACTGGTCATGCATGTTGCAAAATTCCCGCATGCTCAGGCATCCACATTCTTCCAGCCCTCCCTCCGGCCCCGAAAACGGTGCTCAAGAGCCCGCTGCGCAGGCGCGTGCGGATGACGCATTGGCTAGGCGAAATGACGGGAGGCTGGACTGGTCCGTCGCAATGGCCAAGGCGCAAGACGGTGACAAGGACGCCTATCGCCGGCTGCTGGAAGCCATCACGCCCTACCTTCGGGCGCTTGCTGCACGGCAAATCCGTAGCGGCGACGACATTGAGGACTTGGTTCAAGATGTGCTGCTAACGGTACACTCTGTGCGCGACACGTACGACCCGGCTCGCCCGTTCGGGCCGTGGCTCGTTGCTATCGCCAATAGGCGGATTGTTGACGCACTGCGCCGGCGCGGACGTGTTGGCTCGCATGAGATGCCTTTGGAGTCAGAGCAGGAAACCTTTGGTGCCGCCGAAGCGAACTTACAGGAGGAGGCCGTGGACGCTCGCTTGGTAAGGGAAGCCATCGAGCGACTGCCTGCTGGGCAGCGCGATGCCGTGCGCATGATGAAGCTGGAAGAGATGTCATTGCAGGAGGCCGCTGCGGCTAGCGGAATGTCCGTAGCCGCGTTGAAGGTCGCCACCCACCGAGCAATGAAGCGGCTGAGGGAGCTGTTGCAGCAGCGAGGTAACAAGTCATGACACGGACCTCCGACCTGATTGAACGCCTGGTTGGGGACGCAACGCCGGTTCGGCGCCTGCGCGCACCGGCGACGCGAGCTACGTGCTGGATTCTGTTTGCCGCACTGGTTGTGCTCTGCGTCGGTATCGCGCATGGCGTGCGCGCAGACTTGGCGCTTAAGCTGCATCAGCCAACCTTTATCTTCAGCGTAGCTGCAGCGATGGCCACCGGTGTTTTGGCCGCAGTGGGTGTGTTTTTCGCCAGCATTCCAGGTATGGCGCGTCGTTGGCTTCTTCTGCCAGTGCCGGCGGCTCTCGTATGGATTGCCACGGCTGGCTATGGATGCCTTACCAACTGGGTCGTCATCGGGCCGGACGGAATGTCTGCGGGAGAGACGGCTCGTTGCTTTGCGACATTGGCATTGGTTGCCACGCCGCTATCACTTGTGATGCTGATTATGCTGCGTCACGTTGCTCGACTGTCGCCGACTCCGGTCACGATGGTGGGAAGCCTCGCGGTTGCGGCAATGACGGCCGTGGCTCTGTCAATCTTGCACCCGCTCGAGGCCACAGCCATGATTTTGCTATGGAATTTCGGTGTGGCGGCGCTGTTTCTAGCGTTAGGCGGCCGGTACGGGAAGCGATTGCTCGAGTGGCTGGCACCGCGTTGACAGGGGTCTTCCGAGTCGAGTAAGGAACTAGACGCTCAGTTTTCGTCCTTGTTCAGCTTGTATTCCACATTGTTGCCACGCTGTCCCATCGAAGAGTCCCGAAGCCGGGGTGAGAAGGCTAAACCCGTTTGGCTACGTTAACGAAAAAGTCTTGGTCAAGAGGTGGGCTTCGGCAAATGCCAAAACTCTGAAACATTTAGCCTTAATGGTCGGCTAATCGCCTTGTGCCAGAGTGTCGTTTAGGAGAGGGACCGGCGTGCCATGCACGCCTGTGCATATGCCACTTGGGGCCGCCGCGAAGGCCATCAGCGGCGACAGGCGCTTCGAATGCTTATGCTTACTTCGGCGCAATGCCTGTCACGGTCGCCACACCGTTGACTTTGTCGAAGGTTGCACTGACCTTGTCGCCCTCCTTAACCTTCGCCGGGGCAGCTCTGTCCTTGACGGGAAACGTCATGGTCATGGCAGACATGTCTAGGTTTTCGATGGGGCCGTGCTTGAGGGTGACCTTACCATTTGCCGCGTCGACTTTCCGTACTTCGGCCTCGACAGGCTTTGGTGCAGACATCGCGCCTGTCGGCTTCATATTCATACCTGCCATGTCATCGGCAGCATAGGCGGGGAGAGCAAAGGCAGCGCAAGCCGTCGCGAGGGATACCAGAACGCGTTTCATCAAAGAACTCCTTTTTTCAAGGTTGGGGAAAAACTCGCTTTGCCGTCGGGCGACGAAGCAGCAGGAAGACTGCAGGAATCACGAACAAGGAAAGCAGAAGTGCTGTGACCATGCCGCCGACCATGGGGCCGGCAATGCGCTGTATGACCTCGGAGCCGGTACCGGCAGTCCACATAATCGGCAGTATGCCCGCCAGGATGTCCATGGCCTCCATGTTTGGGCACTCACGAGCGGGAAGCCGAGCCTCACGGCGCACCTGGTGAACGATATTGAAGTTGACGCGGAAAGAGACATTCTCCCGGCCATTCGAGAACAACTAGCGCAACAGTTCGGCATCACACACGTGACTATTCAATGTGAGTCGATACCCTGCAGGCAGTCGACCGCATCGCAACACTTTGAATCAGCGGCACAGGTTTTGGGGCAGAGCAACCCCGGCAAGAAGGATGAGAAGGACCACCACCATCCGCCGGGGGGCATACGCATTGAAGAGTGGCTCGCTCTGCTGGCAGGCATTCTGGTTATTTCCTGGCATATGCTCAGACATGGAAAAGAGATGGCGGGAGAAATCCGTAATCGCCTTTCGAAGGTCTCCGACGAGAGGGCCTTGGGGCCCTGGATGGTCGTCTTTGTCTTCGTGATGCTGATGTGAGACGTGGAGACGTGGAGACGTGGAGACGTGGAGGCGTCGAGGCGGCGACAATGATTGCATCTCTCGCAGCTGGCGCTGCTACAGGCCAGCTAGCCTTGGGCGGTGTGCTGGGCATTGCTTGCGCTGGTGTGTTGGCCTGGGCGTGGACTCGGTACGGGCGGAAGGTCAACCTGTCATTGTTCTTCCAGGTTACAGCAGTTTTTATGGTGCTATTCTCCATTCAGCTGGCCATCTACGCAGTTCACGAGTTCTCGGAAGCAGGCGCGCTCCCGCTCGTCAATAATGAGCTTTGGCACAACGTGACAGAGCCCTATGGACCCGAAGGTGTCTATGGCATCTGGCTGAGCTACAGCCTCGTCCTCATACCTCTCGCGTTCCTCATCTTTGCCACGGTGTCCTATCGAAAAACAGCGACACAGGTGGGAAAAGGCTAAACCGGATACCTACGTTAACCAAAAACTCCTGGTTTGAGAAAAGACTCCTGCAAGAACCGTTTGCTTTGAAACGGTAGAGCTCAAAGGTCGGCTAACGCCTTGTGGCAGTCCGTCGTTAGAATGAAGGACCGGCGTGCATGACGCGCCGGTCTATATGCCACGAAGGAAGTCTTGCGAAGCCCTCTATCCCTAGAGCGCGCCGTGCCCGCTGCTCCCGGAGGGCCATCCGCCCTAACTTAGAACTTCGGATTCACGGTTTCAGGGTTCCCTTATCAGTGAGCTGCTTCCAGAGAGCATTGTTCTTCATCATGAACTTCGTTCCGTCCTTGGCCTCCATGATGACGTTGTCTCGCATCTTGACGCGGTTGCCAGCGGCGTCGATATGGACCATGGTGCCGTCCTTCTTAACCATGACCTTGCCCCCGTCCTTGAGCTCGATGGTCTGCTCTTGGGCAGCGAAAGCGGAGAGGGAAAACAGCATCATCAGGGGAAGAATGTATCTACGCATGACATGTCTCCTTTTCAATTCGGATGGAAATCGGCACACCGGCGGTGTGCCGGATGAGCGCAACTTGGCATTCACCTCCTTTCAGGCCCCGTGATTGTCATAGGCCTTTCACAAGTTCTGAGCACCGCGCCTTCTTTAGTGGTGCTCAGAAGAAGATTAGGGGCGACGCATTTCGACCACAGTCGCCTTGCCATCCACGTTGTCGAAAGTAACGGACACGGTGTCGCCCACCTTGAAATTCTTTAAGACAGCCCGGTTTTTCACCGGGAAGGCCATTGTCATTGCACTCATCCCAAGGTTTTCGATGGGGTCATGCTTGAGTGTCACCTTGCCTGCTTTTTGGTCAATCTTTTTGATTTCGGCAGCGACAGGACGCGGTGCTTGCTGAGATTGGGTGGCCGGCTTCATGTCCATGCCATCCATTGACCCAGCAGCGAAGGCTGCCGGTGCGGCTGCAAGGGCAAGAACGATTGAGAGGGCGTTGGCGTATTTCATAGCGATTCCTTTCTAAGGGTGGGGTTGGTGGATGCGGTGGGTGAACTTATCCGGCGCGTGCGCATCAGGAGATAGGCGGCCGGAACAACAAATAGCGAGAGCAAGGGGGCTGTGACCATACCCCCAACCATCGGCGCGGCGATGCGCTGCATCACTTCTGAGCCGGTCCCGCCGGACCACATAATGGGTAATAGGCCGGCCAGGATGACTGCCACCGTCATTGCCTTGGGCCGGACTCGTAGCACCGCGCCTTCTTGAATAGCCTCCAGCAGGGCAGGCTCGTCAGAGTTCCCGCTCTCTATCTTCTTGAGCCAGGATTGCTTCAGGTAGAGCAGCATGATGACGCCGAACTCTGCCGCCACGCCGGCTAGCGCAATGAATCCGACGACGCTTGCCACCGAAACGTTATGGCCAAGCAGGTATAGCAGCCAGAACCCGCCCACCAGCGCGAACGGCAGGGTCGCCATGATGAGCAGGGCTTCGTCGAATCGACCGAAGGTAAGGTAAAGCAGCAGAAAGATGATGAGCAGCGTGAACGGTACCACCACCTTCAGCTTCTGGGTGGCACGCTCAAGGTACTCGAACTGTCCGGACCAACTGATGGAGTAGCCGGCGGGTAGTGGGACTGCCTTGGCTACGACAGATTGCATTTCCTGCACGGCCGACTGAAGGTCGCGCCCCCGGATGTCTACATAGACCCAGCCTGAGAGTCTGGCGTTCTCGCTGCGCAGCATCGGCGGGCCCTGTGTCACCTGAATACGCGCGATATCCGACAGCAGAATTTGCTGCCCGCTGTTGGTCACGACAGGAAGCATGCGCAACTGCTCCACCGAGTCGCGATAGTCCCGTGGGTAGCGTACGTTGATGGGGAAACGGGCCAGGCCATCCACCACCTCACTAACGTTCTCGCCGCCGATAGCCGATGTCACGATGCTTTGGACGTCGTCAACGTTGAGGCCGTATCGGCCGGCCGCCAGGCGGTCGATATTAACGTCGACGTACCGTCCCCCGGTGAGGCGTTCCGCCAAAGCGGAGGTGACGCCTGGTACCGACTTGACGGCCTGCTCTATTTGGCTGGCGAGCTTGTCGATTTCCTTCAAATCCGTGCCGGCCACCTTGATGCCCACCGGACTCTTGATGCCGGTGGCGAGCATATCGATACGATTGCGAATCGGGGGCACCCAGACATTGGACAGTCCTGGCACTTTGACCACCTTGTCCAGCTCTTCCACCAGTTTGTCCGGCGTCATCCCGGCCCGCCATTGTTCACGCGGCTTAAACTGGATGGTGGTTTCGAACATTTCCATCGGTGCCGGGTCGGTTGCCGAATCGGCTCGACCCGCCTTGCCAAACACAGTTGCAACCTCCGGCACGGTTTTGATGAGGCGGTCAGTCTGCTGCAGCAACTGGGATGCCTTGCCGGCCGACAACCCCGGCAACGCCGAAGGCATGTAAAGCAAGTCACCCTCGTCCAGTGGTGGCATAAATTCACCGCCGACTCGCAGGATGGGCCAGGCGGTGGCGGCAAGCAGAAGCGCGGCCACGAGGATGGTCGTCTTTGGAAAGCGCAGCACGCGCGCAAGCACCGGCTGGTACAGGCGAATGAGAAAGCGGTTCAACGGATTCGCCTGCTCCGACGGAATTCTGCCGCGAATGAGATACCCCATCAGGACCGGAATCAGCGTCACCGCCAAGCCGGCCGCTGCGGCCATCGAGTAGGTCTTGGTGAAGGCCAGCGGCGAGAACAATCGACCTTCCTGCGCTTCGAGTGTGAAGACCGGAATGAAGGAGAGCGTGATGATGAGCAGCGAGAAGAAAAGCGCTGGCCCGACTTCAGCAGCGGAATCACCAATCACTCGCCATTGCTCGTCACCGCGCAGGTGCCGGCCAGGATTCTCTGCCCGCCAGTGCTCGATGTGCTTGTGCGCGTTCTCAATCATTACCACTGCCGCATCAACCATGGCACCGATGGCAATCGCAATACCACCCAGAGACATGATGTTGGCGTTCACGCCTTGATAGCGCATCACTAGGAAGGCAGCCAGTACCCCGAGCGGTAGGGAAACGATAGCGACCAGCGCGGACCGCAGGTGAAACAGGAACACAAGGCAGACCACGGCCACAACGATGAACTCCTCCACAAGCTTGTGTGTGAGGTTCTCAACTGCCCGATTGATGAGGCTGGACCGGTCGTATGTCGGCACAATCTCCACGCCGGGCGGGAGGCTCTTCTTGAGGGTCTCAAGCTTTGCCTTGACCGCTTCGATGGTTTCCAGTGCATTCTTGCCGGACCGCATGATGACGACGCCGCCGGCGACCTCTCCTTCACCGTTCAGCTCGCTGATACCCCGCCGGCTTTCGGGACCGAGCTGAAGCGTTGCCACGTCGCCGAGCCGGACCGGAATGCCAGTACTGCTGACGTTGAGGGGAATCTGCCGAAAATCATCCAGTGTCTTCAGGTACCCCGAGGCTCGCACCGCGTACTCGGCTTCGCCAAGTTCAAGGACGGAGCCTCCAGCTTCCTGGTTCGCCCCCTTCAACGCTTCCAGGACCCTGGACTGGGGGATGTTGTAAGCGCGCAGCTTATCCGGCATCAATACGACCTGATACTGCTTCACCATCCCGCCGATTGGGGCTACCTCGGAGACATTGGGCAGTGACTTCAACTCAAAGCGCAGGAACCAGTCCTGCAGCGCGCGCAATTGCGAGAGGTCGCGCTGGCCAGTCTTGTCGATGAGCGTGTATTCGTACACCCAACCGACCCCTGTCGCATCCGGACCAAGCGCAGGCTTGGCGGCGGCTGGCAGCCGGGACTGGACCTGGTTCAGATATTCCAGCACGCGGGAGCGTGCCCAGTACGGGTCCGTGCCGTCTTCAAAGAGCACATAGACGAAGGAATCCCCGAAGAACGAGTAGCCGCGCACTGTCTTCGCGCCCGGTACCGACAGCATGGTCGTTGTCAGGGGGTAGGTGACCTGGTTCTCGATAATCTGCGGCGCCTGCCCCGGGTACGTGGTGCGGATGATGACCTGGACATCGGAAAGGTCAGGCAAGGCATCCAGCGGCGTGCTGCGTGCCGCCCAGATGCCCCAGGCTGTCAGGATGACGGTGACCAGGAGTACCAGAAATCGATTTCGGATGGACCAGCGGATGAGATTCGCAATCATGGCTTGCCTCCCGCGCTTTCGCTGGCAGCCTGCACAGATGACAGCACGGGCCTGTCCTCGTTGTCCATGCGGAAGCGGAAATGAATCTGCTGGCCCTCCTTCAGGCCCTTGGGCAGTCCCGATGCGGGTGCCTTGAAGTCCATGGTCATGGCGCCCCACTGGAGCGTAGTGATAGGTCCATGGGAGATAGTCACGCCCTCCGGGGTGATGGCCTCGATGCGCCCGACGCCCTCGTGTTCGGGGCCCCTGGCCACAGGTGCCGATGGTGCAGACGCGTTTTCCATGCGCGTGGCGCTGCCGCGCAGGCTGGCTTCCGAGTCGAGCAGGAACTGACCTGAAACAACCACCTTTTGGCCTGCCTTCAGGCCCTCCGTAATCTCCGTTTGCCCGTTCGCTTCCGCACCGGTCTTCACCTCAATTGGGCTGTAGCCGCCCTTGTCGGTCTCCACCATGGCCACCGTGCGCGTGCCGGTACGGATAAGGGCTTCCGTGGGGACGAGCAGCCGGTCCGCGCCACCCTGTGCGCCAAACCGGACGCTCACGAACATGCCCGGCAGCAATTGGCGATTCTTGTTCTGCAGTTCGATACGGACTTTCAGCGTGCGGGTGCCTGGATTGACGTCTGGCAGGATGGCCTCCACCTTGCCAGTCAGCGTTCGTCCAGGAAGCGCCGCAGTGGTGGCCGAGATTTGCTGTCCAGGCCTGGCGGATGCGGCCTGGCTCTCTGGCACTTCCGCCAGGACCCAGACTGTAGAGAGGTCGGCCACACGGAAGAGCGTCATGCCGGGAGAGACCGTCATCCCGTCGCGTGCGCCGATTTCCGTGACGACGCCATCGACGGAGCTGAAGATGCTGAGGCGGAGCTGCAGCTTGCCGGTCGTCTCGACCAGCCGGATTTGGCTCTCGGTCATCCCTGCCTGTCGCATCCGGGCTACGGCGGCGCCGCGCAGGTCGCCCTGCAGGCTGCCGCTCATGCGGGCGACCGCGAGGTATTCTTCCTGGGCTGCCACCCAGTCCGGGGAGTAGATGACGACGAGCGCCTGACCGCGCTTGACCGGCTCAAGCGTGGTCCGTGCATAGGCGTGCTCGACAAAACCTGAGGTGCGGGCCTGAATGACCTCGATGCCACGCTCATTGATGGTGACGTTGCCGGGAACCTCAAGAACCGATTCGAGCCGCCCCAGCTTGACCTCGGCCGTCCGGATGCCGAGGTTCTGGGTGACACGGCTGTCGATAGTGACGGCAGCGCCGCCTCCGCCAGCATCCTCGTAGACCGGCGCCAGCTGCATGTCCATGAATGGCGACTTGCCTGGCTTATCGAAACGCTGGCCCGGCACCATTGGGTCGTGCCAGTACAGAATCTTCTTGCCCGTCTTAGGGTCGATGTCCCCGACCTTTGCCCCGGACTCCACTGAGGCTGTTGCGGTCGGTGACCCTTGTGCCACCTGCTCGCCCCGGGAGACGCCGAGACGATAGCCGCCGTAGATGCCGGCACCCAAGACGATGAGGCCCACCGCGATGGAAATGGCTTGCTTCTTCATTTGGATTCCTTCATGGCCGGCTCAGTCTGCGCGGTAGGCAGGGGGATGAGATACGTCAGCTCTGCCCACAGCCTTGCTGTCTTGGCCTCGAGCGTCAGCCGTTCGATAGCCGTATCGATGGCGCGATGGTTTGCCTCGGCTACGGCGGAGAGCGTCCCGGTGTTCGCCCGGTATGCAGTCAGTGCGGCGTCAGCCTGGGCATTGGCAAGCGGCAATGTCTTCTCGTCGTAGCGCTTGAGCCGGTCGAGATTGCGTTGGAGCTCGGCAAGCTTTGCGGCGACCATGGCTCGGGTATTGCGCACTATGACTTCGTTCTTGGCGCGTGCCTCTTGCGCCTCCGCCAGCTTCGCGGCAACTTCTCGGTCCTGGCGATTGCCCCGGTCCCAAGGAACGGGAAAGCTGACATTGAGCGAGGCCATATTGGAAAAGGCAGAGCCGCGTTGGCTGTACGTCAGCTCAACGGTCACGTCCGGCTTCCTCCCTTCGCTCGCGACGCGAACGTCGGCTGCGGCCAGGGCAATGTCGCGCTGGGATGCTGCCAACTCTGGTATGCCATCCAGTTCGGCCCCGGCAAGTTGCTGGACGCGCTGGGAAATACCCAGGGTTGGTCGCTCCGAGAGCGGGCGATTGGCGGCTTGGCCGACCCATCGTTCGAGATTTGCCTTGGCGGCGTCGATGGCGACCCGGTTCTCATCACGCCGGTCCTGCAGCTTTTGGATTTCCATTTCCGCTGCCAGCACATCCGCGCGCGTGCCTCGTCCGCTTCGATAGGCGGCGGTCGCTGCCTGCAGTTCGAGTTCAAGTGGATGGTTGTGGTGGCCGAGCAGCGCTTCCGTCTGCTCGGCATACCAGCGTTCGAGCCAGGCGGCAGCGACGCCCCGCTGAACAGCGGCAAGGCCAACTGTCCGTTGCGCCTCAGCTGCCGCGGCTTGCGCTTCAAAGCGCTCCGCGCGCGCTCTGCGCTTGTCCGAGCGCGTGAACTCCTGCATCACACTGATGGAGCGCATGGTCATGAAGTCCCGGCTGAGGGAGAACTTGTCAGGACCGGTAACTGGAACGTTGTCGAGCCCGAGCTTGAGCACCGGGTCTGGCAGTTGGCCCGCCGCCACCGCCATTTGCACGGCAGATTCAACCGCACCATGTGAGGTTTCGGCATCGGCGGCGCGAGTGGTGGCTAGCGCAATGGCTTCTTCGATGGAAAGGGTTGGCGTGGTCTGAGCGTGCGTAAAGACTGGCACGACCAACCCAAACAGAGGCGCGCAAAGGAGCGCCCGCATAAAGCGACGACGGAAAAGCATAGAGACTCCTGAAGCAACGACAGCTGTCTCGCTTTCACGAGACAGCACCCGATTGGCGTTGCTCAGGAGGCTACGTTCGATAACAACAGTGGAGGATGGAGAGGGGCGGCGGCGGGGCGCGAGCGACCGCATTCCCCTGCACTAGCGTGAGGTTCCCAACAGCGGGAGCAGGGGCTGGTTCCACCACACGCAGAAGGACCGGCATGAAAGCCGGAACCTGCGGTGAGTAGTGGTCCGCTGACTTTGCATTCAGTTGGCAATGCTCGAGGCAGAGGCCATCGTGCTTGCTGGTGTCTTGCTGCGCATTTGCGGCCATTTCCGGGCACGACTCCGTCATCCCTGCCATATCGGCCATCGGGCTGAGCGAATAACGGCTGCCCATACAGGCGTACGCCGCCGCTGCCAGCTGAACTGTCAGGAATGCGGCTAGCAGGAACCCGGCAATCCAGAGCCGGCGCAAAGACTTATGCATGTGAGCTTGCTATTTTTTCAAGGATAGTACCTGCGTTTAGCCGCGACCAGCGCACGTCGACTGCGGCCGCTTGTCGCACGTTCGTGGCGTTCCGGCAGGCCGTCCTTGAGTCGGGAGGCCCGCACGGAATCGCCGTGACCGCTTACTTGTCAACGCCGATTTAAATCTGACCCACTTTGGCAAGAATCGCCGAAGTAAAACTGACCCACCTGGCTCCCGTCAGCCAGCCGCCTTGGC
>NZ_JBSVZB010000066.1:0-18615 GCF_054072015.1 Cupriavidus sp. CP313 | reverse complement strand
CGCGTTCGGCCTCACTCAAAATCAGTTCCGCCTTCGGTCTCCCTCTCATCGCTGCCTCGCCCTGTGTGTGCCTTCAATGCAGAGTACAAGGCGATATCAATAATGCAATGAATTTCTGACTCAGGACACTAGTGTTGCGTCCCAGAAACAACTTTACATAGACGCTCGATTTTGGCGAGGATCGAATCTGCAGTAGCGGTCCAGGAAAAGGGACGTTTGTGAACGTTGTAGTGCTCGACGTAGTGTTGTAATTGCAGGACCAGTTGGCGCACGCTCTCAAACGAACCGCGGCGGATTGCCTGCTGCGTGATTAATCCGAACCAGCGCTCGACCTGATTGAGCCAACTCGAGTACGTCGGCGTGAAGTGCATGTGATAGCGCGGGCGTTTGGCCAGCCAGGCCTTGACCTTGGGATGCTTGTGAGAGGCGTAATTGTCCGCGAACATGTGGACGGCCAACGCTGCGGAACGGCCTTATCAATGTGGTTCAGAAACGAGATGAACTCTTGGTGCCGATGCCTTGCGCAATGATCTCGCCGGTGGCGGCGTTGAGTGCAGCGAATAGCGTAGTGGTGCCGTGACGAATGTAATCATGCGTGACGCCCTCTACGTATCCCAAGCCCATGGATAATACAGGCTGTGTGCGCTCGAGCGCCTGGTACTGGCTCTTCTCGTCCACGCACAAGACCAATACGTTCGTAGGCGGGCTGAGATACAAACCGACTATGTCGCGTACTTTCTCAATGAAGTATGGATCGCTCGACAGCTTGAAGCTCTTGGCGCGATGCGGATGCACACCAAACAGAGAGAAGTATCTCGCTACAGAGCTATTGGAAATGCCAGTATCCTCGGCGCGCCGAGCGCACGCTCCAATGTGTGGAGCCTCGCGGGGTGTCATGCAACACCTTGGTGCGGCAGGTCAATACATTTTGTCTAGGGCGTCTCCCTCCGCTGCGCTGCGGGCCGGGCTGCCGTGCTACGCATCGAGCCCCGCAGCGCGGGTCTCGTCCCATCCGGGCTTCCATCCTTCCCTCCTTTCGGTCGGCTGACGCCTCCACGCCGGCCGCACCGGCGTTGCGCGCTGCCGTTTGCCGGGGCTGCGCCCTGCCGGCTGCAGCCGGCGCCGTCGAGCCTGGTGGCTGGGCCACCAGGTGAGGGCGTCGGGCCTACGGCCCCGCGCCGTGGTGTCGCTGTCGGGGATAACCCGGTCGTCGCGCTCCATCCTTTGCCTCTCGGCCTAAGCGCGTTGCCTCTGCCCTCCGGGCCGCCTCTCTTCGACGCATAGCACTGACCAGGCCCAGCACAAGGGTCCGCTTCGCCACGTCCTCTCCCGTTCGGTGCTCGCCTGCGGCTGCGCTCCGCAGTGCGGCTTCTGGGCGTGCCCTTGCACTGGGCCCGGCCAGCGCTACCCATGCGCCGAGGCGGCTCCGAAGAGCAGATGCAACAGGCCGAAAGGCAAAGGACGAAACCATGAGCGCAACGACCATCCCCAACACCAACACCACCCACAACGCGGGCGTTCCTCCCGCACCCTCCGAGGCCCACCAAAGAGCAGGCATGACCCGCTAAGCAGGCGTCCCAACATTCCCAGGAGAATCAACATGCAACTCGCTTCCCGCTTTGCTCGCTTTTCCCCCTCGCTGCAGTCGGCTACGCCGCTGACCGATGACCAGATTCGTGCCGTGGCACCGTCGATCTTCAGCGAAGACAAGCACAACAGCCGCTCCGAGCGCTATAGCTACATCCCGACCATTTCCGTGCTGGCCGAGCTGCGTAAAGAAGGATTTCAGCCCTTCATGGTGTGCCAGACCCGCGTGCGTGACGAGGAGCGGCGCGAGCATACGAAGCACATGATCCGCTTGCGCCATGCTGGCCAGATCGAAGCGCGCGAGGCTAACGAGATCATCCTGATCAACTCGCATGATGGCACCAGCAGCTATCAAATGATGGCTGGGCTGTTCCGATTTGTCTGCAAAAATGGGCTGGTTTGCGGCAACACCGTGGCAGACATGCGCATCCCTCACAAGGGCGACATTGTGTCCCAGGTAGTGCAGGGCGCCTTTGACGTGCTCGATGGCTTCGACCTGGTGCGCGAGGTCAAGGAAGGCATGCAGGGCGTGACGCTGGACGCTGGCGAGCAACAAGCTTTCGCGCGCGCGGCGCTCGCCTTGCGCTACGACGAACGAGAAGACGGCACGCTCTCAGCGCCGGTGACGGAATCGCAGATTCTGACGCCGCGCCGCGCCGAAGATGTGGCCAGCGATTTGTGGACAACCTATAACCGAGCGCAGGAAAACATGGTCCGTGGCGGCTTGCGCGGCCGCAATGCAGCCGGCAAGCGCGTGTCCACCCGTCCGGTGCAGGGCATCGACCAGAGCGTCAAGCTCAATCGTGCGCTTTGGGTCTTGGCGGAGGAAATGCGCAAGCTCAAAGGCTGACCCGCTACTGCTACTCAATGCCCGGCCCGGCCGGGCATTGTGCTCCAGCTTGAGGCCCTCCCCATGGTCATTCGGCCTTGGGGAGAGGGTCATACGGATTTGGAAAATAAAGATCCTCTTGGGCTTTGCGTCTGGCTTGGCGTTGCGCAGGCGTCAGCGACTTAGCCTGTTCAGGTGTCAACTTCCCTGTCATCCAGTCGTCTGGGAGTGTTGGCGCGACGTAAAGCGGTCGTTGGTCGCGTTCGGCTGCAAGGGCGTGGCTTGGTTTTGCTGCCGGCGCGCGCGTCGCCTCCTGGCGGCCAGATCGCGGCGTAGCCGCCCCCTCTTCTAAAAGCTTGACGGGCTGCGCGTGATCCAACTGCGGGGTGACCGCGTTGCCTACGCGGCGGCTTTTTCTCTCGCGGTATAGCAGCTGGTCCAGCGCGCGAATCGGGATGTCGATCCCGTGCCTGGCCAGAGCATCGCGTATGGCATGTCGGCGCACTCCTGCGAACAACGCCGCCTCTACGTCGTCATACACCTCCCGAAAGCGAGCAGCGAGTGACCGGCCGGTGCTCGCAATGGCGAGCGATTGAAGCTCGCTGGTTAGTGCGACTTTGTCCATGGAAGCGCTGTCGTAGTCTTGATGTATTTCCATCGTAATCGAGTCGTACTGATGCCGCAATCTGAAGTACTCCTGCCGTATTTTTGGAGTGAATCGAAGGAAAGGCGCTGAAAGTTTGAGGTAGCTTTGATATAGGCGATAGCGCCGAGAGGCACGAGGGATATGTAAACGTAATTCGCTTCGCGCCTTTCGTTTCCATATCGTGCCCAAAGGGAAATCCCTTTGGATACCCTCGCTGGCAAGCCATCGGTCTTGCGCCTACGGCGCGCTGTTCGGCGATGGCGCCGATGCCCCTCCAGCCTGGCGGCAATGGCGCGCAGTGCCGTCGATCGGGTCGTCCAGCCGCCGAAGGCGGCGGCGTACTGATACATGTGCTGTGACTAAGAGCCGACACTTAACAGCGAAGGCAGCCGACATTTATCGGTGGCCAGCCTGGCGGAAAGCGCGCGCGCAGCACGCATCTGGCCACCCGTGGAGGCAGTGCCGGCAGCTGGTGGCCAGTGCCGCGCGAAAGAGCGGCCGCCGTTGTGCAATGGAGGCAAATGTGGGCGCACGGCGCCCGCAGGTGCGCATGGGCAGCGCTGCCGGCTGACGGAGCCGGTCGGAAGGGAATTGCGGGGAGCTAGGAGAGGGAACCGGGCGGGGGCAGTTCGGCCCTGGCCAGCGCGTAGGCGCGTTCTCTGCGCGCGTCGCCCCATTCCGGATGCTGCTCCCAAAGGACGGCAGCCCGCAGCTGTACTGCACGTTCGTATTCGAACTGCGCGGCCTCGCTGGCGTTCGGTGCGGCCGCGGCCGCCTGTCGCGCCGGGCCGACGCCAAGGCGACGCAGCCTGGTGGCCACGCCCGCCTGCAGCAGCTGGCCACGGGCGCGTTCTTTCTCGGCCTGGCGCCGGACTTTGGCGGCCTTAACGTCGCGACGTTGCGCGCGCAGCTGCGCCTTGGTGCGTTCGCGACGCAGCCACTTGCCCAGGCCGAAGGCGCCGAAGAGGGCCGCCGGCAGACGCTTGACGGCCGCCAGGCCGCGATACTGCCCGTTGTCGGTCTGCTGGCAGCGCTGCCAGACGCCAACCAGGCCGGCGCGCTGCAGGTCCGCCAGCGCGCGCTCGGCTCGGCGCAGGCCCAGGCCGGCTTGCTTAGCCAGGAAGCGCAAAGTCAGATTCAGGAAGTCGCCGCCGTGCTGCGGCACGCCGACGCGCAGGCTCACCAGGTCGACGTACTTGACCTGAGCGCTGAGCAAGCGAATGCAGGCCACGCGCCGCTCCGTGCGCTGCTGCCGGTGGCTGCCGTTGGCGGCGTTCAGGCTGGGGAGCGTACTGCCGGGGCCCTGCAGATAACGATCAAGGGCCTCGATCAGGGCCATCAGCACGCGCGGGATCCCGCCGGCGCCAAGCTTGGGCGGGAACGGGAGGGCAGTGTCGCCACCAGGTGGTGGCGGATGCGCAGCGAGAGAGGGGATCGTCGCGTCGATCACTAGCGCTATGGGGCGTCGGGATCGGGGGAAGGTGCTGCGCTGTCCGCGTCGCGCGAGACTGCAGGTGCGGCCGGAACGGATGGCGTCTTGGCCGGTGGTGCAGCCCGCCTGGCCAAGGCGTCGACGCGTGCGGCCACCAGCTCGATGCGACACGCGTCCATGGCGTCGTTGAGCGTCGGCTCTGAGAACCGCACGGCAAGCCCGGCTTCGGCGGCAATACGGGCTGCTTCGAGCTGGTACGCTGGTGAGCCAGCCAGTTCCAGGGTGCCGCCGAACTTGGCCTGTGCCAGGCGCAAGCCCAGCTCGATGGCAGCGCGATCGAGGGCCAGGACCTTCACCGCGGTGCCCTGGTCGCGCACAACGTCGCGGCCGTCGTGTCGGTAGGTCACATCGCCGTTGCTGGCGACGGCATAGGTAACGGCAGGCGCATGGAAGACGATGGCATTCGCTTCCGGCTCGATGCCGGAGATCCAGTTGCCATCCCGCTTGGCAGCAGCAGGGACGTACGTGCGCTGCAGCTCGGCCAGCGCCTGGCCGTCGCCCGCCTGAGCGCGCTCCTGCAGAAACTGAGCGAAGGTCTGGGGCCTGTACCGGCTGGCCAGCGCTGCGCGCTCGGCCCGGCTGGCGGTCGTCGCGTCGTGCAGCGCCTGCAGGCGCTTCATCCTGGCCACGGACAGCGCAGCACGACGGCCAGAGCCTGACAGGCTGGGATCGGCCTTAATCCGGTCCCGCGTGGCGGCAAACTCCGACAGGATAGCGGCGCGCCTGGTGCGCTGCGCGTCCAGAAGACCCTTGGAGGTATCACTCCGTGCATGGGCGCGCACAAGGCGCGCGGCCATGTATTCGCCCCACAGGGCGGGCTGCGGCAGCGCCCTGGGGGCCAGCACCTTGGCTCTTCCGGCCTGGCGGCCATGGGCGTCGCGCAGGATCTGTGCGGCGTCTCGCCAAGGTAGCTTCAGCTCCTTGGTCAGGAAGTCGGCCACGTTGTAGCTGCGCTTGCCGCAGCGGATCCGGTCGGCGCCATCACGGCCCTTCCAGATCGAATATTTATCCGGCAGCACGCCGTGGCTGTGCGATAGCTCAGCCAGCAGCCGTCGCGCGTCAAGTGAGCGCCGCATCGCCACCAGGTCGGGATCCGCGCTGGCCAGCTGCTGCGCCTTGGCTTCCCGGGCGTCGCGCATGAGCTGGGAGATGACCGAATCGGCGACCCGGCCAGTCGGCCGCAATGGGGCCACCGAAGGCGCTACCCCTCCTGGTTCGCGATCGCCAGGCCGTCGCAGTGCGTCAGCGGATTCGGCTCCTCCGTGCTCCAGCTGATGAGGTGCATGATCCGGCAAAAGCACCGCACCTGGTTGGGCGACACGTGCCACAGGGCAGCCGGACAGAGTTGGCACACTGTTGAGGGTCGGGGTCGACGCGAGGGATCGAGTTGCCCCAGGACCGAGGCTGGGATGCTGGCCGCCGCCAGCAAGCTCGCGGCCGAAGCGCGCGGCGTCGGGGACGCCGGCGGATCGCCCAGTCCGATCGGGCTTTCCAGCGTATCGGGGTGCGGGGGCTGGTCCGTCGGCGCGTCCGCCTGGACCAGACTTGAATGCATATACGCGTCCCATTCGCCGAAGACGTCGCTCGCGTTCGGCGAACTCTCGGGCGGCTGATCCTGACTCATCGTAAAGCTCCTTGTGTTTGGCGTAGAAGCTGCGCTCCAGGGCCGCCAGCGTGCGCTCGCGGTCCTGAGGTGAAGCCTCCTGATAGGCGTCATACGCCCGCTTGTTACCGCTGTTGAGATACTTGATCTCGCGTGCCCGGGTGGCGTGCCACTCGGCCAGCAGCGTCGGGATCTCGGGTGCGGCCTCGCGGGCAGCGCCGCTGTCCTCGTAGACTGGTTTGATGTCGGCGCCGAGCTGGCGCAGCTTGTCCGCCGTGCTGGCCTCGACGAAGGCGCGCGAGAACACGAAGTCTTTCAGGTTGACACCCTTGTCGGCGCCAAGCGCCTTGACGTTCAGATAGGCATCCTCCCGGCCGACATTGCGCGTGCGTACCTGGCCGTGCTCGGCCAGCATGGCCATGAAATCGTCGTAACGCTCGATCTTGCGGTCGAGCACGGCATCGAGGATCTGCTCTTTGAGCGCACGATGGTGCACGGTGAACAGGTCGCCCTTGTAGCGGCCGATCATCTCGGATCCATCCGTCAGCGCCACGCGACGATTGTCCTTTGGACTGGCGAGGCCATACTTGGCATTCAGGTGCTCCTGAATGGCATCGATATAGGGGATGTTAGAGATGACGTACCCCAGCGGCTCAGAGCTACCACCGGAGATGAGGTTCATCTTCGGCAGCACCATGTGAATGTGCGGCTTGCGCTCGACCAGCAAGCCAGTCTTCTGGTCGACATAGCTCTTGACCTTGGGCAAGTGGGCCTCGGCATACACCACGTACTCATCGGGTCGATAGGCGGAAAAGACAAATGCTTCGAACTCCTCCGCCACCGCCCGCATGGTTCCGATATCCACCTCGTCTTCCTTGAAGCTGAGGGTGACGGTGACGTACCGGGAAACGTTCGGCTCCGCGTCGATCGACTGGATCACCGCGTCCGCGAAATCCAGATCGCCGAGCAGAACGACTCGCTCGTCCAGCTCGTCGCGCGATTGATCACGCCCCTTCTTCTGGCCATGCTCCAGGTAGGCTTTAACGCCATCGTGGCGGCGATCGATCCTAATCAACACGATTGAGCTGGGCCTTGAATTCGAGGATGAGTACTTCAATCGCGTACAGAATGGACTGCCACAGCGCTTCGTTCATCTTGCCGGCGAGCCTCGCGCTGTTTGCTGCGTGTGCCAGCTGATTGAGGTTTTTGCCTGCCTTGTGGAATTGGAATAGCACCTGCCTTACGTCAGCTTGCGAACGCGAGCGCGCCACGATCGTTGTGCGGTTGGCCAGTACGCATTCCCGTAAGAACTCGCCCTGTGTCAGGCCCGAGGCCTTCACCTTCGCCAAGAACTCAGCGCGCGCCTGCCCGGACAGGCGCACGCTGATGGGCTTGTCCAGGGCGATGTCGCCGCGCGGCTTGCGGCCGCGTTTCCTTATAAGCTGCTCGGTCATCACTCTCTCAGCGTCAAGCATGCAACGCACGCCGTTGCACTGCGTCCCAGGGCCTACAAGTACGTTGTATGGCTCAATGCAACATCACCCAGATGCCGGCAAGCGTTGTCAGCACCGAGACAAGCGCCGTAGCTAGCGCCACTGCCGCCAGTACGGCAATTTGGCGCGAGTCTTTGGGGGGCGCATCTTCTCGTTGCCTGACCAGACTGGCGATCTGCGCGGATAAGTCCGCCGATTCTTCGCGGAATGCGGCCCGCGACTGCGCGGTGGCCTGCAGGGCAAGGTTGGCCATCAATTGCTCTCGTGTGCTGGCCAGCTCCACCGACCAGCGCCGCATATCCTGCACCGCGCCGGCGACCTTGGTGTCCGCGTCGCTCCAGATGGCGAGCGCGTCTTTCACTGACTTGTGCAGCCCGTGCACGTCGCCGAGGATCTCCGCCATCAAGCCATCCCTCAGCTCAGCGGACAGGCCGTTTGCGTTGCTCGGCGCGCTAGAGGGAACCGGCGCCTCTGTTGTGGATACCGCATCGACAGACATCGCTCACCCCATCAGCGCTGCGAAGGCGACGTCCATTTCCCGCGTGATACCAGTGGCAAGACGGCGCAACGAGAGCAGCTTTGCCAGGCGTGCTTTTTCCGCCGGGCTGCCGGCCTCGGCGATCATCGCCTTGTAATCGGTGGTGTCGGAATAGATATCGGCGATGGAGCGCTTGAGTTCGGCCGACAGGCTGTAGATATCGCTTTCATAAAGCGCCGCTGCAGGATTCAGCGTAAACGCTCCGCTTCGCGCGTGAAATTTGAACAGCGGTTCGAATACCTTCTCCAGCGTCGTACCCGCGGAGCGCTCGAGCATGTTGAAGAACAATCGGATCTTCTCAGGCGGCACACCGATATCCTGCAAGGCGGCAATGGTCGCCTGCGTGTCGCGTTGCTGCTTGGTCGCCGGTACCGTTGGGACAACGATCAAGTCATAGTCGTCGTGCGAGCCATCGAACTGGCTCATGCGGTTGATGAATTCCTCAATGTTCGAGGCGCCAACATCCACCACTGTCGCAGCGCCGGCCAATAGCCGTTCCTGCACCGCAGCGTATTCCCTGCCTCGAAACGCCTCTTCCCCGGTGGCCGCGCGCTCATCCGCGTTGACAGTCTCCACGGCAATGAATTGGGCATCCGGGATACGCGGCAGTAGCAGCTGACGGGCCACCGTGCTCTTGCCGACGTTACCGGAGAAATTGATCACGGCAATCTTGCTTCTCATCATGTCTTCCTTTCTGGCTAGGTTCGTATTACCGCGCGTGCTGGGGCTCGGGTTTCGCGTGCTGGGGTGGCGTCCGTTCGGGCTGCGGGGCAACGGGGGCCGCCGGCGCGAAAGGCTCCATTGAAGGTCGGGGTGCTTGCTCAAGCCTGGTGGCAATCGCCGCCTGCAGGGCGGGCGCGGTGACTTCCCCACGGGCAGCCAAATCCGTCTCGGCTTCGCGCCCGACAGCGACCAGTAGCGGTAGGCGATCCAGCGCGGTCTGCTGCGCGGCTTCGGGGACGCCACTGGCCACCATCGCCACCTTCAGAGACTCACGCAACTGGTCCAGACCAATCGGTGGCACCGGAGCCGGCTCGGGCGTCCGCTCTCGCGCCGGTGCTTCTGCCGTCACCGTGTTTTCCGGTGGCGCCGGCGCCCGTTCCTGGCCAGCGGAGATACGCAGGGTGTCGCGCTCACGCCGTGCTACTTCGAGCGTGGCCAGATCGCGCTCGTTTGGCGCAAAGCCCTTGGTCTCAAGGCCCGCCAGACCGGCCTCGATCCAGGCATTGCGCCGGAAATCCTCCGTGCCCGTCAAACTCACCGTGCTCCAGCCCTTGGCTTGCGCCACGGCGACCATGTCTGCCGCGATTGTGCGGTCGTCGGAGCCGGTGGCCAGCCGCGGCCCCTTGTCCTCGAAATGCGGGTCCGTGTGCTGCGTCTTGGACGGATCCCCGCCGGCTGCCAGCCAGAATTTCCCTTCCTGCACCACGTAGCGCGACGCCACGCCGGCCGGTACGTCGTAGCCCGTCTTGGTCAGCACCATCTTGGCCTTGCCACCCTGCCTGCTTGCGGGTGCGCGTGACACGTTCCCGCCGGCGACAACGGATGCGGCGGCGCCCGGCGCCGGGCTAGGCGCGGTAGGGGTCACTAGTACCGACGCCGGCGCCACAGGCTTGAAGGTAAACACCTTGGATAGCGCGGCTCGCCAAGGGCCGACATTGGGGGCGTCCGGCGCATTCTTTGCGGCCTGGCTCGCGGGTGCCGGCGGTGCCGGCATTTCCACGTCGACCTGTGCCACGCCCTCGATGCTGTTTTCCACCCTGACCGTCGCTGGCGCGAGCGTGGGAACAATGGTGGCCGGTTCCACACTGCCAGTGGCTTGCGTATCGCCCTCGATAGGGACTAACGTCAACTGGTCCCCCGTGTCAGTAGTGCCGCGGGCCGGCGCCAGCTGATCGGCTGCCTGGTCGGGTCTGGCCTGCATGGCCACCTCAGGCACATCGGTAGCAGGCGAGTCTTCCGCCGGCGTCGCGTCGGCCGGAGCTGGCTCCGCCCCCTTCTGCTGGGCTGCAAAGGCCCGCTCGTGTTCATAGGCACGCTGCAGTTGCTCGTGCGCGAACGGATTCGGTGCCTCGGGGCTGTCGTGCAGCGCCAGCGCGCGCGCTGCACTCATTGCCGCCATCTGGTGGGGCTCAAGCATGCGATCGGCGGCCCGTGCTGCCGGGTCGTCGCCTTCGATATCCACGTCACGCACCTGCATGGCGGCCTCGATGACTGCAATGGCTTGCTCGCGCTCTTGCGCCGCCAGGCCGGCATCCTGGCCCGACGCGGCGCTGGTGATGCGCCGGTCGATGCGCTCCAGCTCGGCGGCCAGCTGGCCGCGCTCGATGGGCTGGTCAGTCGTGTCGGCCGATTCCGGCTGGCTTGCGTTCGGTGCATCCATATTGGGTCCTTTTGGAGTGGTTTCGGCGACAGCCGGGCGATGTCTTTGCTGATGACGGGTGATCCAGGCCCCGACCTGGCGACGCACCTGCTCGGCCATGCCGGCGGCGCCGACGGCGCTCTTGGTGGCCAGGTCGTTGAAATCGGTGAAGTCCTTCGAGTCCGGGCTTTGCTCGCCCGGTGCGAACTTGGGGAAGATGACCAGGCCGCCAACGGCAGCGCCCGCCGCCTCTGCATACTTGCGGCCCGGGTTGATGCCGATCTCGGCCTTGGTGGCCAAGTCGTCGTCGCCTGCGACGACGATCGGCCTGTCGGGAAAGGCTTCGCGCAGTGCCCGTGCCACGGGCAACAGGTTGCCGGAGTTGAAGGTGGCCACGGTCGGATAGCCCAGCGCACCCGACAGGCTGGCCATCGTGGCGTAACCCTCGCCAATGACCAGCGCCGGCGCGCTGGCGAGATTCGCCAGTCCCCCGACGACGTGGAAGCAGCCCTCAATGCGGCCGTCCGCGGCAAAGCGCTTGGTGCCGTCCTCGGCGATCGTCTGCAGCGTCCACACCTTGCCGGTGACGTCGTACGCCGGCACGTAGGTTGTGCGGCCGTCCCGATCAGTCAGCACCCCCTGGTTGATTGGCACCCCCTTGCTGACCAGGTACGGCGTGGGCTGCGCAGGCAGAATCAGCCGGGACAGACGCCGGGCCACGCGCTCGGCGGTTACCTCGTGTGTCTCTGCATTCGCCTGTGCGGCCTCGCGCTTACGCTCGACCTCCTCCCGTGAAATGCCGGGTGCCGCCGACTCGTGCGTCTGGCGCTTGGCCTTCCACCGCATCTCCAGGCCGCTGCGGTTGTTCTTGATGTAGCCCGCCGGCGGGTTGTCCAGGTGGCCGACATAGAAGCCGGACTTCTCCGTCCCCTTGTCCCCAACCGTCGCAATCCGGTGCTTCTGCCCGTCCATGATCGGGTGCTCGCCATCCACGACGCAGTCCATCGTGCGCAAGGCATCGGCGAACTGCACCTCCGGCGAAAGCCCCGGGGCATCTATCGCAGCGCCGTTATCCGGGAACCATCGGCGCAACTTCTCTGGGTCTGCGTTCGGGCCGACAGACCAACGCTTGCCGTCCCATTTCGCGCCGAGCTTGCGGGCGATCTGCCGCTCCCCATAGGGCACGTCCAAGTATTGCCTGGCCGATCGTGTCTTTGCCATGGATCCTCCTTATGCGGCAGTTGCCACCGGCGCGGTAGCCACATCGTTCTGCGCCGGCACGTCGTCGGCCGCCACCATCTGATTGGTGAGGGCGATATTGATGCCGGTGGCCTGCAGAACAAAGGCGCTGACGTCCGCCCGGATGGCCTCTGCGAGTGCCTGCGAGATATCGCTTTTGTCGACCACGGCAGCGCCTGGCTTTGCTGCAGCACCGCGCAAGTTGGCGACACGTCGCATCCACGCCAGCGGGTCATTGATCGGCACGTCCTTTGTGCATAGCTCGCCGGAGAACAGCGCGGCCTTGAAGTCGTCTTCGCTGGGCGACACCAATGCCTGCAGCGTGGGGCTGATCGCCTTCAGCTTGTCGATGAAAAACGCATCGTTGTAGAAGTACGCCTTCTTGGCCAGGACAGGCTTGCCCAGACCGACGATGATCTCTTCGTCCTGAGGCATCTCCTTCAATTCCTGCGCCATCATCAGCGCGCGCTTCTGATCCGAGACGTTCTCGCTGCTGGATGAGGACTTGCCACGGCTGCGGCCCGTCGATTTGGCTTTGACGGTGAAATAGCCCAGCGACTTCTCCAATGCCGCGGCCTCCTCATCTTCGCGCGGCGGGTAGACGAGCTTCAGGCCGTGGTTGGTCACCAGGGTGCGTGTGCCATGCTTCCCATACAGGGCATCTGGCTCCAGCTGCGCCACCGATTGGATGATCGTGAGCAAGCGGACGTTGTAGCCGGCGATGTACGCATTGGCCTTGTCAATGATGTTGATGCGCCCGACCGACGTGAATTCGTCGCAGATCAGCAGGCACTGGTATTTGAGGGTCGGATCCTGCGCGGGCAACACGGTGGTGTTCTCCTCGATCAACTGCGAGAAGAACAGGTTCACCAGCAAAGGCGCCGTTTCCAGGCGATTCGCGGGGATGCCGATGTAGATCGACATACGTTCACGGCGCACATTGCCAATCTTGAAATCACAGTCACTGGTGGCGGCATCGACCAGCGGGTTGCTGAAAAGTCGCATCCCCGCGTTGAAGGTGGCCACCACATTTCCAAGCACGTCGGCGCTGCCAGATGCCACGCGACGCAGGGCATTCTGGCAATACGGGGCGAGTAGGCCGGTGAGTGCCTTGTCCTCGATCAGGCTCTTCAGGTGCGCACGGGTGTCGCCGTCGCCGGTGCCCAAGCGCAGCACTTCGCCGAAGGAGCAGCGGCCCTGTGTGGCGATCAGGTAGAGCGCCAGCCCCTGGAAAAGATCTCGGGCCTGTTCGTCCCAGAAGCGCTGCTTCGGATCCGTGCCTGGGAACAGCTTGATCCCGATCGCCTGCACATCGTCCACGCACAGGTGCGGGGCGTTCTCGGCCCTGGCGGCAATGCGAGCGAATGGATTCCAGCGGTGTGTGCGACCGGATTCGTCAAACGGTGCCCAGAGGAACACCTTCTGCCCGCACAGCTGCCGGTAGCGCGACGTATAACCGTAGTTTTCCAGCTTCAGGTCCATCACCACCACCGAACCCGGATAAGTCAGCAGGTTCGGGATGACGATGGCCACTCCTTTGCCTGAGCGAGTCGGCGCCGCCAGCATCACGAACTGCTGGCCCCAGTAAAGCAGGTATTGTTTCCCAACCATGCCCACGATGATCGGCGCTTCCTTGCCCTTGTGGGCGAGCAGGCCCATCTTGCGAATCTCGTGCGCTTTGGCCCATCGCGCACTGCCGTGCAGTTCGCGGTCCTTCTTGGAGAACAGCGCAATGCAGCCCAGCACGATCGGCGCCACGGGAATCACGGCCGCCACCGCGCTCGAGGCCGCCAAGGCACGCTTCACCTCTGGGATGGAGCCATAGGCGATCCAATAGTCGTGCAGGGTGAAGATGCCAACTGCCGAAGCGGGCAGGTGCTGCAGCTGGGCGAACACGGTAGCGCCGGCGTACTGGCCAGCCACTGCCAGGCCGCCCAGGACGCCAGCGCCCACCACACCGCCGGCCACGATCTTGATGCGCTTTTTCATGCCAGCCCCCGCTGCAGCTTCCACTTCTCAACCGGGTCGTAGTACAGCTGCGTCAGGCGTTTTCTTTCCAGGAAGAGCACGACGTCCACGGTCATCTTGACCTCGCGCAGGAGGTAGTTCCAATCGAGTGTCTGGCCGACCGCGCTTTGCTTGATGAGCGTCGCGATGCGTGAGAATGCAGAGATGCAGTCGTTCGCGTGTACGGTGGTCATACCGCCCTGATGCCCGGTGTTGAGCAGGGTCAGGTAATCCCACGTCTCGTCGCCGCGCAGCTCCGCCAGGTACACGCGGTCGAACTTCATCCGCAACGTGGACTTGACGACTTCTTTTGCCGGCAGAGTGTCGCCATAGAACAGATGGACCCGGTTCCAGTGGTGGGGCAGCGGCAGCTCATGCGTGTCCTCGATGGTGGCCACGCGCAGATCACGCGGCACCATGTCGGCAAGCATCTTCATGAGCGTCGTCTTGCCCGACCCGGTACCGCCCACCAGCACAATGTTGAGCTTGTGTTCGATGGCCAATTCAAAAAAGCGCTTCAGATCGCGCTGCGCCTTGGCGGCCAGCATTTCGTGCACGAAACTAGCGAGCGTGACGTTAGCCGGCACGCTTGTGTGCGTGGCTACATCCCTCGCGTCCTGCAACTGGACCTGGCTAACGAGGGTCGATACGGACTCCGCGCGGCTTGCCATGTCATGGAAGCCGTCAAGCAAGCCGCTGCGCGAGTAATCCTCCCAGCCCAAGCGCACGGGGTTGGGCAGACGGATGGTCAGTGAGACCGTATTCGGCTCGCAAGCCGGCGGCACGGCCAGTTGGCCGCGCTGGCCGTCGGGGAAGCGCACCGGCTTGATCGGATCAGCCGGCGAGATATGTGTCTTGTTGAAGATGGCCAGCGCGTTGGCCAGCTTGCGGCACATGTCCAGCGTGCAAGCCGGCGCATCATGTCGCTGCCAGCCGGTTGAGCTTTCGGTCGCAATTTCGCCAGGCCGATTGATTGCAATTTCGGTGATCCCCGGCGTCTCCATGAAATGCGCCAGGCCGCTGGCCCTGAGCAGGCTGCGCACCGTCACGCTCTGGTCGTAATCCACGACGACGCTATTGGACGAGTTACTGGACGAGTTCATAGGTCTGGCTGAAGTCGACATCACGGGCCACGAAGATGTTGATCTGCGAGCCCTGGTTGCTGTACGCCGTCGGCGGGATGCTGATCGAATTGCGCAGCGTCTCGGTGGTGAGCGACTGGGTCGACGATGCCGTGCTCGAGAACGAAATCTGACTATCGCCACTGCCCACGGACTTGCTGCTCAGCGCACTACCGAAGTCGCTGACTAGGCTCACCAGCAATGCACCGCCAAAGCGTTGCCAGAAGTGGGTATCGACATACGCCTCATGGCCGCTGGCGCCAAGCGCATCGGCACCCGGGGAGTTCAGGGCGACTGAGCCACCATCGGACAAGTCGATGCGCGACCAGAGCACGAAGATGCGCGCCTGGCCCTGCAACAGGGCGCTGCGCTGCTCGCCCGTGACCTCGCTGCCGGCGCGCAGCAACAAGGTCTTGCCGTTGGCCGAATAGACATCCTTCGAAACGATGCAAGAGGTCATGCCCGGGTAGGTGGTGACAATCTTCGTCCGCGTGCCGCATGGGATGGTGGTGCCCCGCTTGAGCAAGTAGTCCAGGTTTGGCAACCGGTTCGGTACCACGGAAGCCAGCGTCGACGGCGTGAGACGGTCTTCCAGGCTGCCGGCAGTACGCACCCCGCCCTGGCCACCGGCCGAACTGCCGTTCAGCTGCGCCGGTGATGCCGGCGCAGCCGGCGCTGTCGTTGCACCGGCCTGGCGGCCATTGCTGGTCGCCAGGCCGGTAGACACATAGACCTCACCAGCCAGGCGCCGCTCGGCCGGTGTCTCCACGCGCGGACCGGACGCAGCAGTCACCTGTGTACTAGGTCGCGTGCCGCCTTGCATGCCACCATCTGGACCATTCCCATTTGCAGGAGCGATGGCCGGCGTGCCTGCCATGCCAACGGCCGGCGCACCCGATGGCGGGGGCAGCTTTGCCGCCACGGCCGCAGCAGCCGCGGCCTTCTCTTGCTCTGCCAAACGCTTGTCCGTGCCGAAGTCGTGGCCCGAATCGGTTGACCGTGCCTTGGGCGCGTTCCGGGCATCGAGGCGCTTCTGATCTTGCTCCTTGGTCCACGTATCGACAAAGCGCGCCACACTGAAAGCTGCAACCGCGAGGCACAGCACCGCGATCGCCACAATCCACAGCGTCTTGACGTTCGTCTTCTTGCGCATGGGCGTCAGTTGGGGCGTACCGCGATCCCCTTGCCCGTCGCCGGCGGGCGCGGTGGCCAAACCGAGAGCCCAGTCGTTCTCGTTGCGATTACTCACGTTCGACTCCCTTCAGTACGCGCACGGCGCCGGGCACCGGGGTACCGGCGGTGTTGTATTGACCATCCGGCGTATAGCCGTCATTGCGGATGCCCAGCACGGCCTGGCCCAGGCGCAGCACCAGTTGCGCCGCGGTCTCGTGCACTACCACGGTGTCGCCATCCATGTGGGTGTTGGTCAACGCTTCACTGCCATCCGGCTGCAGGCGGAAGACCACCGGCAGATCCCGACTGGTGGCATAGCGCAGATAGGTGAAACGGCCGTCGTCCCACATCGCCGTGGGCGCCAGTGCCGCGTCGCCGCGCATCATGTAGTTCTGGTTGCGGCGCGTGCTGACGTCGCCTGCAGCGGCCCTCGCCTGCGCGGCCAGCGACGCACGCTTTTGGGCATCGCCCGCAAGGCGAGCCCGCGTGTCGGGATAGTCAAACGACAGCGACCAGGTGGCGGCGGTCCCCTTCGGCGCTGTGGCCAGCTGGAAGGTATAGCGCCGGCGATTCGTCACCACCAGCAGGTTCGTATCTGGGTCCACTACCGTCGGCTTCAGGAGGATCCAGTTGCCACCGGCGCCCACTTTCCACGCCTTGGCGTCGCCCAAGCCCACGCTGTTGTCCTGGATGGCCTCGCCTTCCTCGAACTGAATCATCGTGGCGTTGCCAGGCCGGGTCTGGATCAGGTAGACCTCGTTGGCGTCGTAGTAGCCGCAGCGCACGCGCTCGTCGGTACCGCAAGGATTCGGGCGCTGCAGCGCATGCACGGGCGCTGTCGCCGCCGCAGTGCCCAGCGCCAGCGCCAGGAGGACGGATTTGCTCACGGCGGTCATTGCGCACCTCCCATCGAGCTGGTGGGTGCCGTGGCGCCGGCCTGTGCCGGCGATACATCCGCCGACCGGCTCCAGTCGCGGTCAACCGTGTAGCTGGTGACCTTGAAGCCGGTGGGATTGATCTCCAGCTCGCTGCCCTTCTCCGGCAGGTTGTCGTGGCGATAGGCGATGGTGGCTACCCAAAACTGCGGGGGCTTGCGTGCTGCGCCGGCAGTCAGCGGAATAATCTCCTTGGAAAAGAAGACCTGGGCCGTCGAGCCCACGAACGTAATCACGCCGACGCGCGCGATGATGCGCACCTGGTCCTTGAGCACCTTCTGCGGCGCGTTCGGCAGGCTGAAGAACCTGATGTACTGGTCGCGCTCCTTGTCCGCACTCATCAGCTTGACCGCATCGAACATCGACTGAATGTTCTCCCAGTCGTAGCTCTCACGCATCTCCAGGTAGCGGCGCAGATCCGCCCGGTTCGCTTTTTCGCCGAAGCTTACGCGCCCGTCGGCCACCACGTTGAGCACATCGACCTGCCCCGTGACCGTGTTGTGCCGCAGAATCGCCGGGGGATTCGGCCGCTTGAACATCACAAGGGCCGTGGCGCTCAAGATGGCAACCATGCCGATGGCGACACACGCGCCGCCAAGACGCCAGGCGATGCGGCTCTCGCGCCTGGCGCTCTCGAGCTTCGATTTCTCGAACTGCAGCGCCTGATCCATGTACCACTTGGCCATGTTGAAGCCAGCGGCGTCCGCACCGGCCTCTTTACCAGCTTTAGCCGCCGCCGGTGCATGGTCAGCAAGGGCCGGCGCACCGGCAGTCGCGGCCTTGCGTGTGAAGAGTCGGAGCATCACTGAGCCCCTCCGGAGTTGAGTTTGGCCTGGTTGACCGGCACCCAATCGCCAGTCGGTTGAGGTGGTTTCGGTGCGGTACAGGCGGCCAGAGCCAGCACCAGCACGAGTGCTAGAGCAAGAGATTTCATGATTGGATTAACTCCGAGTGATTCGCGCTAGGTCGGGCTTATGCCGCCGCCGCCACCACCACCCTTTCCTTTGAAGGCATTGGCAAGCTTCCCTGCCATATTGGCGGCGGTGGAGATCTTTCCGGTCATGGTGGAGATGCCCACCCCACCAGCCAACGCCGAAGCCAGTCCGGGGAGATTCAGTGAGACCACAATGAACACCAACCCCATTGCGCCGAGGACGTATGCGTCCACGATGCCCATGACATAGCCCTCGTCTTTCCGGAGGATCGACGTGGCAAATTGGACTTCAATTGCGGCCGCGGCGGCGAAGAGCGCGGTGAGGAACGCGTAGTTCAGACACTGTGCCGTCCATGTCTCGAAAAACTTTCGGGTTGCTGGAAACAGCGCGGCAGCGATAAACAAGGGGCCGAGTGCGAGAAGCAGCCCGAGAGAAAACTTCGCCAGGATGGCGTATGCGGCTGAGATCCCCAGAAACGGAATTCCGGTAAGGATCAGCACGAGGACAATCGGTATAGCTACACCGAGAGCCTTCAGGGCTTCAGCGATTCCGTTCGCTTCGAAGGGCCTTGTTGCATAAATCAGGTTTGAAGACAAAGGTCCCGCTGTGAGCTCGAAATCATGCGATGCGGACGGAATGAGGGCGGGCGAGCGCC
>NZ_JBSVZB010000065.1:0-19591 GCF_054072015.1 Cupriavidus sp. CP313 | reverse complement strand
AAGCGCTTCCGCTTGGCGAAGTCTCAACCGCCCTCTGGGCCACGTTCGGCACGGTGCATGGCGAGACGCGGGAGGACCTCGAAGCGCAAGGACTGATGCCGATCGGATACCGGCGCACCTCCCCATCTGGAGGCTGCCTTCACCCGAGCGAAGCCTACCTTGTCGCCATGCGGGTCTCCGGTCTTGCGCCGGGCATCTATCACTATCGCTCCCATCGACACGAGCTGTCCGTCGTCCGGCAAGGCTTCGCGCCGGACGAGCTCGGGCCGCTGCTTTGCGCGCAGACTTTTGCCAATGACCTGTCGTACGGCGTTTTTGTGACCTGCCGGTTCGACAAGATGTGGTGGAAGTATCCCCATTCCCGCGCCTATCGTGTCGCACTGCTCGATATTGGCTGCCTGACGCAGACGTTCCAGCTTGTCTGCGCTGCCCGCGGCATTCAATCGTGGCCGACGGGTTACTTCCTGGATCACGAAATCAACGAACGGCTTGGCGTCGAAACCGACAGAGAATCCGTCATGTTCTTCCTTGGGGCTGGGAAAGGAAATGGCGCCATCGCCCGGGAAGCGCTCAGCGTGCTGCGGGAACTCGCGGCTAAGGAGTCGTAATGCGCCTGCTCGCCATGAAGCCTGATCACGATGGCAGTCTGGCGTATGTTGCGGACGGCCGTCTCGAGTTCTCCTTCGAAGCCGAAAAGGACTCCGGCATGCGATACGCACCGATCGGTGCCACGGACTTCCTCGATGCCATGCGACACACGCCGGAGATGCCAGACGTCCTGGTGACCAGCGGCTGGTCCACCGGCGCCGATCCCACGGGGCGCGCCATCGGGGCGGGATACCTGGGTCTTGACCCTCCACTTGTATTGGAAAGCAAGTGCTTCGGGCAGCCCGTCAGATGGGTCAGCTCGTCGCACGAGCGTTCCCATCTGATGGGCGCATACGCGCTGTCTCCTTTCCCGCAAGGCGAACCGTGCTACGCGCTGATCTGGGAGGGACATATCGGTGCGTTCTACTCGATCGACGCGTCGCTCGGCATGGAACGCCTTGCTCACATCATGGTCGGTCCGGGTATCCGCTATGCGTTTGCCTACGGTCTGGTCGATCCAACATTCTCACTCGCACGCGGGCAGATTCGCCTGAGCGACGCAGGCAAGCTGATGGCGCTCGCGGCGTTCTCGCCGCCGACAACCCCGTCCCGCAACGAAGCCGCCTTGTTGGACAAGATATTCGCCAGGCCACTGGCCGTGCCTCGTCTTCACAAGTCCGATTTTCGGCATCTCGATGTCTACAATTGCGGGCCGGACTCGGCGCAGGCAGGGCGGGTGGCACGCCTGATATCCGACAAGATTTTTCACACGTTCCTCCAGGCCGTGGAACCACTGGTGCGGGAGAAACGTCCCTTGCTGATTGGGGGCGGGTGCGGACTGAACTGCGAATGGAATCGCCGCTGGCTGGATTCCGGGCTGTTCTCCGATGTTTTCATCCCTCCATGTGCCAATGACGTCGGTTCCGCACTCGGCTCGGCAGCCGATGCGCAATGGCACCTTACAGGGAATGCAAAGCTTAACTGGAACGTCTATTGCGGCCAGGCATTTGTGGATGACGTGGGATACGCGACGGCGCGCAAGCTTGGGCCGTTCACGCGGATGCCTGGCGGAATGGGAGCCATCGCGGATGCGCTGCGGCGTGGCAACGTACTGGGATGGGTTGCCGGCCGTGCCGAGATGGGGCCACGAGCGTTGGGAAACCGCTCAATTCTCGCTGCGCCGTTCGACGAGACGATGCTCGACCGGCTGAATACGATCAAGCGACGAGAATCCTTCCGGCCAATCGCCCCCGTCTGCCTGGAGGAAGAGATCGCGACCCACTTTGATCTGGAACGCCCGAGTCCGTACATGCTCTATTTCTGCAAGGTGAAATCCCGCGACCGGTTGCAGGCCGTTACCCACGTCGACGGGTCGTCCCGGGTCCAGTCCGTGAATGCCGTACAGAATCCGCTGTTGTATCGACTGCTTTCCGAGTTCAAGGCGCTGACGCATTTCGGGGTGCTATGCAACACGTCGCTGAACTTCAACGGTACTGGCTTTATTAATCGGACATCCGATCTTGTACGCTATGCGGAGAACGTGGGGCTGGATGGCTTCGCTATCGAGGGCGTGCTGTTCAGTCGGGATCCCCGCAGGTCCACAAACACAATGACCGTATGACCAACCTGCAATCGGTGCCGGGATACCGCACACTTACTGCCGCCCGCGTGCTGAGTTCGACCATTCTCTGGGTGGACTTCACGCTGGTCTTTTCTCTGCTTGGGTACTACTGGCATGCCGATGCGGCCACCATCGGCGTGGCTTCAGCCTTGTATGGCCTGCCGGGACTAGTTCTCGGGCCGTTCTTTGGCGCGCTCGCGGATCGCGTCAATCCTGTCGCCATGCTTGCCGTCAGCTACCTGGCGCGCGCTCTCACTTCCCTTCTGCTGCTCTTCGCCCCTGACACTCACTTCTTTGTGCTGCTGGTCTTCCTCAAAGGCCTGGCCAACCTTGGCGCCATGCCCGCAGAGCAGGTAATTGTCCGGACGATGCTGTCGAAAGCACAGCTTGTTTCCAACGCCAGCATCATGACCACCATCGATCAGTTGACCAAGATATGTGCGCCGCTGGTAGGAGCGGGCATGGCGAGCCTGCATCATCCGATGGCCGGATTCGGCCTGTCCGCGACATTGGGGCTGGCCGGCATCCTGTGTGTGTACCCGCTGCGAAAGCATGTCGGGATGTCGAAGCGTGAAGCCGGCACGCAGGCACGCCGCCACCTCCATGCACTGTTCCTGCTGGTGCGCGACAACGCGGTGTTCAGGCGGGCTTTCGGCGCTGCCGTCTCCCAGACGGCAATTCTGGGCTTGTATGACCCCTTGCTGGCGCTTTTCCTGAAGGAGAAAGGTATGCCCGCAGGCACCTTTGGCATGATCGTCAGCAGTACTGCGGCCGGTGCCATTCTTGGCGCCCTGATCTTCAAGCGGGTTCATGCGGGAAGCAGGCATTGCACGGCAACCGTCGGCCTGGCGGGTTTTGGCTTGACTGTCGCGATCCCGGGATTGCTGGCATTGGCGAATATCGGCATGCCGGTCTGGCTGCTGCTGGCATTCTGGGTAGCGAACGGCTGCTTCTACGGACTCACGGCCATGAGCTTCGTGGTCGCCATGCAGCAACAATGCCAGCTCGAGTCCATCGGCACTGTCAGCGCCACTGCCAGGAGCGTGCAACTCGCGGTACTGGTACTGGGACCGTTGGCAGGCGCGGCGCTAGCCAACCTGTTGGGAATTTCCCTCGTCTTCGTCCTAAGCGGCACGATCGCCATCGTGATCGGAGGTGTTCTTGGACGGCCACCGCGAACCGGGATGCAGCCGCACCTCCTGAAGTCGCCGGTTGAACGAAAAGGTCCATGAGGCCGCATGCAACCGGACCGTTCGGCAGCCGCTGCACGAATGCTTCAGGAGAGTTGACGACGCCAGTAGGCAGTGGGATGACGGCCTCTTTCATTGATTCTCATCTTGCCTCATCGACGAAATGAGATTTCCCTGAGCAAATTGTCGTGGCGACCGGTTCTTTTGAATTCTGTTCCGGCGTGTGTCAAGGTAGTTGTCGCGGCCGCCGCGCTGCGGGGCCGTCGGCCGCGGGACTTGAGTTAGCGTACGTTTGCGCGTCATCGCAAACCGTCCGTGCGCCGCGCAGCAGGCCCAGGCGCTGCACTACTGGCCAGGATCCGGGGCGCCACGTCAAATTGGATTGCCTCCGATTCATTGTCTCATCATCGCCGTTGATCTTGGCAACGTCTTCGAACCAAGTCGCACAATTCTAGCAGTGCATGCGGCCGTTCTGGCCGCCAGGCTTCGTCGTGTAACGGCTGAGCAGCCATCGTCTGCTCCGTAATCGGGGCCTGGAAATGCACCACTATCTACCGGCATGGAAAACCCGCTGCAGCCAGTTCTGCGTGCCACCCTGCCCGCCCCAATCTGCCCTGGCATTGCAATGGCACACCGCTCCAGGGCGGTCTTCGGCCGTACCGCGCAACTGGAGACGTACCCCAAAACGCTTCGGCCGCCGACTCACGTCGTGTCGGGCGACTTCCCCCGGTCGCCAAGCGGGCCCGGCACCGACCCTTGCACCCGGATGTCATCCCCCTGTCATCCACGCCACTCAGAATGCCGTCCAGACAGGGTGCAGGCACCCGTCCGCCAGCCGGCTTCTGCGGCAGTGCAGCGACGGAATGTTTTGACGCCCCCTTTTTTCCGCCTTCAATGAAAACGTTTTCATCCGGAGCTGCAAGCGTGAATCGCAAGGATCCAGCGGCGGGCAGGCCCGACACGACAGGTGGCGCCACCCTGATCGACGTGGCGCAAGCCGCGCGGGTGTCGCTCGCCACCGCATCGCGCGTGTTCAGCAGCCCGCACCTGGTGCGCGACAGCACAGCGCAGCGCGTGCGCGAGGCAGCGCGCCGGCTCAGCTTTCGCCCCAACCTGCTGGGCAGCAAGCTGCGCGCCCAGCAGACCCGCATGATCGGCGTGATGCTGCCAACGCTGGAAAACGCAGTGTTCGCCGAATGCTGGCACGGCATCGAGGAAGCGGCGCTGGCGGGCGGCTATTCGCTGATGCTGGTCACCAGCGGCTACGATCCGGCGCGCGAACGCGAGCGTGTGGAGTACCTGCTGCGCCATCGCGTGGACGGTATGGTGCTGACCGTGGCCGACGCGGCGCGCAGCACGGTGCTGGATCAACTCGACGGCGAGGGCGTGCCCTACGTGCTGGCGTACAACCAGGCCGGACCGCGCAGCCGGCGTCATTCGGTATCGGTGGACAACCGGCGCAGCGCCTGTGCCGGCGTGGAGGCCCTGATCGCCGCCGGGCATCGCCGCATCGCCGTGGTATCGGGCGCCTTCGTCGCCTCGGACCGCGCGCGCCAGCGCTTTGCCGGCTATCAGGACGCCATGCGCGCGCACGGGCTAATGCCCGCCGCGCCGGTCTGCCTGCCATCGCACACCGCCAGCAATGCCGATCAGATCCGCGCGCTGGTCCTGGCAAACGATGCGCCCACCGCCTTTTTCTGCACCAATGACCTGCTGGCCATCGGCGTGATCTCCGACCTCAGGCGCCTCGGCCTGAGCGTGCCGCGCGACATCTCCGTGCTCGGCTATGACGGTATCGCGCTGGGCAGCGCGGTCGAACCGCTGCTGGCCACCGTCGTGCAACCCAATTCGGAGATCGGCGCCAGCGCCGTCGGTCGGCTGCTTGCCCGGCTGCGCGATGGCGGACGAGACTCGACGGCGCTGCCGCGCGTCACGCTGCTGCCGCACGCACTGCGCGTCAACGGCACCGTGGCCGCTCCGCCGTCACCGTAGCCGCCTGCGCATGTTGCATTCCCCACCCCTGTCCTCAACCAAGGAGCCTCTCATGCAACCTATTCCTTCCTGGCGCCGCCCGCTGCGCTGGATTGCCCTGGCGCTTAGCGCCGCCGCGTTCAGCCAGGGCGTGGCCGCCCAGACCGCGATCTGCTACAACTGCCCGCCCGAATGGGCCGACTGGGCGGCACAGATCCGCGCCATCAAGGAAAAGACCGGCGTTGCCGTGCCGCTGGACAACAAGAACTCCGGCCAGTCGCTGGCGCAGTTGGTCGCCGAGAAAGCCAGCCCGGTGGCCGACGTGGTCTACTACGGCGTGACCTTCGGCATCCAGGCCAAAAAGGACGGCGTGACCGCCGCCTACAAGCCCGCCCACTGGAACGACATTCCCGACGGCCTGAAAGACCCGCAGGGCAACTGGTTCGCCATCCATTCCGGCACGCTGGGCTTCATGGTCAATGTCGACGCGCTGCGCGGCAAGCCGGTGCCGCAGTCATGGGCCGACCTGCTCAAGCCCGAGTACAAGGGCCTGGTCGGCTATCTCGACCCCGCCAGCGCCTTCGTCGGCTACGTGGGTGCCGTGGCGGTCAACCAGGCCATGGGCGGCACACTCGACAACTTCGGCCCGGCCTTCAAGTATTTCAAGGACCTGCAGAAGAACCAGCCGATCGTGCCCAAGCAGACCGCTTATGCGCGTGTGCTGTCCGGTGAAATCCCTATCCTGCTCGATTACGACTTCAACGCCTATCGCGCCCGCTACAAGGACCACGCCAACGTTGCCTTCGTGATCCCCAAGGAGGGCTCGGTGGTGGTTCCCTACGTGATGAGCCTGGTCAACAAGGCGCCGCATGAGGCCGAAGGCCGCAAGGTGCTCGACTTCGTGCTGTCCGACGCCGGCCAGGCGCTGTGGGCCAACGCCTACCTGCGCCCGGTGCGCGCCGGCGTGGTGCCTAAGGAAGTACAGGCGCGTTTCCTGCCGGCCACCGAATACGCACGGGCCAAGGCGGTGGACTTCGGCAAGATGGCCGACGTGCAGAAGGCGTTCAGCGAGCAGTATCTGAAGGAGGTGCGCTGACAGGTGCGCTCACGACTGGCGATGGTGTCTCCCGCCTGATGGTTGTCTCCCCGCAAAGGGGGAGACAACCGGGCGGATCACCCAAGCCATCGCCCACCACCCCATCACCCCGTCGCTGCCATGACAAACCGATCCCCCTCCCTCTTCCTGTTCGCCTTGCCGGCACTGGTGGTCTTCCTGGCCTTCTTCTGCCTGCCGATGGCGCGGCTCCTGGCGGTCAGCATCAACGGCGAGCAAGGCGCGGGCGTGTACTGGACCGTGGTCACCAGTCCGCGTTACCTGCACAGCCTGGTGGTCACCGTGCTGCTGTCGGCCGCCGTGACACTGGTCACGCTCGTGATTGCCGGCATTGCCGGCACCTTCCTGCAGCGCAACGCGGTGCCTGGCAAGTCCGTGCTGGTGGCCATGCTGACCTTTCCGCTGGCGTTTCCCGGGGTGGTGATCGGCTTCATGGTCATCATGCTCGGCGGCCGCAATGGCTTGGTGGCCATGGTCGGCGACAAGGTGGCCGGCGAGCGCTGGACCTTTGCCTACGGCCTGGCGGGGCTGTTCGTCGGCTACCTGTACTTTTCGATCCCACGCGTGATCCTGACCGTGATGGCGGCCGTGGAGAAGCTCGACGCCTCGCTGGAAGAAGCTGCCCGCTCGCTGGGCGCCAGTCCCTGGCACGTGGTGCGCGACGTGATGCTGCCCGCGATGATGCCGGCCATGATCTCCAGCGGCGCGATCTGCTTTGCCACCAGCATGGGCGCGTTCGGTACCGCCTTCACGCTGGCCACGCAACTCGATGTGCTGCCGCTCACCATCTACAACGAGTTCACCAACTACGCCAACTTCGGCATGGCCGCCGCGCTGTCCATCCTGCTGGGCACCGTCACCTGGGCCTTGCTGGCGGTCGCGCGCTGGTTCTCCGGCGACGCCGTGGCCGCGACCGCCTAGGAGCCAACCCATGACCCCAACCCATCGCCGCCCCGGCTACTGGCTGCAACTGGCGCTCACGCTGGCGGTCTGCGCCTTCATGACCGTGCCGGTAGTACTCTCCGTGCTGGCTGGCCTGACCAACAATATCTTCGTCGGCCTGGAAAGCGGCCTGACCACGCGCTGGCTCGCGGAAGTCTGGTCGCTCTATCGCAATACCATCTTCCTGTCGCTGGTGATCGCGCTGGCCTGCCTTGCCTGCACGCTGGTGCTGGGCGTGCCGGCCGCGTACTGCATGGCGCTGCGGCGCAACCGCATCACCCGGCTGATCGAGGAACTGCTGATGCTGCCAGTGGCCGTTCCGGGCCTCGCGACCGCGCTTGGCCTGATCCTGCTCTACGGCACCTGGCACGCGCTGCGCACGAGCTGGCTGTTTATCCTGATCGGCCATGTGCTGTTCACCCTGCCCTTCATGGTGCGTTCGGTGCTGGCCATCCTTTCCGCCATCGATATCGGCACGCTCGAAGACGCGGCGGCCAGCCTTGGCGCCAGCCGCCTGCAGCGCTTCTTTACCGTGGTGCTGCCCAATTGCCGCCAGGGCATCCTGGCCGGCGCGCTCATGGTGGTCACGCTGTCTGTGGGCGAATTCAACCTGACCTGGATGCTGCACACGCCCACCACCCAGACGTTGCCTGTGGGCCTGGCCGACAGCTATGCCTCGATGCGGCTGGAGATCGGCTCGGCATACACCATCGTCTTCTTCGTCATGATCATTCCGCTGCTGGTGCTGATGCAGGCGCTCAGCGCGCTGGGCGCGCGTTCCCGCAAGTACGTTCCCGAAGCGGCGCACGCCCCTGCTGTTGCCGCCACACCGGCCAACTCTCATACCGAGACCCGTCATGCATGAACCCACCACCATCAGGCTGCGCGATTGCGGCAAGACGTTTGCCAACGGCACGCTGGCGCTGCAGCCGCTGGATCTCGACATCGGCGCCGCGGAAACCGTGGTGCTGCTAGGCCCGTCCGGCTGCGGCAAGACCACCACGCTGCGCATCATCGCCGGGCTGGAGTATCCCGATGCGGGCGGCGAAGTCTGGTTCGGCGATACCTGCGTGACCGCGCTGCCGATCGAGCAGCGCGGCGTGGGCATGGTGTTCCAGAGCTACGCGCTGTTCCCCAATATGACCGTCTCCGAGAACATCGGCTACGGGCTGCGCGTGCGGCGCGTGGACGCCGCTACGCGCCGCCGGCGGGTCGACGACATGCTCGCGATGATGCATCTCGAACCCTTCGCCGACCGCAGAGTGGACCAGCTCTCGGGCGGCCAGCGCCAGCGCGTGGCGCTCGCACGCGCCATTGCCGTGCAGCCGCGCGTACTACTGCTGGACGAGCCGCTGACCGCGCTCGACGCCAAGCTACGCGACGCCCTGCGCGCAGACATCAACCAGTTGCTGCGCAGCCTGGGCATCACCGCCGTCTATGTCACGCATGACCAGGCCGAGGCCATGGCGCTGGGCGACCGCATCATCGTAATGGACAAGGGCCGCATCGCGCAGACGGGCACGCCGCAGGACATCTACCGCGCGCCGGCCAATGCCTTCGTGGCGGATTTCATCGGCACCATGAACCGCCTGCCCGCCGCTGCCGAGAACGGCGCCTGGCGCGTGCCTGGCGGCGTCGTGCCCCGGACGCACGAATCCGCGCCAGTGCAGCGCGCCGACCTGATGTTCCGCCCCGAAGACGTGGCGCTGGTGCACGCGGACAACGCCCATCTGCACGGTAGCGTGGTCACGGCCCTGTTCCTGGGCAACTGCACGCGCCTGCTGGTGGAAGTTGGCGCCGCCGCGCCGCTCATCGTCGACACCACGCGCCGCGACAACTGGCATGCCGGAGACCGCGTCGGCCTGCGCGTCGACACCGGCCACCTCATCACCCTTCCCGAAGCCCTGGCAGCATGAACACCGCCCCCTACCTGGTCGCCCACATCACCGACCTCCACATCAAGGCCGGCGGCAAGCTGTCGTACCGGCTGGTTGACACCGCGGGTGCGCTGCACCGCTGCATCGACACCCTGCTGGCAGCCCCGCAACAGCCCGACGCCGTGATCGTCACCGGCGACCTGGTCGACTTCGGCGCCGAAAGCGAATACCAGTTCCTGCGCCAGATCCTGCAGCGGCTACCCATGCCCGTGCGGCTGCTGCCGGGGAATCACGACAGCCGCGGCGCGCTACGCCGCGTCTTTGCCGATCACGACTACCTGTTTGCCACCGGCAGCGGCGAAGACCCGGTGCACTACAGCATCGACGCGGGCCCGCTGCGGCTGGTGGCCTTCGACTGCACCGTGCCGGGCCAGCCCGGCGGGCGCGTCGATCCCGCCGCGCTGCCGTGGCTGGAAGCCGCACTGTCTGCCGCCCCGGCCCGCCCCACCCTGCTGTTGCTGCACCATCCGCCGTTCTTTACCGGCATCGGCCACATGGACGAGCAGGGCCTGGCCAACGCCGACGCGCTCGAAGCCATCGTGCGCCGCCACCCGCAAGTGGAACGCGTGCTGTGCGGCCATCTGCATCGGCACATCACTCGCCGCTTCGGTGGCACGGTCGCGATCACCGCGCCCGGGCCGGCACACCAGGTGGCGCTGAACCTGGACCCGCAGGCGCCCTCGCGCTTTCGCATGGAGCCGCCGGGCTACCTGCTGCACTGGTGGCATCCGGCGCACGGACTCGTGACGCATGCGGCAGCGATCGGGGACTATGGGGCAGCGCATCCGTTCTTTGACGCGCAGGGCAAGCTGATCGACTAGCGGTGACGCTCTCGCAGGTTGTTCGCCAGCAAGGGCAATCCCTCGCACAATCGCTGTTGCAGGTGCTCAGGGACTTCGAAGCAACGGCCCTTACCGGGAGCGCTGACCTCAAGAGACGGGATGATGCCAGCGGGAGGCTCTGTCGCAGTAAGCGTCCGGTAGAATGGCCGGAGTCGAATTCAGCACATGTGGACTCCAGTCATGAACCCGGAAGGTGCAAAGGTATTGAAACGTCTGCACTACCCGCTGGACGTGATGCTGACCTGCGTGCGCTGGTACGTCGCCTATCCGCTGAGCCTGCACCATCTCGAAGAATTGATGGCCGAGCGTGGCATCTCGGTTGATCACTCGACCGTGCACCGCTGGGCGCTCAAGTTGCTGCCGGCGCTGAACAAGGGGTTTCGCCTTCGCAAGCGCCCAGTGGGAAAAAGCTGGCGCATGGACGAGACCAACATCCTGGTACGTGGCCAATGGAAGTACCTTTACCGAGCGGTCGACAAGGCGGGCCATACCATCGACTTTCTACTGCGCGCCCAGCGCGACAAGGCCGCGGCGCGGCGCTTTTTCGAGAAGGCCATCGCGCACCACGGTCAGCCCGACTCGGTGACCATCGACGGCAGTCCGGCCAACTTGGCGGCCCTGCACGACATCAACGCCGAACGGAAAGCTCCCATCGCCATCCCGCAGATCAAATATCTGAACAACATCGCCGAGCAGGACCATCGGGCCATCAAGCGCCTGACTCGACCGATGCTGGGATTCAAGGACTTTCGCTGCGCGCGCATCCTGCTGGGCGGCATCGAGCTCATGCACATGATTGCTAAGGGCCAGATGCAGTGCCGCGAAGGGAGCAATTCGTCCGCTGCAGAGCAATTCTATTCACTGGCAGCATAGGCCAGCTGTACCCCAGGGGGCTGCTTGCCCTCGCTCGCTTACTGCGACAGAAGCGCAATTCTTCCACCGCGATTACCGCCTGCTGGGCATTGCGGCCCGGCCGGTAGGCGTACTGCTCGAATGGAAGATCCGCTTCGAAGACCGCCTCGAGCACCAGCATCGCTGCTGTCAGCCGCGGCCGGCCGGTGGGCATCCGGCCGAGAGCGGCCATCTACGGACACTGGCCCGCTTCTCAACGCGGACATTTGAATGGCAGCTTCGTCCAGATAACGGACCTGCATGCATGGATCATTTCCGGCGCGTTGTCAGTCGACTCAGCCCTTCCTGCCTCCGGATATTGCGGAAACGGTATGGAACTAACAAGAGAGAGATCTCCGAGAGCGCTTTCGTCAGGGTCAGAGCCACTATCCTGTCAATAGGGAGAGTCGAATCCATGACCAAGCCGACAAGAAGTGCTGCAACGTGCGTCCTGGTGCTGCTGACCACGCTATCCGCGCTTGAACGGCTGTCTCCGAGCTGGGTCCGGCCGTCCCGCCGTCTCTGCAGGCAGGCGCACTTGACCGTGATCATGCGAGGCCTCATGTATGCCAGGAACGGTGAGCAATTCTCAGGATTGATCCAGAATCAATTGCCAAGGGACTTCTTTGCCTTCGCGGCTGCCTGGGACTACCTCGGCTGACCTTCTTTTTTTGGTGGCGAGGCAGGCACCGGGGTGGCCGAGAAGCCCGCATCCCCACCTTCGCCCGCCTACCGGCGGGTAAGTGTTTCGAACGCTCACCCGGGGCATCATGACGTGGGTCAATCCGAACGCCCATAGAGCAGCTAGTTTTATATCTATTGATAGGCCAATCGCCTTTACTTCCTTCAGAAGGACGGGTGCGATGGCCTCGGGAGGGCGCCCGGCTTGGGACAGGTCGCGTGGCACGTAAGGGCATCGCAGAAGGAGAGGCACCGTGGGCAGAAACGCTTCCAAGGCCAATGGCCCGGAGACCGGTGTCGGCATCCAGGACGAGACCACTGGCGTCCGCGGATGGCGTGGGGTGTTTCCCCCTGGCCGCTGGCTGCCTGCCTACCAGGCGCAGTGGTTGCGGCACGACATGATCGCGGGCGTGACGCTGGCCGCCTACGGCATTCCTGTTTCCCTCGCCTATGCGTCGCTCGCCGGCCTGCCGCCGCAGTACGGGATCTATTGCTACCTGGCCGGCGGCCTCGCCTACGCGCTCCTGGGCTCGTCGCGCCAGCTCGCCATCGGACCGACTTCAGCGATCTCGATGCTGGTGGGCGTCACGGTAGCGGGCATGGCGGGGGGCGATCCGGGGCGCTGGGCGTCCATCGCGGCGCTGACGGCGCTGCTGATCGCGGTCATGTGCTTGGTGGCATGGCTGTTACGGCTGAGTTCGCTGGTGAACTTCATCAGCGAGACGATTCTGCTCGGCTTCAAGGCTGGCGCGGCGCTGACCATCGCACTGACCCAGCTTCCCAAGCTGTTCGGGGTCAAGGGCGGCGGGGAGTCCTTCTTCGACCGCATCGCCATTCTCGGCGGACAGATTCCTGACACCAACCTGGCCGTGCTGGTCTTCGGACTGGCCGCGCTGGCCGTTCTGCTGCTGGGCGAGAAGTACCTGCCGGGGCGCCCCGTGGCGTTGTTCGTGGTGGTGCTTTCCGTCATCGTCCTGTCGGTGACGCCGCTGGGCGCATTGGGCTTCAAGGTCGTTGGTGCACTGCCGCAAGGGCTGCCAGCGTTCCATCTCCCTGGCCTGCGGCCGAGCGATGTAGACGGGGTGATCCCACTGGCGTTTGCCTGCCTGCTGCTGTCCTATGTGGAGAGCGTGTCGGCGGCGCGCGCGCTCGCGCAGGCGCACGGCGACGAGATCGACCCGCGGCAGGAACTGCTCGCGCTCGGCGCGGCGAACCTGGCAGCAGGGCTGTTCCAGGCCTTTCCGGTCGCGGGGGGCCTGTCGCAGTCGTCCGTCAACGACAAGGCCGGCGCCCGCACGCCGCTCGCGCTGGTATTCGCCTGCGTGACGATCGGCCTGTGCCTGATGTTCCTGACTGGACTGCTTGCCAACCTGCCCAACGTGGTGCTCGCTGCCATCGTGCTGGTGGCGGTCAAGGGGCTGATCAATATTGCCGAGCTGCGCCACGTCTGGCGCGTGAGCCGTTTCGAGTTTGCGGTGTCGATGGTGGCGTTCGCCGCCGTACTGTTGCTGGGCATCCTGAAAGGAGTGATCGTGGCGGTGCTGGTGTCGATGCTGCTGCTGATCCGCCGCACCGCCCACCCGCGCGTGGCTGTGCTCGGCCGCATTCCCGGTACGCAGATCTTTTCCGACATGGAGCGCCATCCGGAGAACCAGCCAGCTGCGGGCGTGCTGGTCCTGCGTCCGGAGGCGTCGCTGCTCTATTTCAACGTGGACCACGTGCGCACGGCGATCCTCCGGCACATACAGACGGGGGCCGGGCCGGTGGGACTGGCGATCTGCGACCTCTCCCTCAGCCCCGTCGTCGACCTGGCCGGCGCGCGAATGCTTTCGACCCTCGTCGACGAGTTGGGGGCGGCCGCTATCGCGCTGCGCATCGTCGGTGCGCACGCGGCCGCACGCGACATGCTGCGCGCCGAGGGGCTGGAAGCGCAGGTCGGGCATATCGGCCGCCGTCTCACCGTGGCCGATGCGGTCGATGAATTCCAGCACGGGTCCGGCAATGCCGCCAGGCCGATGCCGGCACAACAGCAATAACGAAGGATGCACCATGGCCAAGGCAGACAAGACCCTTCGCAACGGCGAAAGCGCCCCCGCGTCCGCCTACCTGACCGCCGACGAGCGTGCCGCCCGGGGCCGGGCCCTGCGCGACACGGTGCCGCGCTCTTCTCAATCTGGCTGGACGCCAGCCCCCGACCGTCGCGACCCGGTGACGATGCTGGAAGAATCGAACGCCGGCCGGATGATGGAACTGGTCCCCATCCGCTTCGGTCGCATGTCGGCCTCGCCCTTCGCCTTCTACCGGGGCGCGGCGGCGGTCATGGCAGCCGACCTGGCGGGCGCGCCCACGAGTGACATCCGCGTGCAGGCCTGCGGCGACGCGCACCTGATGAACTTCGGCGGCTTCGCCACGCCAGAGCGCAACATCATCTTCGACATCAACGATCTCGACGAGACGCTCCCGGCACCCTTCGAATGGGACCTGAAGCGGCTGGCGGCCAGCATCGTCATCGCGGCGGAGCACCTCGCACTGCCGAAGAGCGATGCCGCCCGTGTGGTGACGGGCGCCGTGCGCGAATACCGCGAACGGATGTACAACTACGGCTGGATGCGCGCGCTCGACGTCTGGTACGACCGCATCGACCTGCAGAAGTATGAGGACCGCTCTGGCGACCCCAACATCGTCGCGGTGGCGCGCAAGCGGCTGGCGGAGCGCATCGAGGCGGAGCGGCACAAGTCCGTGCCCGAGCACATGTATCCCAAGCTTGCCTCGGCGGAGGGGCAGATGCCGCGCATCAAGGATGAGCCGCCGCTGATCTTCCATCCGCTGGAAGACCTCGCCCCAGGGTTGGCTTCGGGCTACGAGGAAGCCATTGCGGCGTATCGCGAGAGTCTGGCCGACCATACGCGGGTGCTGTTCGACCGCTTCCATTTCTTCGACATGGCCATCAAGGTGGTCGGCGTCGGCAGCGTCGCCACGATGTGCGGGGTGGGCTTGTTCATGGCGGCCGACAACGATCCGCTGTTCCTGCAGGTGAAGGAGGCACGGGCGTCAGTACTGGAGCCGTACGCCGGCAGGAGCGTATATCCCAACCACGGCCAGCGCGTCATCGTCGGCCAGCGGCTGATGCAGTCCGCCAGCGACGTCTTCCTGGGCTGGACCCGCGGCAAGAGCGGGCGCGATTTCTATATCCGCCAGATGCGCGACATGAAGATGTCCGCCGTGATCGAGGACTGGGATGCCGGCCTGCTGAGGCAGTACGGCCGGATGTGCGCCCACGCGCTGGCCCGCGCACATGCGCGGTCTGGCGACGCGGCGATGATCGCGGGGTACATGGGTTCCGGGCAAACCTTCGACGATGCGATCTGCGAGTTCGCCACTGAGTACTGCTCGCAGAACCGGAGCGACTACCGTGCCTTCATTGCCGCGATCCGTGAAGGGCGCATCGAGGCGAAGATCGAGGAGAGCTAAGCGTGCGGCGCGGCGGCTTCAACGGTCCAGCCACTGGTATTGAAGCGCCAGCGTGATTGCCTTGTAATCGCCTCCCGCGCGGGTTATCAATCCCCTGCCATCCAGTTGGTATTAGTGCTACAAGCCAATACAGGATCTGGCGACGCCCACTCAGACGACGCATACCGTCCCAAATCAGCGCATACCCCACTGTTCCCATCAGCAAGCTCAAATGCGTCCACAGAACGTAGGGCAATGCAGCTAGCTCCCCGACTGCGGCCAGCGCAGCGCCGACTGCCAAGGCAAGTAACCCGGCAGCAAGTGTGCCGAGGCCAACGGGTGGTGGTTCTCTTGCGGCTATAGAAAATCACAACAGCCCCGGTCAGCAAGGACGTGTCATGGAGAAAAATTACCGTGGCTAGATCGAAATCTAAATGCATACGTGCTGTTTGGTCTCGGCTGTCCCGAGTCATTTAACATTACTCTGAAGCCTTCGCAAGCAATAAGCAGTTGGGTGAGCTCCCTGGCATGCACGTAGCTTGGTGACTGCCAGGATCAACTGCAATGCTCCCAACGGTCGCCCTGCCTTACTGCAGTCGGGAATCGGAGCGATTCGTCAGCACGTCGTAGCTGCGCTCACAGGCTTGGCCTGCGATACGGGCGGCGTCAGCGTATGCGCCAACACCCCCGCACAGGATTAGAGTTAGCACATTTATGGCGAGCGCCTCCCCTCTCAGTACTCGCGCGCGATCGCGCGACGGTTGATCAACCCGCGCACCAGCCACCACGCTTGCAACACGCCAATCTCACGCACGCCATTATGCCGTGCGTGCACTGCAGGTCCTTGCCAACACTTCAGCAGTTCGCCGGCTCACGAGATAGGGCATTCCCTTCGCTGCGCTACGGGCCAGGCTCTCGTGCTATGCATCGAACCTGGCTCACACCAGTCTCGCCCCCCTGCGGGCTCGATCCCTGACGCCTCCGTGACGGCGGGCCCGCCGTCACTGCGCGCTGCCGCTTGCCGGGGCTGCGCCCTGCCGGCCAAGGCCGGCGCTGCTCGGCGCCGCGTGCGCGACGGGGAGCGCGTGTCCTGGCGGACCCGCGCTGTGGCGCCGGGGCTGTGGAAGACGCGTCGGTGCGCCGCGCCCTTTTCCTTTCGTTCAAAGCGCATTGGTACTGCCCTTCGGTTCCGCCTCTTTCCGTCGCATAGCACTGGGGCTGGCCAGCACAAGGGTGCGCTTCGCCACGTCCTCCCCCGTTCGGTGCTCGCCTGCGGCTGCGCTCCGCGTGCGGCCTCCGGGCGTGCCCTTGCACTGACCAGCCCCAGTGCTCCCCATGCGCCGAGGCGGCTCCGAAGAGCAGTACCAACTGAACGAAAGGAAAAGGGCGAACCATGAGCACACTGACCATCCACACCCCCGTCACCACCGACAACGCGGGCGTTCCCCCCGCACCCCCCGAGGCTCACCAAAGAGCAGGCGTAACCCCTTCGCTTCGTGGACTGGCGATTCGCGCAGATTTCGCCCTCGCCAAGGTGATGTGCGCGAGCTTCCCCGACAGCGAGAACGATGAGCTGGACATGTGCGTCGCCCTGTCCGATGCCCAATGCCTGGGCTACCGCGACTACCTAGCCGGGGAATTCGACGTGCCGGTCATGTTTGCCGACGAGCCTGACCTGGTGGCGGCTTGGGAGGATGGTCAGGATCAGGCGACCCGCGCGCAATTGGAGGCATGGCCGCGCTCCGCCAAGCTGGTTGCCTTCATCAAACTGCACAACATTCCGGCACGGCTGCTGCCCGAAGGAAACATCTCCGCGCTCGCCGTTGAGATCGACCGTGATGGCCGGGTTCTGGAGCACTGGGAAGCCATCGAGCCGAATGCTGGCGCCGTCCGCGATTGGCTCGGCTACTGACGACAAGCCGGGAATCCCCGTCGGCATTCCCCTCGCAGCCTCACGGCGGCCGTGCGCTGCCCCCCCCAATTCCGTACCCACTGGAGAGATCACCATGCAACTTGGCACTCGCTTCGCCCGCTTTTCCCCCTCCATCCAATCGGCCACGCCGTTGGATGATGACCAGATCCGCGCTGTGGCCCCTTCGATTTTCAGCGAAGACAAGCACGACAGCCGCTCCGACCGGTACAGCTACATTCCGACGATTTCTGTACTCAACGAGCTGCGCAAGGAAGGTTTTCAGCCCTTCATGGCTTGTCAGACCCGTGTGCGCGACGAAGGACGGCGCGAGCATACGAAACACATGCTCCGCCTGCGCCATGCCGGTCAGGTCGAGGCGCGCGAGGCCAACGAGATCATTCTCATCAACTCGCACGACGGCACCAGCAGCTATCAGATGATGGCGGGCATGTACCGCTTTGTTTGCAAGAATGGTCTTGTGTGCGGCAACACCGTGGCAGACATCCGCGTCCCGCACAAGGGCGACATCATCTCCGATGTGGTGCAGGGCGCGTTCGACGTACTCGACGGCTTCGACCTGGTGCGCGAGGTCAAGGAAGGCATGCAGGGCGTGAAATTGGACGAAGCCGAACAACAGGTATTCGCTCGCGCCGCGCTGGCGCTGCGTTATGACGAAAAGGAAGACGGCACCACATCGGCACCCGTGACGGAATCGCAATTGCTCAAGCCGCGCCGCGCCGAGGATCTGCCCACCGACCTGTGGACGGTTTTTAACTGTGCCCAGGAAAATATGGTTCGGGGTGGCTTGCGTGGCCGCAATGCAACCGGCAAGCGCGTGACCACGCGCCCGGTACAGGGCATCGACCAGTCCGTGAAACTCAATCGCGCACTGTGGATGCTTGCTGAGGAAATGCGCAAGCTCAAAGCATGATCGCAGCACAGGAAAGCCGGCCCGGCCGGGTTTCCCGCATGCGGGAAATCAGCCGGCTTGCAGCCTGCATTGATGGTCCTCGACTTCCTTCTTGGCTCCCTATTAACCAAACTCCTTGATATTCCCTTTGTGTTCGTCATCAGCGGCGCGCGCGCCCTCCTCGGCCGCCTTGCTCTGGGGCTCCCTTCGCGTGCTGAGGACGTACGGCGTTTTGTCGTGCGGGCAATCCCGCGAAAACGTCCAGGATCCCGCGTGTAATCTAACTTCGCGACTGCGGCTGCAATGAGCCTGCAGGAAAGCCAACACAGGCTCGAGTTGGCGCCAGCGCCGTATCGCCCCGCGTACGGTCGCGAGCGCATATTGTCGGCCTTCAATCGCAAACTTGATCACCCAGGAGCCACTGTGATCATAATGAATATCTGTGTCATACGGGCACCGAAGACAGCGAATCAGGCGACGAAGCTCAGCAACGGTGATCAACTCAATCCTAGGTAACTCGACAACGGATTCGGAAGTTTGTGGAGATGTCATATTTGCGGCGCGAAGGTCGGTATCCTTAATGCATTTCCCGTTTCAATCCGTGGCGCGAGCGCACTCGCGGCAGCGAAACACATAGGAGATGGGAGAATTGACTTGGCCAAAATTGATCCCTATCTTATTTTTATAAATGCCGGCCACTCTGTCTTTTTTTCTGCTCAGAAGCTACTTGATCGACACCTGACCCACCGCGAAGGTTCCGTGAAACGTTTTCATACTCAATTGAAACGCATTCAAGTAACTCGCCATGACGTAATCATGAATCGAATCAGCGCCTTAGTACGTTACAGCAAGAAGACTTACAATACAAATCACCGATTTCTCGCGCAAAGCTCATAACGACATATGCTTTTTCGAGATATGCACTGCATTTCCGCGTTTTGACAAGCAAAATAGCATAATGGAACGCACTATAAAATATCGAATCCCATAATCACGAATACACGAATTCAACCAATGAAATTCAATCAATTGAATTTTTCAATACACATTGCCAAATCCAAGTGGCTTTATCTATCGTTGTTTTGCAGCGCTTTTGCTGCGAACCAACCATGGAGTTCTCATGAAAAAGATTGCCCTCGAACCGACGCTCTCCTATCAATCGAACGACGCCTACAACAACATCTATTCCGCTCCCGTGACCCGACGCGTGATCTGACGGCACTCCGCCCCGGCAGGGCGGCAAGTCCGAGCCGGGGCGCATACCTTGCAACACCTGTTTATTCCGGGAGGTTTGCTTGACACCGTCCATCTTTCTCCGCGTCATCGATGGAAGATTGATCCTGTGGAACTACGCCACGCATGATCAATATGAGATCGATATTCCGCACCTAGAGCGAATCATTCAGCTGTCGAACGGATCGGTAGTCGGCAGCAGCGCCATTGACAAGACCATCGTGGCTTCCGGCTGCCTGGACCATACCGACCCTCCCGCTTGGGGATGGGATTGTCTTTCCAGGATTTTCCACATCGGCACGCAGATAG
>NZ_JBSVZB010000064.1:0-20242 GCF_054072015.1 Cupriavidus sp. CP313 | reverse complement strand
CTGAATTACCGCTCCCCGCGGGAGTTCAGGCGTGCGATGGCCTTATCAACCTAAGGGTGTGACCGTGTCCGGGGACACGGGGGCGAATCCAATCAGGCACCGACGGGTGCCTGTGCGCTAAAGCTTTCTCCCCGAGCACTCCCTTCCCATCTTCCTTGGCCAAGGATGCGTGCCGTAGGCACGCCCATGAGCGCCTTCCCCCAGCCGACACCAATAACCCCTGCTGCCAAGTAATAGGTTACGGAGCCCCGGTATATCCGCGCGCCCCTACCGGTGACACGCCGGCCTAAGACCTACTCGGACCGTCGGGCGCACCCCCTTCGCGCTCCGGCTCTCGCTCCCGACTACATCCCGCCTCTCCTTTGGCCAACCAAGCCGGATACCGGCCTGCTTCCAGCCCCTTTGTCCCCAGCACTCCTGCTGTCAGAAAATTAGAGCATTTCCTCTAATAAATATTTTCTCATTACAAACCAGCCACTTACTGTGTGCAATCGCGCTGAAGGGCGTTAATTCCGCTTATTTGGCTCTTTATCGCGGCTTGGCGCGAGACCTCTCGAATTGTCGTCGCTAGACGGTTTAACAGCACGCCAAACACACAACGACGCAGCTGTTGAACTTAGCGACGACTACGCCCTGAGGGGCAAGGAGCAACAAAATGAAACGCAATTTCGATATCGACGAATACGATTTCTGGTACCAGGGCAGTCGCCGCATCGAAGACCTGCCGCTCCGCGCAGTCATCCTGGACAAAGAGGAAATGCGTGATGCGCTGCGCGATGAGCTGATTCACCGTGGCGACGGCGTGATTGACCGAGTAGCAAAAATGACCGCAGCGCAGTTTGCGGAACACTGCGAGCGCACAGTAGAAGATGGCTTCGTCTGTGGCTATAAATACGCCGTCCGCGACGACGCCGTCCTCACAGAAGAAGAGTACGAGGCCTTCCTCCCAAAACTGCTCGACGAGTATTACGGCGGTGTGCGGGTCTGGTGGGTTCCGTGGACAGCAATCGCAGCAGCTGCGCTTTCAAGCGCTCGACGCCGCCGGGGTCGGAATTATCAATGGCGTATCGGACTGGCTTCTGGGCCTTCCAATCCCGGTGGAGCACTGCCGACGTGAAGGCAATCGCGACGTCGCCGAGTTGCTCCCGGTAGCGCTGCGTCGCTGGCGAGTCATCCCGACTTAGGTCATTGAGTGTCGCCTGGATTTCGGCGGCAATTCGGCCTCGCTCGAGCTCGATACGCATCGCCATCGGCTGCGGGTCTTCGTCGTTGTCCTCGGCGAGGCGAACGTGTTGCTCATAGGTTTGGTCAACCTGCGTAATGACCACAATCAGTTGCTTGACCGTTCCCTTGCGCAACAAGGACAGCAGAAAATCTTTCTCGGACTGCGAATATGCCATGCCGGACTTTGTCAGAAACAAGACCGCGTCGACGTCCCTGACCGCGCTTTCCGTCAGGCTCACGCGAAAGCGTTCCGTGTCATCCAGGCCCGGGGTATCCGAAAGCGAGTTTGTCGCAGTGTGCGACGACCTTCCGCGGGAATGCCTTGCAACGCCAGCAGGCGACGACGCAGGACACTAGACTTTGGCACCAGCAAGTTCGCGACGTTGTTCGTCAACCATGCTTTTCGCTACCGGCACCGGAAGGATTGTGGCTGTCAACGGTACCCACTCACTCAGCTCGGAGATGGCCTTGCCCAACACATCTGGCGGCCGCCGCATCACCATCGCTCGGCCATTGACCACGTCAACGCGAGAAGCTATCTGAATTGTGTCGCCCATTCTTCTTCCACGATGGTAACTTGCCACAAGGCCGGCCTTGGCCGCAGCGCCTCATCTTACGTCATGCACAATGCCACGAGGAACCTAGCCAATCTGGCAGCGATTTCGACGTCGAAATCGATGAAGGGGGTTTCCTGCCGCGAAGCGATTTTCCCCCAGCCCGCAATAACGGGGCAGGCGGTAGCTGCCGCCCGGGACCTTCAGTCCGTTCCGCGACACGTTGAGCGCCTGGGCCAAGCCTTCGTGCCCTACCGGCGGTCCGGCCAGCCTCAAGACCGAGTCCTCTTCGCCCAAGCGTCCTGGAATTTCCAACCAGGTCGCCTCAAGTTTCCACGGCCTTTGCCGACATAGGGTGATTTACGGAGGCTGTTATGCTGCTGCTTGAGAATTCAATCATGGTTCAGGTCAAGCCGACCGCCACCCCTGGCTGGTTTGAAATGTGCGGCCCGCTCGAAGACGGAGGCGGCGATGTGGACCTTTGGCTTGAGGAAAGTGGATGGACACTCGTGGAGGACGCCAAAGTTGTCGGCTTTCACGACCGCGACGATTTGCTCGAAGACGAACCACGGCTCAACGGCCGCGTCGAGGGTAGCATCGCTGTAACCGAGCATGGAGGCGAGTACAAGCTCATCGTCGATGTGAACTCGTTTGAAGCAGTCCTCTTCCGTTACGCGGGATTGGTCGGAGGTTAAGGGACAACTCGCGATAGCGAGAGGAATCCGGCCTTGAACTGGGCAATGCGACTAAAATGCCGCGCCCAGTCAGGCGCGGCAGCAACTCGGGGCTTTCATGGAGCAAATCCACGAGCCCCTCCGGATTTTAGCGCGACGCAGCTCGTCGGACCTTTACCCAGCCCCTCTCCTGTAGAGCGCGCAACAGACTATTCTTTTCGCTGCCCTCTACGGCCCCCATGATTGCACTCCAAGACCGATACACCTCTGTCGCTTGCACCCCCACGGCTGGGGCACTATCGTAGCGCCCGTCTCGCACTGCCTGTGTCGCACGCTCCAACGCGGCCAGCGCGTCCTTCAACGGGTCCACATTGCTGTCGCCAGCCCCAGCCTTCGAAAGGCCGACGGAATCAGCGATGCTTGCGACGAGTTGAGGCAGCCGCGCCAAGCTATCAGCTGTTGCTACCCCGCCACCATCGCCAATACGGTCACTCGCCTCTGACAACAAGCGCAATGCCTCATCAATGCGCCAGCCAGGGTCCCGCTCTCGCTCCTCCTCCTTGCGATGGCGCGCCTCCACTGCCCGCTTTGCGGGCTCAATGACGACACGCTCCACGTAGAGACGCTCGTCTGCCGACAACTTCTTTGCCAGAAGAGGGGGAATCTCCTGCGAGTCGACAGGCAAACTGCCGACAAACTCCTGCGTGCTATAGCCGTGCGTGTTGCCGTTCGCGCCCTTTCTCACATAGCTCGAGCGATACAGGCTGACGAGGATGTTTCTTGTCTTCTTATGCATCCCAACCTCCAGGCTGCGCGGGCACTGCGGTCGATGTTCCTCCCTCCATCCTGCGCTGTGAATGCTCAACCATTTTGCGCATCACAAACTCGCGCTCTGCGAGGGTCAGTCTCGCTGCCAGCGCGGACGGAAGTACCTTCGAGCCGGCGGGCAAGCGGCCGACAAACTCCTGTGTGCTGTAGCCGTGCGTATTGCCATTCGCGCATTTCCGCACATGGCTCGAGCGATACAGAATGATGCGGTTTCCACGTTTCTTTGCGTGCATGTGACACCTCCCGATGTCTAGTGAGTGATGCGGTGTATAGGCACGTGCGATACATCATGTCGGCTCGACGGTCACGGGCAGTCAGCACGTGCGGAGCACTCTGCCTGCGCTAGTGGGCTACGCTACGTGTATCACCACGACACTCAGATGATGGCTCCCTGACCCTTGGTTAGGACGATTTCGGAGAACGCCCGGCCTGATGGCACCAAAGGCAAGCTCCTCGATGGACCAGCTGGAGGACGGCGCGGCGTGCAGCCGCGGTCTTTGATGGCACGGAGGCAGCGTGCAGGAAGGGACGGTCGACATTGGTCGAACGATTATGGGAGAGCAGTTGCTCGCGACCGGGCGCGGCAAGCGGGGGCGAAACCCCCGCCGCCCGCCCAGCGCATGCTCCGCCTTGGGAGCACGTTGCGACCGCACCAGCGGGCGCATGGCCTGACGCGGGGTCCCCGCGCTGCGCCGGGAGAACATTTGCTTGTGCAGCGTGGGGCAGTCAGCGATGAAACGGCATGCCGGAAGATGAGTTGCGCTGCCGCCCGATGAAGGTTGGATGGCATCGAAAAAATGGTTGTCGGGCGGCGGGGGTTTCGCACCGGCGCAGCCGTGCAGATGGAACAATCGCATTGAAGTACGTCGCGATGGAAACGTCGGAGTCGCGCGCCCCAAGCGCGCGAGGCTGGACGAGGGGGACAGAACAGTTGCCCCCTGCCCTCATCCAGCCGCGCTACGAAGCATCGGGCGCACCAACATTTCCTGCGCGCGCATGGTGTGCAGCTATTTATAGCTGGTTAGTACGGGGGTTGCTATAGGAAGAGCCACCAACCGCGCGCCCGACGAGGCGAACGATGACCGCGGTGGCCTCGCAAACTCTTGTCCGGAGCAACATCATGCGCCAATCCCCGACGACACCGAACGCCGCCCCCGACGATACCAACATCGGTATGCGTGCGGCACTCACAGCAGATTCCACGGACACACCTTCCGGTGACGCGGCTACATCGACCCCGGTATCACGCGTCACGCCAGCTGATGACGCCGAGACAGCTGTGAGCGTATCTGCTCGACACACAGCCGGTAAGCGCGGAGGGCAGCCAGTTGACCGAGGTCTCGCCGCCACCATACCCACTAGCTACCTTCGTCAGGCTATCCATCTACGCGCCCTCTCAATCGCAAATCGATTTCGCGTCATTCGCACGATTGATGTCGCTCTCCATTGCTTTCCGGAACGCCCCTTCAAGGCCGCGCTGACAGCAGCACAAAATGCTATGCGCAAGCTCAAGAAAGAAAAGCTCTTGCTGCATTACCGTACAGACCGGTTCCAACATGTCTATGGGCTGACTGTAGCCGGCGCTCGGTGGCTCGATGACCACGGTATCGATGCGGCCGCATCGGTGCGACGCGTGGCGGACATGACTAACCCCGAGCATAGTCTTTGGATGCATTTCATAACCCTGGCTTGCGAGACGCGTGGATTGGTGGCTCACACCGAATCCGAAGCCCTCCACCACCTGAACCGGAATCGCGCAGAGGATGACCCTGTAAAGCAGGGCTTCTTGGCTTTCACACGAAAGAAGCGAACGCTTCTTCTGCGACCGGATGTTCTAGCTTACGAAGCCGATGGCGCGACATGGGTCGAAATTGACCGGAGCAAGCGCGGGGATGACCGCGAAGCGGCGCTCGTCGCCCTCGTCCACTGCGTCGGTGGCAAGATTGCGACCGGGCATGTTCTTCGTCGAGTTGTCGTACATGCAAAGAAAGAGCGCATTCTGAAGCGGGCACTCGCTCTTCTGCATGCGGAAGTGAAAGACTCCAACAGCAAACCGATGACCTCTGGGCTGCGCGTATACCGAGAAATAGATGACGGTATATTTGAAGTGCATACGCTGATGGAAAGGCGACTGCCTGATGGTCGAAAAGACCTTATTGAACGATGCATTGGTCACGTCATCATTCAACTTCTTCCCACCTGGCTCCCGAAGGTCCGGCTGGACGCCAAAAACAAGCACCCTCTTACCGGCTGGCTCGGCGAGAACTATTTGCCTTACCGGCGCCCGAGCGCTCTCGGCCCGTGGCGGCCTGCCACCTCACCGCTTCCAGACGTTGTCCGGAACCTGACTTCGTAGCACTCGCTATACGAGGAGATGGACATCCATCGACAATCGATTTTAAAGGACATAAGCATGCAAGCATTCGGCAACGCCTCGACGATTCCCGTTAGAAAGGAAAGTAAAGCCACGGGCAAAGGGTATTATGAGTTTCGCATGTGTGAAAGCCAGCGTGGCGCTGACAATGACCCCGGCACCTGGTATACGGTGCGCATCATGAAGGACGTGGACCCCGGGCTCGCGAAGGGGGACTTCGTCAAAGTCACTGGCAAGCTGAAAACTGACTTCTATCTGTCACGGGAGGGCAAGCCGACCGGCACGCTGCTCATCATCGCATTCGAGGCAGCCAAGATTGCCAAGCCGACGCAACAATCTGCGGCCACAGCACAGGCGGCAGAGGTGGTGGTTGCCCAAGAAGGCTAAGTCTCTATTTTGATTTCAGCCACCCGTTGACGGGTGGCTGTTTGTCTGCGCTGCCTCCAGCGAAGAGAACTGCCGTCTGGCAGCCGTAAGCTGGGCGTGGCGCCGGCGTCGATGACTGGGACCATTAGAGCCTTCTAGGGGTTGTTGGCAAGGTCTCGCACGACCGCGTCAAGACCGACAACCACGCGCGCCAGCTTGTCGAAGTCAACTTTGTCGACGGTGTCTTGCGCACTGTGATAGTAAGGGTACCTGTATGGGGCAGTATCGGTCACCATCAACGACGGGTAGCCCTGGTCCATGAACGGCGCATGGTCTGACCAGTCGATGCCGGGAATTACCCGCGGGCCGGCAATCCCTTCAGACGGGAAAGCCGCATGTTCTCGAAATATGCTAGTGACTTTGCGCACTAAACCAAGAGAGCCCACGTTGCCCACAAAACCGATGAAATTCCCCTGTTCCGGATAGAACGCCCTCAGCGGGCCAGGGTATTTCTGCGAGCCCTTGACGTCGGAGTAGTACCCCATTGTCTCCAGTGAGAACATCGCTATCACATTTACTCCCTTTTCCTTGAGCGACCGAGCATGCACGCTGCTACCCATGAGGTTCGTCCCAAAGTACGGCTCCTCTTCGTTTGTATACAGCGCGAACACAATGTCGGACTGAGCCGTTGCTCCAACGTCTCTCAAACGCTTGGCTAGCTCAAGAATACTTGCCACACCGGTCGCGTTATCGTTAGCGCCTGGCGAACCTGTCGCCGAGTCATAGTGCGCTCCGACAACCATTACGCGCTTACCGGGCTGAGTCTTGCTCGGAACCGTGATAAGAAGGTTGCGAACGTTCCTTCCCATGGCGTCATATTCCTGTCGACTGACGAAGTAGCCTTCATCCGCCAGGGTGCGCTCAATATACTGCGCGGCGGCTTCGAGTTCCGCGTACTTCTGGACATTGTGCTCAGCCGTGGCCAGGTTCCTGACATGTTCACGCAGTCGTGCCGAGAGAGCCTGTTCATCCGGTGACAGTGCCGGCAGTGGACCCCTGTGTGAGTGGCCAGGCATCTGAGTAAGTACAAGCATTGCGACCAGCGCAAGCCCCAAGACTACGAGCAAGACAACGGAAATTCTTGGCAGGCTTACCAGGTCAGCGAAATTGGGCATCATGAACCCTTGTTGAGCCGGAGTCACGAAGTCACGTATGGCGTCTCACGGCGCCGGCACATCTAAGCCGTTACTTTGGCGGCGCCGAAGCCGGCACTGGTACGCTGCATACTCTACTCACCGCCGGCACCTTAATGACCATTACATCATCAACATCCCATGTCTGCCTGTGAACAACACCAACGCCCCTGCTCAAGCTCGTAAACCAGCAGGCTTGGCACTAGATGAATGCATGCTTTCGAAGCACTTTTCGAAGCGATAGCGGTTCGAGGCGAATTTGACAGCAAGCGTCGGCGTCTTCGCTTTCAATGCCGGTGCGCATGACCATTTGGCACCGAGTGATACGACTCAGTGTATTGCCTGCCAAAGCTGCTGACCGAGCCCGGCGTCTGGGGCTACTACCTATACGCCGACCAATGGGTGCACCTGCATGAGCAACTTCGAGGCGAGCACTTTGCTGTCATCTTTTGGCACGAACTGACGCACGCTTTCCATCACGCTGCCGGCATGCAGGACCGCGAAACGCGTCGCCGGTTCGTCAACGCCCAGGCGAGTGCATGGCTCGAATTCGTCTCGAAGAACCCCGGCGCTTGGAAATGGTTTGTGAGCACGAGAAGGTGCTTGGAGCCGTGCAATTGGAAGCCAGCGCGTAGCTTGCCCCCTGGGAAGGCACGCACGAACCGGGGTGCTTGATGTGCTTTCCGCCCTAAAGCTCGATGCATTGAAAATCAAAATTCCCCGCCAGGGTCGCGACAGGGCGCGAGGTGCTAGTACATAGTGAACGGCAACCTCACGAACCTTTCCCTTATGGCTCCCGCGACCTGGCGTTAGCATACTGTCAACGTCCTACACGACATCCCTTACCTGACCGCATGGCAGCTGCCTACTTCCCTGACCAGGAGGCCTAAGCATGGACTGGCTCTCACAGAATCTCTCATGGCTCCTGCTTGGCGGGCTGGCCGTCATCGCCCTGATAGGGTGGCAGCGATTCATGAGTCGCCGAACCAATCGAGAGAGCGTGCAGCGCCGCCATACAACGCAGGAGTACAGCCCTACTGCCCGTGACCCCGTCACAGGGACGAAGGTCGACGTTGCTCACGCCATCACGGCAAATTTTGAAGGTCGGACATACTTCTTCGAATCTGAAGCTTCGCGCACGATTTTTAAGCAAGACCCCGCTCGATATGTGTACCGGCATTAGCACCACGACGGCTGCTAGACGACACCTCTTTGGCGCCCTCTGCCGGGTTCGCCATCTCAGACATTGGAATACTCGTTCCGAAGTAAGCGTCATTGCGCACTGATTGCCGGCTGTTCGCGCCTGGTCCCACGACATCGGTCCGCGTAGCTGAATTCAGCCGCACCCATGCGGGCCAGAGACGCTCCGTATGCGTCGAGACCACGCAACTGGCCGGTTTGCGCGCGTTGTTCTTCTTTCGGCCTATCGGCTGCTGGCGGTGTTTCCGCCTGCAGTCGCGATAGGCCGAAGGCGAGCGCTGACCGTCTGGCCTTGTGAGCGGTCATTGCCGGCTCGTGCCAAATAGACCACGCAGCAAACGCGACGCCTACACACAATTCTGCGCGGGACCCGAGCACCAGCACTCCGTATGCGATGCGAGTTGCGATAGCGCAGACGCTGTTCTGACGCCGTCGGCGCGCGCCTTTTCACTTGAGGCCCAAGCGGCCGACATACTAACGCTGAGCAGCATCAAGGTTAACCCGCAATTCCTTCGATATCAGCCTTTTGGTGCACTTGTTTGACACCATATCGACAGGTGTGGATTGCGTTCAATGCGTGGGCGGTTTCTGCTACGCCCTCTCCGGGCAACGGGAAACTCGACTTCATTACGAGCGCGCAAGCGTGCCCACGCGAGAAACAGTTGACTTCCCAGCAATCGCCCCTAGAATGATTTTTGCCGCAACGCAGCAAAGACTTTCACCCTGGCGGCGCACTATTCGTGTCCTGATTCAGAGTTCCCCTCGAACACTCGCAGCCTCACCCTATGGAGCAGTGATGAGCACTCCTATCCCCGAACAATCCATCTCCGCGCAGAAAGCAGGCGCGGAAAGGCTCCTTGGTCTGGCGACCATAGCCTTCGAAGGCATCGAAAAACTGGCTGAGCTAAATCTGCAAGCAGTCAAATCAACCTTCGCCGAAAATCAGGAAATCCTGAGCAAGGCGCTTTCCGCCAACAACCAGCAAGAGTGGGTTGCCCTGCCTGTGCACCTGACGCAGCCCATAGCAGAAAGGGCGGCGTCGTACAGCCGGCAGGTCTCCGAAATCCTGTCGAGCATTCAAGGCGAATTCTCGACGGCCGCCCAAGCGCACCTCCAGCAATGTCAACGCGATGCGCAGGAGTTATTCGAAAACCTCGCGAAGAACGCGCCCACAGGAAGCGAATCTGTCCTAGCAGCATGGCAATCAGCCTTTTCGACGCCCGCCGGCGCGTCCGACGAAACGGCCAAGAAAACCACAAAGCATTTGGCCCACGACAAAGGTGCTGGCCTGCCCTATAGCATTTCCTAGCGCGCACGCGCAGTCGGAATTTTCTTGTGCGAACTTCGGTTCGCTTTTTTTCGCCGAGGGGAGCCGATATGCGAAAATCTATGTTGAAACGTTGCGGGACTTCATTGCAGAGGCGCGCATTCAAGACTATGTGCCACCGTTTGTCGCGAAGCGAGTCAAGGGTGCGTTACGGCACCACGCTAACGCGCAGAAGCACCACGCGCGCAAATGAACGCAGAGCACCCCAGGACGTCGCCTCACCACGGGAATACCATGGGGTGCCCCCAGGACTGCCAAAGTAACTGCCGGCGTACACCTCAGTCACTCAACGCGGAAATGCTCAATGCTTTGCCCTGCGTTCACGGCCCTTTGCAGCCAGTCGGGTAGCGGCCCATGGCCGTCCCAGCGTTCCCCTGCCGCATTCCTATAAAGAGCAGGACCGTTGGCAGCCGGACGCTGGAAGCAGCCTGTTGCCTCCAAATCGGCCATCGATATTCCATGCCGCGCCATTTGCAGGCGAACCCATAGGATTGCTGCTGCTTTGTCACGACCGCTGGAACCAGAGGGACCGAAGCTGGTGCCTTGAAAGAGGGATTCTGGGCTGACCCTTGCGTCGAGCGACGACAAGGGGTGTTTCGGCTTCAAATTGGGGCGATTCATAATCAGAATAATACCGCAAGCTAACTAAACTATTTCGTATCGTGGCCGGATACTGCAGTAGAACTTCTGCCGCTCTTACTACGGGACGACGACGGGCTCACCGAATATTTAGACCCCTCCAGCTTGCAAAAGTCACGCCCCGTTGCCACTGTTTTGCTATGCATAGAATTGCCCACCATAGTTCACTTTGTCGTATCGCCGGTGAATGGCAACCCCGCTGCAAACGGTATGCCCAAGGACAGAGGCCCGCAGTCCAATGGGTTGCTGCCAAATCGGCTACCGAGAGCTGCCTAGAGCGTCACCGAACCGTAATCTGTTGCTGAGATACTTGATTCTGAGGATGCCTACCCCGATGCCCCCGACGAACGGTCACAGATGAGTGAACCAATACATGAAGGTACCCGCTCTAACCTCGCATAGGGGCTACCTGCTCAAAGCCAGCGCAGTCCCTGTGCAAGGCGGTCTCCATGCCGCCGAGCTTGTCATCGAGAAGCTTGGCGGCCCGCCACGCACCTTCTCAACTCTCGACTATTTCTTCGACAGAGAGCACGCGTTGAGTTATGCGAGCTCTTGGGGGCGCATCTGGGTCGACATGAACTCCTGAGACGGGGAATTTTCCGGAGCGAGTAATCCTCGACAGCTACCGTTCAAACTCTCTCCTCCCGCCTGGATGCACAAGAGACCCCTCTTGACTCTCAGGTGGAAATAGCCGCCGTGCCCCAAGCCTCTGGAAGCCGCTCCGCCGCGACGGCCGGCCTCGATAGATACCACAACAGCAAGCCACCACTTTGCTCACAACGGTGCGCCAATGGTACCGAGCGCGGTAAATGGTAGGTTGAAACGTGCTATCGCGCCTGAATCGCATCGCACTGGGCAGCCGTGCCATGGCAACCGTTCCACTTAGCGGCCGGCAGCGATTCCATAGAATGAGCGCGACCCGGGATTCGACACAATATAAGAATTCCGTCGAGCCCAATTCAGCGCTGCTTTAAATACCTCGGACTCTCGCTGACTCCAATCACTTCTCATTAGGGGAGCGGCGTCCTGTCCTATCGTGGCGTACACGGCCGCTTGGTGCAGAGGCTCTCGGCTCCGCTTTCCTGGGATAGTAAATGTACGAATCGTTACGTGCATATCATTCGAAACTGCAGAGTTGCTTGATGAGCGATTATGTCGGCATCCAAATGACATCACTGTGACGGCCATCTCCTTGAACGATTGGAATGGAAGAGAGTTGGCCCGGTTCGCCGTGACTAAGCTGTTGCGGCAGTGCTTCGCCACCTGGCTCCCAGCTCAAAACTCTGTTTGCGCGCCTTGGAAGGCAAAGGATTTGCAAGTTCGCTTGCAACCAGCAATCGAACGCCGGCGCCGACTTCTGACCACTCTGCTCTGGTGTATATCGACGCCCCTCCGGCGACTTGTCACACTGGTCGACGCAGCCTATGACTCGGCCGCTTTCGCGGTTCCCTTCGGTCCAGCCTTCACCAAGATACTCCGCACGGCGCAAAGCTGGCGGCGCTCAGTTGCCTTCGAACAAATAGCGTCATTTCCTGCCCGCTTAACGGTGCTCCGCGCTACTGAGGACACTGTCGTTCCGGCCACCATCGGTGAGCTGCTCATTCCGAACGCCAGGCGCGCCGAGCACACGGAAATTGTCGACATCCAAAATACAGACCACGCTCTTGGCATGGCCTTCCGAGCACAGCCGGGGCTAGTCGACCGCCTCGGAAACGTCATCTGTCACGCCATCCCTGCCTGACACAGGGCAAATTCCTACTTTGGCTTGGCGCCACGCGCAGCCCGATGTCGTTTTATTGGATATCGAAACTGAATGGCTAGAGTTTCGGTTGCAACGAAAGCGTCAAATTCCGCGTTAGTCGTCGTCTCCATGATGTCCATGGTATCCGTGGTGCCGGTGGTCCCAGTACCCGTACGGACCGTAGTATCCACCACCATAGTACCCACCATCGTATGGCACCACGACGCAACCGCCGAGTAGCGTAGAGGCGGCAATCAGCAATGCGAGAATGGGTTTCATGGCGCTTCCCCACACGTGACAAGCGCGGAGAGGCCGGGCTGGGTTTCCAGCAAACCAGCGCTCTCCGCAAAGCTCCTGCACTCAGGCTTCGTTGCAACGGCCTTCGCCCTGGCAACGGCCCCTCGGTTCGCCCGATGGGAGCAGCTTACTGCTTCTTCGTCTTGTCCACGCCGGCTTCGGGCTTCGCCACATCCGCCTTGGCCTTCGCCTTGTCGGAATCATTCTTTGCTTCAACCTTCGCCATACCAGCCTCCGTATGGGTGGCCTTCGTCTTGCTCGTCTTGTGGTGGGTGCCCTTGGCGGCGGACTTATTGGCATCAGCCTTTACGTCAGCCTTCTCCTTGTTGGAGCTGGCTTGGGCCTTTACTTCATCGCCCTGCGCGCCGGCACTCTTCTTGTTCTTGTCGGCTTTTGCCTGCGTGGCCTCCTCCTTGACGGCCTTTACCTGGCCTTTCTCCGCCGCGCCCTGCGGCTGAGTCGCAGAAGCTGGCACACCAGTCTGCGCGAAAACGGTACCGACGAGGGCGGCGGATGCGAGAGCAGCGAACAGCTTCTTCATGACGTGAACTCCTGGGAAAATTTAGCAGCTTGGCAATGAGCCTTGCTTACCGGAAAAAACGGTACGGATGGCGTCCGAGTTGACCCACAAGTCGTGACAATCCGTAAGTTCTGCAACTGGCAAACATGAATCACGAGGCCATCGAACTCGCCTCTACCCTCTTCGTCCTTCTGGAAGTTACCTTCGCGCGGACGCTGTCCGCGTGCGTTCATGCCCGCTGGGAAAGCCAGCACCCTGCATCGCATTACAAAAAGTAACAGTCGTGCGATTTGACTAATGCACCATCGAACCGCGCCGGCCTAGACTGCCCATAGAAAGAGAAGGAGCAAGCCATGCGAAACGTTTCAGCACTTATGCTTCTGACCGGGGTTATCGGGCTCACTCCCTATGTAGCTGAGGCACGCGTGGACGTGGATATCGGTATCGGGATTCCCGGGCCAGCGGTTGTCGTCCCGCCACAGCCCTACTACGAGCCCGCCCCGGTATTCGTCCAACCTCCGCCTGTGGTCGTTGCTCCGGGCTATTACTACGACGACTGGCGGCATCGTGCGTGGCGGGAGCGTGCGTGGCGGGAGCGTGCGTGGCGGGAGCAACGCTGGCGCGAACGCGAATGGCGCGAGCGTCGACGCGAGTGGCGACGCTGGCATGGTGACTACGATGACTAAAATGGGGGAGCGCCATGCTGGTGGGTAACTGTCGTAACGCCGAGGCCTTCGTCATTACTCACCAGATTTGCGGGTAACGCTATGAGGCCGCGTCTTGCGACCAAGGCAGACCTTCGTGATGTGGAAGCATTGCTTCGGGCGTGTTCACTGCCTGTTGGCAGAATACGTGGCGAAGCGGTGCAGTTTCATGTCAGCCGGGACAGGACCGGCCTCCTTGGGTGCGCCGGTATCGAAGAACTCGGCGGCAAAGTTGCTCTGTTACAAGGGGTTGCCGTGGCTGAACGCGCAAGGGGTGCGGGTCTGGCCGCACTACTGGTTTCCGCGCTCGTGGCCGATGTACGCTTGCGCGGTATCGAATCCCTGGTCGTCCGAACTGAAACTGCCGCCGGCTATTTCACTCGTCTTGGCTTCACGCCAGTCGACCGTGCGGCCATACCTCACGAACTGCTGGCTTCTCGTGAATTCTCCGATACCGGTGCCCGAACGGCGGCAATCATGAAGGTTGAGCTCTAGCGTCTGCTCCCGCATGTGTTGTTAGCCGTTTCCGTGCCTTCGAGCGTTCGCTCACAGCGAAATGGCGACGACAAGACGCGACAAATAGCTCAAGAAATTCTCGTCGGTAAAAAGCCAGACGCCATTCGCCACGGAGCGCTAGCAGAGCTCAGCACTGGTTTGCGCCAGCACATCAGCGCCCCTATCAAGCATGGCGGCTTTCTGCAGCAGGTGAACGGCATCTTCCAGCGACACGGTCATGTCTGCGCCCAAGCGCTGCACCTGCGATTACGCGCGCAACGCTGCGGCTTCGTCGCGCAAAGCCTCGATGCGTGCCGCTGTCCATTGAACCAGATTCCCAACTGAGTCGCTTCGCAGCGACAATTGGTTCGATGTCCCCGAAACCGCGAGTGTTTGGTGCATATCAGTCCCTCCAAAATTACACGGCCAGTTTCGTCTAGCACGCTGACGAACGAGCCCTTCTTATACGGCCGCCAACTGCGGCCCTGGCACCGCCGGTCCAACCCCACCGGCAAGTCATCATGAAAATCGACTGCGCATTGAAGCGAAGCTCCATGACACTGCGGTGTCATCTGTGCGCCAACGGGCTGATTTGAAAGCAATTCCGGGTAAACCTTGACCCGAGTTAACCCTTCCTCTGGTCCTTCCCTTGCTTGGTTACCCCGTGAACCACCAATCCTCCGTCGACCACGGGGCGATTCCCGTGCTGCGGCAAGGCGGGTTGGAGACGGAGGCTCGGCTGGCAGCCCGCATGTCCGGAAGGCGCCGAAATCAGTCCTCAGGCTACCGCCAATTGAGGGGGCGCTTGCTGCGGCATTACGGTATTACGACCAGCCGCCTTTGCTTCATAAAGCCGTTGGTCGGCAAGGTGCACGAGCTTGTCCGCCGTATCACCGGGCAGGCCAGTGCCGTCAAAAACGGCGACGCCAATGCTTACGCTCAGTCTTCCGCGTGGGCTGGCGAAGTTTGCTTGGTTAGTTGCAAGGACCGCAGCTCGAATCTTCTCCGCTACTTGCACCGCGCCCCTTAGGTCTGTATTCGGGAGGAGCACACAGAACTCTTCGCCGCCATAACGGCCGACAAAGTCGCCTGGGCGACGAATGTTCTCAACAATACAGCGAGCGATGGTTCTTAGCGCACTGTCGCCGGTAGCGTGCCCATAATGGTCGTTGAAACTCTTGAAGTTATCTGCGTCTACCATGAGTGCGGAGAGGCTCTGCTTGCTCCTGCTCGCACGTCGCCACTCGGCATCGAGGGTTGAATCCAGAACACGGCGGGTGCCCACACCCGTCAGGCTATCGGTATTGGCAAGTAGATGAAGTTGTCGTTCCATCTCGAGCCGCTTGCGAAATTGCTTGGCGAACATCACCGACATCAAGACGATGAGAATATCGAGCAGCGCCACAACGCTGCCGATTGCCCAAGCGCGCCGTTTCCACTCGGCGTAGATGTCATCGGTTGCGAGCCCCACGACGACTATCAACGGGTATCTGCCAATATGCTTGAAACTGTACAGGCGCTGGGCGCCATCCAACGCCGCAGTACCAATGTAACAGCCACTGTCAGCTTGAATGAGTGGCTTGAATGCTGGGACGCCGGCAATGCTTTGACCGATGTCCCTCTGGCTGTAGGGGCGTCGCATCAGAACCGTTCCGTCAACTCGCACCAACGTGATGGAGCCGTGGTCGCCAAGCGTCATCCCATCAAACAAGCGGTGGAAGTAGTTCAGCCGAAGTGTCCCGACAACGATGCCTGCAAATTGGCCTTGGCTATCCGTCAGCCGTCGGCTTAGTCCAATCGACGTTTCCGTCTTCGCTAGATGCGGTGAGAATGGTTTGCTGATGAAGAGCCCGGCGCCGGCCGATTGCTGGTGAATCGTGAAGTAATCTCGGTCACTGAGGTTGAGCTGTCGAGGTGGAACCGAGTGAGAATCAATGACGACTTCGCCCGCAGTGTTTGTAACTAAGAGCGAGCCCATATCCTGGGCGTTGGTTGACCTGTCGAAGAGGACTCGCTGCCGAATCTGTGACGGCAGTCGCAACGTGCCGGGGTCATTGACCCCATCAATGACGGCCTGTATCGACAGTTCGTATACCTCGATATTGCGTTCGATATCACGCTGCAGAATCAGAGAGAGATTGTCCGCAGCGTCGCGGGCTCGCGCGAGCGCGTCCAAGCGCATTTGGTAAAGCGATACGGCAGTGATGCACGCCAAGGTAACGGCGGCCGCAAGCGCCCCAACGATAAAAAGAGTGGGGCGAGCCAGAAAAGCCCCAGCAAACTTCGTCAGCGCCATATCACTTCCACCAATATCAACCCCTGCCCCATATGGCCGCCAAAGCACATTCAAACGACGCTCGTGGATGGTCCTGAGCGCGGTCGGGCGGATTCTAACGGCATACCCAGTGCCGCCTTGCGACAACGTTCGTTCGTCGTTGCATGGCGACGCTTTTGCGCGACAGTCGCGGAGTGCCGCCTCAACAGGAGATGCCTCATGAGGCACTTCATTTTTTTGGGGGGGGAAGTTCACGTCGGCTAGCCTGCCGGTTTGCCACCGCCATCGCCTGTGAGCCCTCGAACTCTCGCGAATAGCTGCAAGGCTTTGCGGCGGGTAACGATGGACTGCGACAAGGCGCTAGACGTGACCAAGATTTCCGTGAGCATCGACCATCGTCAGAGGACGAAGCGCGTGTTCCTGATGCGGGTGCGGCCTCGAGGCGACTGTATGAACAGCCGAAGTCTGGGGACTCATCTCAGCGTTGCCGCGACAATTCCTGCAATGCACGTACTGCTTTTCGACGTCTGACCTTCCTTTCTTTTTGAAGCCATGCCAACCAAGGTGAGTGAAATGATGACTGCAGCGGCCTCGAAATACACGCCGATTCGACCGTGAGCAGTGAAGGTTTCCGGGAATATGCCAGGCGCAACGGTCGCAATGACGCTGTAGACATATGCCGCACCGGTGCCGAGACCGATGAGGGTCCACATATTTGGGCTGCGATGGATGAACGACGAAACGCAGCGCTCGAAGAACGGGTAACCAGCCCAGAGAACCACAGGCGTCGCCAGGACCAACTCGACCCAGCTCTGGACAGACGCGTCCACCCAGCCGAAGCGGTGCCCGAACATGGCCAATATGAATACGACTGCCGTCAGCGGCAGCGTCCACCAAAAGCGTCTCGTGAAGTCGGCCAGCTCCGGATTCTCGTCCTCGCCCAACTCTGGGATGACCGGTTCCAGCGTCATGCCGCATTTGGGGCAGTTTCCCGGGTGGTCCTGCCGGATTTCCGGGTGCATCGGGCAAGTGTAGATGGTGCCTGGCTGCACCGGAGCAGCAGCTATCTTGGCGGGAGCCGCCAGGTACCTTTCTGGGCTGGCGATGAACTTGTTTTCGCAGCTTTCGCTGCAGAATCGGTATGTCTTCCCCCGATAATCGCTTTTGAAGCGTGAGTTGCTACTCACGCTCATTCCGCATACAGGGTCTTTCTCCATCTTGCCTGCGTCCGAGGTGCTCGCGTGGTGATAGGAATGCTCACCCTTTTGGGCTTGGAGTTGGCTCGGCCTGTCCATTCAACACACCTCCTTACCGTTCTGGCATTCCTTTGGAACGCTTAACAACGAGCGCCTTGCGGACCGACAAACGTCCCGCCATATCCGGTCTCGCCCGCCTTGATGGACCTCACTCTGAGAGACAACGCTAAGCAGTGATTGCATGGCACTCCTGGCGCACATGACGCTCCAACCTCTCGGGCATTTCTAAGGTCTGCAATCTGCTTCTGTTTTGATTCAATTCATATGCTGCACCTTCCCATTGCGGGAAGGTCAAGCCCATTCTGCGTGGAGCCCCCCTTTTGGGGATAAGGGACGAGCTTCGATTACAGACCTAGCATGGACACGCATCGAGCTCTTAACCTTGCCGCTAGGGAAGCGCTTTGCGAAGATGCCAGCCATGGCCGTAGGAAGTGCGCCCCACCGAGGGTGGCAAACCAGGAGCGCCAACAAGTACACCCTGCAAGGGCAGGTTCTCGCGGTATTCGAAAGGGCCTGTCACGAGAAGAAGTTCGAACTGCCCCCCACTTGTTGGCTGCTCTTAATTGCATCGCACGCCGGCGGAGCACGGGCTACTTACCCATCATGCCGCCGCCCATCGCGTGGCCCATACCCCCGCCCATCCCTTGAGTGTCCATCATCGCCTGCATCATTTCCTGCATGAGGGCCATGTGTTGCCCCTTCATGTCATGACACATACGCATTTGAGCGGCCGTGGCCTTGCTTGCTTCCTTGGACGAGCGTGTCCCGCTTGGGCCAGCCATTCCACTTGTCTTATGCATCGTGGCCATGGCTTCCTGCATCACCTTTTCCCTTTCAGCCATGAGCGCTTGACGTTCCTCCGGAGTATTGGTCCGTGACAGCCGCTCGCGGATTGCGCGCAAATGGGCAACCTGAGCATCAATGTCGGGGTTAGCTCGAGGAGTCGCTGCAGGCGCCTCCGGACGCTCCGGGGCGTGGTTATGGTCGTGGGCGGGGTCGCTTGCAGGCGGCGCCGCCGAGAACGCCAACGGAGTCCAGGCTACGGCAGCGAGTGCAATGAGTAGGGAGGTACACCGATTCTTTGTCATGATGATATTCCCGTTGCTGGTTAGCATTAGGCTGAATAGCCCTTTAGCAAAGGTACGTCATTACTTTTTTGCGCAATTGATATGCGTCAATGAATCGGTGAAGCCGTGCGCCGACGAGTGCCCCACCTCTGCATCGAACCGCTTCTCGGAACAGCGCGGAGAAAACACCATGCGCACAGCCAGACGAGTGAGATGTCGTGATGGTCGATTGTCGGCCAGTGGCTTTAGTCCGCTCGGCACTTTTTCCTTGACCTTCCCACTATGGCAACGTCCAGAATGCCTGTATCCGGTCAGTTTGTCGGCGCAAGCGGCACTGGCCACCAGCTGTTGGGGGTCGACAATGAGCAGCTTGAAGCACACTCTGGGTGACGACGTGCTAGAGGTATTCAAGAGGGCTTGCCGGGAAAATGAGTTCGAACTGGCCGACCACCTGCTATCTGCGCTTGAAGTCCTGGCGAGCAAACAGACCGATAAACATCAACTAGACGCGGCCTACCTTGCATTCATTGCCTGCTGTGACTTGAGCGCCGGGTCCTCGGAGCTGCAGCAGGTCCGGCGGAACTAGGGACGCCATACCATGCCTTCTAGACGTTCTTTGCGACACAGTTTTCCTCGAAAAGAGACATGAGAGCTCCGGAGAAATGAAACGGTTCTGGCAAGTAATTCTGCTTTTGACGCTCGCGCTGGCACTGCCACTGCGAGCATCGGCCATGCCATTTTCCGAGTGCTGTCTCGTTGGCATGGATGCGTCGCCCTTGGGCGGCAGTCCCTCGATTCAGGACATCACAACACTGGTTGACGCCGGGCATGGCTGCAATGCCAAAAACGCTTGTTCAGACACGGGACATCTAGCCAAGATGGCTCATGGTTCGTGCACTGTGATGTGCGCAACCGTCGTAGCGGCTCCCATGCCAGCTTCCCTTATGGAAAATGCTTGGACGAGCGTTCTCGCTCCTCACCCCGAGTCCAGTTTCCTTTCCATAGTTTTGGCGCTCCTGGAGCGCCCACCCAAACCGTTCTCCGTCTGAGACCGACCTGCCAGCTAGTGGTCGGCTAGTGCCTTTACGGATTGGCCCCTCCAACGACGTTTGGCGGTCCGTAACCTGACATGAACATTCCACTCGGCAGTGGCGCTCGAGCGTAAGAAAACGCACCCGATGCCTCATTGCTTCGAGTGAACGGAGAACTACCATGAAGAAGTTTATTCTTGCCGCCGCCGGCATGACCGCCCTCGCCTCTTCCCTGTCCGTCCTCGCGGGGCCGGATTGGGCTGTTATTGAGAAGGCACGCGAAGCCAAGAAGGCAGAAGCACACGCGGCGCAAATGCAGCAGTCTATGGCTGGCGACCATGCCGCAATGATGCGGGCATGCCAGCAAATGATGCAGCCGAAGTAAGTGTTAGCGCCGATGCAAAAATGACCCACCCCGCCGAAGTAAAACTGACCCACCTGGTGGAGGATGGCGGATTTGCCGCCGATGCTGACACA
>NZ_JBSVZB010000063.1:0-21035 GCF_054072015.1 Cupriavidus sp. CP313 | reverse complement strand
TAGCGCCCTGAATTACCGCTCCCCGCGGGAGTTCAGGCGTGCGATGGCCTTATCAACCTAAGGGTGTGACCGTGTCCGGGGACACGGGGGCAAATCCACCGGGTAAGTTGGCTTGCCAACATAAGGAGGCCGGCCGAAGGGGCGGAAGCGTCAACAGGGCGGTAGGTATGGGTAACTGGTGGGGTGGGCGTTGCGAAGTAGGAGGCCACGCAGCCAAGGTAGGGAGCAGTAGCTTGCCTCTGCTTCGGGGCCTAGCCGAAGACATCGGATGCGCCCCTCATCAGTCTAAGCCCGTGCGCTCGGATTCGCGCCTGCGCACGCCGAGCACAAGCTGATGCATCCGGGTGTGAGGCGAACTTCCGCACGCCGTGGGAGACTCGCCGAAAATGAAATCAATCTCATTTTCGGTGAAATCGCCGTAGGCAAGATATGCCTTCAGCATCTCGTCAATGCGCGCTGCCCGCTCACCTCGCTGCAATGCCAGCGTACCTGCCAGCAGAGACCGCGAGTGCCACCGCAGCCACCGGCGTCTCCAGTGCTTGTAGTCCTCGTTTCCCAATTGACCCCCTTGCCCGGCGGCACCTTTCCTTACACTACCCACAAAATGCCAAGAGTAGGGAGCGCGCGGTGCGCTATTTGAAATCATCATAGTGTGATGGAAATTGAGGGGGCAATCGGATTCGCCGTGGAGATGGTCCCACCAAAGAGGGGTAGCCAGGCGTGATGGCTATATCCGTTCTGTGGCGAGGCGACGAAAGACGCGCCTGAGCAACACGGTAGTTAACCCTGATATTAGGATTTTCTAATTCGCCGTTAGATTGAGCGCTGTAGGACCGCTACCACCCGCGTTACCACCCCCGGTGACGCGGGTTCTTTTTTTAAGCAGTCGCCCTGCGATTCAGCTGCTGATGGAGCCCTGTGGGTGGCCGAGCGCGCTTCACGCCCGGCAAAATATGCCGGTATCATCCTATAACCTTGCACCGTCTCACAAGAACAGGAACGGGAGAAAACTTGAACGGGAAACTGGAGAGCAATGCTGCGCTGAAAGCTCAGCTAAATGCCGCCCTAGCCGGGGCCGCAGTGTCCAAAGGCGCTCAGGATTGGTACTCGAGGTTGGCCGCCTTCGTGGCCGAGGTTAAAGCTGGGATTCCCAGCAAGCTCGATGATGCCAATTTTTTGAAGAAGTTATGGGACGACAATCCGGTCGCCGCGACGGGAATGGGCTCCGTCAAGACGGCGCCGGCACTGGCTGATGCCACCTTTCGAGATTGGTTTGCAGCCGAAGTGACGAAACCACTGCCACCGGACCCCGTGGCGGCAGAGATTCAACTTACGGCGCTCTACAATGGACTTCGGGACCGCCTTAAGGTTCTCTGCGGACGTACGCCGCGTTTGAAACTCAATCGTGTGCTGTGCGCTATATACCCTGAGCACTTCACGACAGTCGCCGACCCCGGCAAGCTACTATTTCTCCACAAGGAGATGGGTGGGGCGGCCAGCGACCATCCTGTGAGAGCGCACAAGGCGATTCGCACCCGTATCGATACAGTGCTCGGGCTGGTCAACGATACCGACCCCGTCGATATCGTGCGGAGGATTTGCCTGCCGTGGATGGTCTATGAGCGCATCGCCGACGATGGCATCGGTGATACGCCGATTGACCCGACGGAGCAGACGGCGTCGCTGACACCAGTACCTGCGACATTGCGGCGCAAGGGACTAACGTCCCTGAAGGGCGGCTTCCAGACACTGCTGGGATACCTTCCTGAACTCAGCGAGGGCGTTTCCAAAGAAGAATTCTCGGACATCATCAGGCAGAGCAACCCCGAACTCGCCCCGAGCAGCCTCATCACCTGCATCAACGTCGTCTCTCGAGAGTTTGACCTGTGTAAGCGTGACGGGGACACCTACAGACTAAGCGCTCGTGGTATCAACTTGCTTGAGACGCAAGACCCAGACGAACTGGCTGACCACCTGCTAACCAAGATTCTTGGTGTCGACCACGTAGTGAAGGTATTGGACTCTGCGCCGCAGAGCAAGGCTAGCCTCGTCGCAATGCTTCAGAAAGTACACCCTGGTTGGACGTCTGATTTTGCCCCGACTTCACTGCTCGGATGGCTGACCAGTCTCGGGGTCATTGAGGTCGACGATAAAAAGCAGTTAGAGCTCACCGAACGCGGCAAGCGTTGGGCAGAACTTGTCACCTGGGAGCCAGAGAGCCTACCCGCGCCGGCGGAGCCGGTGGTCGAGGTCAAGGTAGAGATTTCCGACGCCACGCAACTACCGGCGTTTCCCGAGTTATGGCAACGCCTTTCTGCATTGGTTGCTGGAAAGCTCGTACTGGAGAAGTCGCTGGTCGCTCAACTCCACGCTGGACTCTGGTTTCACCCGGTTCGGCATTTCGCCGTTCTCACTGGCATTTCAGGGTCCGGCAAGACTCAGTTGGCGCTGAACTACGCTCTGGCGCTGGGCAACGTCGACAAGTACGACCATGACCGAGTCCGAGTCATCCCTGTCCAGCCGGGTTGGTATGACCCAAGTCCTTTGCTCGGCTACGTCAATCCCATCCAGGACTCATCCTACAGAAGCGCCCCGTTCCTTGACCTGCTGCTGCGCGCCGCCGCAGACCCCGAACATCCCTACGTAGCGATTCTTGACGAGATGAACCTCTCCCATCCGGAGCAGTATTTGGCACCAGTGCTATCCGCGATGGAAACCTACGGATGGCTCGACCTTCATCAACTCAGTGAAGAAACCACGCCTATCCCGAGGCGCGTGCGTTACCCAGCCAATCTCGCCATCATCGGCACCCTGAACATGGATGAAACCACTCATGGTCTTTCCGACAAGGTGCTTGACCGTGCCTACACACTCGAATTTTGGAACATCAACGTGCAGGACTTTCCGGGATGGGCCACCGCTCCGCTTGCCCCGGCGCTAAAGGAGAAGACTCAAGCTCTTCTCAGTGCCCTCGGCGAGGCCCTTGCGCCAGTACGACTGCACTTTGGCTGGCGAACAATTAGCGACGTGCTGAGCTATCTGGCATTCCAGTCTGCATTCGCGCCATCCGAGACGGCTGCGCTCGACGACGTTGTGTACGCCAAGGTTCTACCGAAACTACGCGGTGAGACCTCTGCCAAGTTTCAAAAAGCACTTCAGGAAACTCATAAAGTTCTGGCAGACAATGGACTCGCCAGGTGTTGCGGCAAGGTTAAAAGTCTGCAAGAGGACCTCATCGCAACGGGCTCGGCCCGTTTCTGGCGATAGGCTCGAGAGGGGCCAGTGGTGCTACGCATTCGAAGAGCGAACATACAAGACAGTGGCGTCTGGGCTGAAGTTCAAGCGCATAAGGTCCTAACGGGACTTACTGAAGACACGGACTATGTGCTTAGTGTCGGGCGTCCCGATGCTCGAGTGTATGTTGACGATGTCGAACTACGCCGCGATGGCTCATCGCTGTTCCGGTGGCGGCCTAGCTTTTACGCAGGGACGGTGGTGGTCGATGTTATGCTGCCTGGCGAAGTTAGCTCTCAATTTTTACTGGACGTCAGCCCGAGCCATTCCAAGACCGGTCAATCCGAGTTCAATGCAATGGTCTCGGATATCAGGGCTTTCGACCAGACCCTGTTGAGCGGCACGTCCTCGGCGACAATGGCGTTTGGACGGGAAGGACGTACTGGCAAATATGAGAATGACATCTTACTCGCTCGCTTGAGAGAGTATGGGCCGTCGTTTCTTGATTCGGTCGAAGCGATTGGGCGCTGCCCTCATAGGTTTCTATCCGCCGACACCAAGGTACTTCCCCTCTCGCGGGTACGGCGACTGCATCATACATCGCTGCAGGACAGGCGGCTGGCTGCTATTGCCACTGGATGCATATTGGGCACGGAGTCGATGGACTCGTTCCAAGTCAATAGTCGGACCTCTGCACCAACGTTCGACACTCCCGCAAACCGGTCAATGCTTGCGCTCTTGCGGCGTTTCCGAGCCGCCGTCTCATCCATACGTGAGAAAGTCTTGGACTCGAAGCTTGGAAGCCCGCTGGAAGAGCAGCGTCTCCGTGCTGAGCGACGACTACGTGACTTGGACAGCTTGGCGCAGCGCACACAGCAGCTGATGTTCACGCCACTATTTCGTGAGGTCACGTCCAGCGAGACATCGGCAGCTGGCCTTACACAAATAGCGGCGCAGCCTGCGTACAGTCGGGCCTACCGCATTGGTTGCCGGGCGCTCCTAACGGAGGTTGAAGGAGGCCACGACAGCGACCAGCTGCATGTTCCCCCATCATGGGGAATTTATGAGACATGGTGCTACCTTTGTGTTGCGCAGTGCGTCACCGAGGTCACCGGCGTGACACCTATCGAGGCAGCACCCAAGGCGGTTTCAGCTGAACGCGCTCTGCGTTTTGAGCTAGAGGACAAACGGTGGCTCGAAGTCCTTTTTCAAGCCACGTTCCCAGCCCTCAAGACATCGGCGACGCGAATTGGATGGAGCTTATCTAGAGAACGTCGGCCGGACATCGTGCTCATTGACAAGCGAGAGACTGGCCCACGAGCGCTCGTCTTTGACGCAAAGTGGAGAAGCGGGAGAGAGAACGTACTCGATGCCATGGAGTCCGGCCACATCTATCATGATGCCCTGAGAGTCGATGGGGCGTCGCCTGCACCGTGCCTGTTGCTCCTCCCTGGGCAAAGCTCGGTTCCTGAGTTGGAACAGGATGCGTATGCTTTCGGGTACGGTGTGGGTGCAATTAGTTCCGTGCGAGTTGAAGGAACTGGTAAAGCGCGAATCAGCGAAGTACTTAAGGCTTGGCTAACTAGTGATTGAGCGCCGGGGTCAAGGCCAGGTCTTCCGACCTTAGGCTGGCTGCCTCCAGCTCAGCAGGTCCTTGACCGGCGATGGTGTGTTCTGGCGTGGCTATTCGGACCACTCCGCATCCACTTCTCGCAACAAGTGCCCTGCCAGGATGTAGTCACCCAACTTCGCCGCCTTTACCTCCAACTGCTCCAGTTCACCTGCAGACAGTTCACTTAGCTCAAACTGGCAGTACAGATTCCGCTGCCGGAACGTCGTCTTTGGTCGCGCTAAGCCTGCAACCAATGCCGCCACCGACTTGACGGCAATATTGTCGTGCCCGCGATACTCCACGCGTATCCCAACCTTGTCGCCGAGCCGGCCGAGCTCGATTGCGTCTTGCCAGGCAGACTCGTAGTTCAAATCCACCACCGTTACTCCTTCTGTCTGCAGGAGTTTCAGTGCCTCCTCTTTGGTGCCAGCTTGAGCTGTCGCCATTCTGTCCTCCACAGCATCACTCGGCGGATGCATCCCTACTGGTCCGTCTCAATCGTAGCGCGTAAATGTTCTGCCGCCACCTTGTCCCTGCTCGCATGTTGCAGAGCAATATTGTAAGCGGAGGAGCAGTCTTCTTTGCCGAGTCTGGCTCGGCGAGTGGATTGGAGCGGTGCAATTCTAGTTTTGCGAAATGCGAAACAGGTGGCACCAGAAATAGAAATAATTTAGGATTACGCCGTACACATTCCTGGAGGAAAAAAATGGCTACTTACAAGCAACTCGTCGCAGAAAAGGAAGCGCTTGAAGCAAAGCTCGCAGAGATGCGTGCGAGCGAAATTTCTGGTGTCATTGAGCAGATTCAAGGCTTGATGGCAGAGTATGAGTTGACGGTTGACGACATTGCCGCAAAGCGTCGCCGTGGGCGACCGGCAGGCAGTGCTGCGAAGGGGAAGGTCGTTGCCAAGGAAAAGGTGTCGCTGCCGGCAAAATACATGGACCCGAAGACTGGTGCGACTTGGTCCGGCCGTGGACGAGCGCCCGCCTGGCTTGGCAAAAACCGCACGAAATTTCTGATTGCGGAAGCCTGAGCGGGAACGCCTGGATATCTGTGGATAGGGTCAGTCTATGAAGCCGAGGCATCCTTGTGATATACGGCTCTCTGTTTGGCAGGCCTTGCTTCGAAACATGGCTAGGGTTTCCCTGATGTCTACTTGCTTGGCGAGAGTGGTAGCCTGAAACTGCAGTCTTGACGATTGCGGTCGTCGCGTGTTTTCCGTCTTCAGCTCGCGGTAATACGGTGAGATGTCGGAAATGATAAGAGGCGTGCAGATTCGTGCGGCAGAGGCATCCGATTTGTCCTCAATCGTTGAGGTGCTGGAGAGTCGTGGATTGCCGAGCGACGTCATTTACCGCTCATCGCATTTCTTTCACGTGGCACTATCTGGCAAGCAGGTCGTGGGCTGCGCTTGCGCCGAGCAATATGACGGAACAGTTCTTGTTCGGTCTGTCAGTGTGCTTCAGGAGTATCGAGACCAGCGAATCGCTATCGCCCTAATTGGTACAGTTCTAACGCGTGCTCGTGCCGACGGCTGTACTAAGGCTGTGCTCATCACAACTGAGGGGGTGGATTCTCCCATGCACTGTGATTTTTCAGTCGCCCAGCCGGAGAGCATGCCAGAGGAGGTAGAGCTGTCTTCCGAGTTTCTGCGGAAATTTTGCGCGAGGGCCTTGGCTAAGCCGCGCATTGGTTAGCAGCGTGCGAAGTCGCCAGGATAGCCTTGCGGTGCGCATTGAAACTAGAATGCCCGAGCAGTTACGCTGGTAAGGCAGGCCGGCCTCTCAGGTCATTCCCAGACGAGCGTCGCCTCCTTGAGTAGGTGACCGTCCAAGATGTAATCACCATGCTCGATGGCGCGTGCCTCCAGCTCGGTCAGGAGTGCATCGGTCATCAAGGTTAAGTCGAAGAGACAATAGAGGTGGCGCTGCCTGTAGGTATTCTTCGGTGCTCGCAGTCCGTTAGCTAGGGCTTCTGGACTCCGCACGGCGATATGTTCGAGGGTCCTGAACTGAACGCTGACCCCGTACTTTTGCCCAACCCTTCCAAGTTCGAGGGCATCTTCCCAGCCGGCCTCATAGTCCAGGTCAACCGTTCCAGTCACCTGTGACAATATCTGCTCAAGTGCATTGGCTCGATTGTGCGCAACATGGACGGTCACAGGGGAACCTCGACTACGGGGTCACGTTGCCAAAGAATGTAGCCGGAAAGCGGGGGGCGGACAACAAAAAGTGCGGCCGCACTCAGTCCCAAACTGTAGCGACCTCCCTCAGTAGATGCCCGGCCAAGATGTAGTCGCCCAGCGTAGTGGCCTTTGCTTCGAAGCGCGCCAGTTCACTTGCTTCGAGTGCATCGAGCTCAAACTGACAGAATAAATTTCGCTGGCGAAACGTCAGCTTTGGTCGCCTCAAACCGGCGGCAAGCGCGGCAGGCGACGTGACGGCAATACTCTCATGGCCGCGATACTCCACGCGGATGCCCGCCTTCTGGCCCAAGCGCCCGAGTTCAATAGCATCCTGCCAACCCGACTCGTAGTCCAGTTCGATTCGTGCTATCCCCGCTGCCTCCAAGAGCCTAATGGCTTCCCCTTTGGTTCCAGCTCGTGCCGTCGTCATTCCTGCCTCCACTCGCGTCATCCGGCGCGCAGGTCGCCGGTTTACTGCCACATGCTTTTGATTGCACGGCAATTTCGCCTTGCCGGCCTAGCCGCTGGGAAGGCTCTACCCCGTGTACCAGCCTCGCGCGAATTCGTTTGCAAGCGCCGGAGAGGGCTCGCCATCGCCAGAGGCGATGTACAAGTGTCGCTTAATTCTGACGTAAAGAATTTCTAAGTCAATACAGATTGGTAATGTGTCCTTGCTGCCCTCCGCGCACCGACGCTCGGAGCGTGGGTTCTTTTTTGTTCAGCGGCAGTCTGTCATCTCTCGACCTCGGAATCTGACTTGCGAGTTATTTAATGCTATGGACGCCTACTCCGCCTATCCGCTAACACATGCCGTCCGGTCGGTCGGCAAATAGCGCTCTGAAAATTGAAGGCGTATCAAGTCGTGATGTATCAACTCGAACTCATTCACCCATGGGTGGAGGAGGAGAAGAGTACTAGGGATTATCCCGAACATTTCCGCTAGTCGTATTGAAGTGTCGGTGGTGAGTAGCTAGGATGTTTGTTTCGGAGCGCGAATACAAGCGCTCACCAGCCAGAACCTCGCGTCCGAGAGGAAAGAAGCGGCCTGTACGAGCCAGGCCAGCTGTCACGGACGGTAGTGTCCCGTAGCAAAAATAGACCTATAGCTTTGGAGACGACTGTGCTGAGTTCGCATGAGCTTGCCACGCTGGTGCTGGTAAACGACAACTCTGGCCCAACGGAGCTGGACTGCGCGGATGTGGAGGCGCTGCTCGCGCATCAGCTGGTTAGGCTTGAGGAGCTTTGGGCCCACCCACAGCCGACCTCGGGTCACAACCCAAGGCTACGCTTTTCTCCAAGCCTTCGGCCGTGTTCGCGCAAGGGATTGTCGGGCACCCACGGCCTGTCGATGAGCGTATCGCTCGACCCCATCGAGACTCGCCATCATCGACGCTTCGTTGGGCGTTCATATCGGCGTCGGCCGCAAGGGGCGCGACACTGCAACCGTTATTCACTTCACTCCCACCCTAACGTGCTGCCATCGGATAGCTCAGGGGCGGGCCGCACTTAGGAGACGCAAGATGACTCAGTGGACAGCAGAGCAATGCACCAAGGCACAGATGGCGGGCCTTGAAACGATGGCCGGACTAACCAACAAGGTCTTGGAAGGGTTCGAAAAAATAATGGAGTTGAACCTCCAAACAATGAAGATGACCCTGGCGCAGACCCGGGAGGGCCTAATGAAATCCCTGTCCGTCCAGAACCCGCAAGAACTCGTCGAATTGCAAGTCGAATTATTTCAACCCGCAGCCGAAAGCGTATTGGGGTATCGGCGTCAACTGCAGAGCATCCTTGCTGCTTCACGGGCGGAGTTTGAGAAGGTCGTCGAAGTCCAGTACACAACAGGCAAAGGCCAGCTACAGGGTCTCATCGAAAGCGCGGTGAGCAATGCACCGTCCGGCTCGATGGCGCCGCTTGCAGCCTGGCAAGAGGCGGTAAGTGCGACCACTGCGCTTTACGAGTCGATGCAATCGACGGCAACGCAAGCCGTGGAAGTAGCCGAGAACAGTTTCAACACTGCTGCGCAGGCGGCCTCGAAAGGCATGAGACGTCGTGCAGCGCAGGCCTCCCAGGCAGCTACAAAGTAGTTCGGTTTGGGCTGCGTGTTAACCGCGTTCACGTTACCGAAGGGAAAACTGAATTCTGGTAGATGTCGGGAGTCGGCGAAGGGCTGGGCCCCGCGTCATCGATGCGCTTATACCATTGCTTGGAGGATTGGAGACATGACCAAGAGACTTGCCGTAGTCACAGGTGGGATGGGCGGTTTGGGTGAGGCCATCAGTATCAAGCTGCACGACGCCGGCTGCACGGTGGTGGTGACCCACTCACGCGGCAACACCGGCGTCGCGAGCTGGTTCGACCGGATGGAGAAAGAGGGGTGCAAGTTTCGTGCATATCCTGTCGACGTCGCCGACTATGAGTCATGCCAGCATTGCGTTGAGAAGATTCACGCTGAGGTAGGACCAATCGACATTCTGATTAACAACGCTGGGATTACGCGAGACGCGAGCTTCAAGAAGCTGGACAAGGTCAACTGGGATGCGGTCATCCGCACCAACCTCGACTCCGTGTTTAACATGACGAAGCCGGTCTGCGACGGGATGGTCGAGCGGGGTTGGGGACGTATCATCAATGTATCGTCCATCATTGGGTCCAAAGGCGGCTTCGGCCAGACCAACTACGCGGCCGCCAAGGCGGGCGTGCATGGCTTCACGAAGTCGCTGGCGCTCGAAGTGGCTAAGCGCGGCGTGACCGTCAACACCATCTCGCCCGGCTATATTGCCACCAAGATGGTGACGGCCGTGCCACAGGAGATACTCGATACCAAAATCATCCCGCAAATCCCTGTAGGTCGCTTGGGCCAGCCAGAAGAAGTGGCAGCATTGATTGCGTATCTCTGCTCGAATGAGGCTGCTTTCGTGACCGGGGCAAACATTGCCATCAACGGTGGGCAGCACCTGCAGTGAGGTCTGGGGCCAGACAGTCAGCGCTCTCGGCCTATCGATGCAGTTGGTAAACAAGAAGCACCACAGAAGCGGGCTAACGGGAAGGCTCGGCCACCAGCTTTTCCGTTTGTTAGTTTCCACGCATTAGAGCCTTGACTGCGCTCGCCGACGTGCTACCGTTAAGAACGGCGTCATTTATTCAAAAACACTAAGAGGCCGTAAATAATGAGGGGGAAACCGGGGGGGGCTGGGCCGGGTGCGCTGTGGCATCTGGGCTGGCGCCGGCGATGAAATCGCCCCAATTCCTTTCCTGGAGGGCCGGCTCCAGGCGCTTCTTTTCGAATTTGGATGTACAGCAGGCGACTGCTTCAGCAGGAATATTCCCTTACAGTCGCGCCCCGGCCCCAACTTCGGCGATGGCATCGCCTACTTGTTCTCGAAAGGCGGACATGGAGACCGCTGGCCTCGAGATGAACCTGGTATCGTTGCAGACGACACGAGAAATGCCTCGGAAGTGCCTGCGCTCGACATGCCCGACCGCGACGTTCACGTTCTGCTAAAGCAGGCCATTCGTGATGGGCGGCTGATACGTGCAGCGGGCGATTTACTGTGCAAACGCTTGCGCCGAACTGGCGGTGAGCCCTCCTCTGCTCAAGTGCTAGACGAGTACGCTCGGGTTACTTGCATTGCGTGTCTGACAGTGGTGAAGCGCTGGCAGAGCGACTAGAACTGACCTCCTGCATCAAACGCCCTGCAAGGAAGTAGTCCACGAGCCTGGTCGCCTTTGCCGCCAGCCCTCCGAGCTATTCTGGGTACTGATGGGGCTGCCGATGTACCGGGAGCCATCAAGTGCATGTCCGGGGACGTCATGCAAGTATGCATATTGAACACGACCGCCGGCAGACGCGGAAGCGCTATGCGGTCCCGTGATAATGCCCAATGTTCAGTCATCGTAATCGTGCCAGCGGCGCCATTCACGGTGCCGCTCTCGCCACTCGTGCTCCCTCCATCGCCGCTCGCGCCATTGGCGCTCTCTCCAAGCACGCTCGCGCCAGTCGTCATAGTAGCCAGGAGCAACAACGACAGGCTGTTGTTCGACCACAACAGGCGGCGGGCTGTAAACGGGAGCGGGGGCATACACGGGCGCAGCTACGAACGGTACCGGGAAACCGATGCCCACGCCAACATTCACATGAGCTTGCGCGCCGGCAGATGCGACGGCGGCGAAGCCTGCCAGGATGGCCAGCGCCAAAAACTTTCTCATGACTGCGTATCCTTTGTGAACACTGCCTACCTAGCAAGACTTTCAGCCCGGGAAGGGGGCTGGCGTGCAGAGCACTTATAAGAGAAACGAGCCGAGTGAAGTGCGTGTTGACCGAGTCATTCCGGGAATTTGTATCCAAATCTGTCCGCAGGGAGTAGGCGCGGGAGTGACGCGCCTGGGACGGCAATGGACGACAGGCCAGGACGACCACTGGGGAAAGAGTGCATGCGGGATACCGTCGTTCATTGCCGCCACAGGCGGCTGGAGATGTAGGCTGCCTTATGATGGAGTTACGCTCTTGAGCCGACGTCGACCAGAGGGATGATGAGAAGCGCCTGCCGTGGCTAGCCGTTAACAAGAAGTAATTATCTGGCGCCTCGCTCTCCCTGGCCCTACCTTGGTTCAATGCGGATAACGGTAGCGGCACCGTTGACCACCTTATCGCCTTCCTTCAGCTTGGAAAGGCTCGCTTTATCCTTCACTGGAAATGACATCGTCATGGCCGACATGCCAAACTTCTCAATGGGACCGTGCTTTGGCGTCACCTTCCCGTTTGCCACATCCACCGTCCCGACTTCGGCCTCCACAGGCTTCGGCGAGGCCATCGAGGCGGACGACTTCATGTTCATACCAGCCATGTCATCGGCCGCGTGAGCAGACAGAGTGAGCGTGGCGCATATGGAAGCGATGGCGATTAGCGTACCGTCCTCAATCGCATCGCAGAAGAGAAAAACCCTTGGCCGGGAGGCCAAGGGTCGAAGGGAGTGGGTGCGCAAATAGGCCCACCTGCCTACAGGCTTGTCGAGCCATCGTGTTGGCGCCATCCCCAATTTGTGGGGTAGCCATCGAACCTTTATACGGCTAGGTACCGGCTTCCGCGTCCGGCAGCGTTAATTCGAAGGCCGGCGTTATCACCGGGGTGGTCTCAGTTGGGTGGCACACTTTTTCGGAAAGTGTTCTATGCTTGAAAGCTGGGCATCGGACGGGAGTAAAGCGCATGGATACGAAACCCAATAAAAATAGACATGCTTCCGGAAGCCATGATAAATGTAATAGCACAATCGAAAAGGTCTGGGGCTATGAGGAAATAACGGTGGCTGTAGAAGCGGAGATTCGCAGGCTTATGCAAGAGCCAACGGTGACGCCAATAGATGCAAACCGAAATCATGCCTGGGCCTACGGCGTCTATAGAACTTGGGCTTTACTCACGCAGGGCTATCATAAGCGCGAGGACGACGAAAGACTACACATGCTAACTCGGGGCCAATAGGGGGGCGAGGGCTTGGTGAAGAACGAGTTAGGCCAGTAATAGAGCTCGCGACCTCCGAAGCTTCCTTTCCCAGAATCCCGATGGGCAGTACTGTTGCCACGTTCTCTAACCTCGCGTTACTTTTGCGCAAGGCATCCACCGCCTTTGTACCAACCTTTAAGGTCATAGCTATGGGCGGTGCCGTGACACCTTCCCGACCGGCTTCTGGTACCTAGGCCGCCGCATTGACCATATTTTTGTTGTTCGTCGTGTAGGACATCTACATCTTATGCACCAACCAACATAGTGTCGTGACTGGCGGTTGACAAATGCTTGCGACCAACACAATCGTTAACCCTGATATAAATATTACTTAATTCTCTTGTACATTGTGGGAAGTAGGACCCCGTAAGTACCCCTGCCCCCGCGTCGCATACCCGGCGACGCGGTTTTTTTGTTTGTAGGCAATTGGTGCATTGTCGTTGGTTGTTACCCATGCCTTGTTTCGCAGTGTCGACAGGGATTCGTGGGGGCGAATGACCACGCTCGCCCTATTCTTGCTCACTGCGGTGGTGGAACGGCCCCCCCTGAACTGCCTAGATGGTCAAATTGGCGGAACTCGGCAGAGATGCGCGAAAGCTGTTTTGTTCCGGCGGTTGGCAACTATCCTGCCCCGCCACGGGGAGGGGCGCTTGCTCGATGCCGGATTTGTCTCGCTCCAGGCAGTGCCGCCGGTTGCGCTGGGCGAAGGTTGGAATAGACATTGACCCGGCGACGCCTACTGTAACTGGCTCCCCTGTCCACGCCACAGCGCGCAGTCAGCATAAGAATTGTTAGCTGGTCGCTCAGGCTGACTGTATTTTGTCGGCTCCCACCCGGAAGTGATGGAGAGGGGGCTGCTCAGTCGGCCAACCAGCGAGAAGCCAAGTCATCCGGCGATAGTGGATGGGCGAAATAAAATCCTTGACCAAGTTGGTAGCCAAAATCCCTTAGAATTTCAAGCTGCCCCGCCGTCTCTATGCCTTCAGCAAGAATCGTCAGTCCTAAACTACTCCCCAAAGCGAAGATGCCACCGCAAAGCGAACGACTATCTCTGTTATGTTCGATGTCTTTCACGAAGCTTTTATCGATTTTTAAGCAATAAAAAGGTAATCCTTTTAGATAGGCTAAATTAGAATAGCCAGTCCCAAAATCGTCAAGTGCTAGCCTGAATCCGAATCCTCGAAGGCGTTCAAGTAGCCTCCTTGCCAGGAGAGGGTCCGTCATTACGGCGGATTCAGTGAGTTCAAATTCGATTGCGGAAGTGGAAATTTCGTGTCGCCGGACACATTGCAATGCTAGTTCAGGAAACTGACTATCCAGTAACTGCTTGGCTGACAGGTTTACTGCAACGACTGGCGCTGATAACCCTTGTCGTCTCCAGGCGCTAACTTGGGCGCAAACTTGCCCAAGCACCCATGCGCCAAATTCATTAATAAGATTGCTGCTCTCCGCAACAGGAATGAACTCCGACGGACTAATCTTTCCAAGCTCTCGGGAATCCCATCTGCTCAGCGCTTCGACGCCGGCAAGCTTTCCCGTGGCAAGGTGCACCTTCGGTTGATACACGACGCGAATCTCATCCGTCCGCCGCAGTGCATGCTGTAATGCCGACTCAAGTTGCAGTTGTCTTACGGCAGAAGCTTCCAGCTCGCTGCTGAAATATTGAAGGTGACCGTCTCCTCGTTGAGTTGCTACTCGAAGAGCTTGGTCGCTCTGCGATATGAGTGTCGAGGAAGATGTGCCATCTGAGGGGAAAATGCTCACCCCGATGTTCAGCGGAAGATAAACGGCCTGTGCACTGAGCAAAATGGGTCGACGAAAGGTGGCATGAAGTTCATCGGCTAAGGCAGAGACAGTGCGCTCCCCAATATTCTCTAGGTAAAGACCAAACGTATCGCTATCAAGTCTTCCTAACGGAGTCTGTGTTGCGAGGCCGTGCAACCGCCTACCTACCGTGGCGAGTAGGATGTCTACCGCTTGTGAACCGATGGCATCGCTAATTTCGCGAAAGCGATGGAGGCCGATAGTTATAACCGCCAATCTGGCGTCCGATGATGTTTTCTGGCGATTTAATGCCTCTTGTAAGGCAATAGTGAAGCCAGCCCGATTCAGCAAGCCCGTCGCTGTATCGTGAGTCATCATTTCCTTTGCCAACTCGTGCTGGGATTCCAATCCCTGACGCAGATTCCGCCGCTGTTGGGCCATGATGAATAGGCTACCTGAGACGGTGGTCACCAAGAACTGCGCTACAGGCATGAGGACGTCATTTAAATCCTGACCACTTCTCACTTCAGCAAGTTGAATGGCACCCCATTGGATTAAACTTGCCCACAGCCCGCCTGCAATCAAGTGGAACCCGGACACCGTATCTCCGCTTCGGAAACGCGCTGGCAGAATGCGAGGTAAGGAGACAAGGCCGATGTACGTCGCGACCAGTGCCGCGATACCTATCCCCGTGCCGACGCCGCCAATCCAAAATCGCGTCATGACGCCCACCGCCGCTACAAGCAATGCGGGAATGGTGCCGCCAAAAAGGACCGCGAGCGTCAGCAAGGTTCCGCGCATATCCACAATTACCCCTGGGGCTTGCATGGCAGCGGTAACAAGCGTGACCCACATGGCGAGCCCGAACAGAATAGCTAAGTGGACTTGTACGCCTCGCTGATTGGGTAGCCAGGTGCGTATGGCCAAATAGGCAGCGCTAAGCGCTATTGGGGTCAGGGCCGAAAGAATTGCCGTCGACAGGTTTTCCATCCGGACTCGAAGGAAGTTTCAAGCAGTCCTGGTGCACTCACGAAAGCCGCATTCATGTGCGGGGGAGGCAGCCGGTTCCTGCTGCAGACGCATTGAAGCAGCTCGCCAGGCGATGCTACTTATTATGAGACGGTGACGCGCATGTTAGCCGACGCTACAGTTCCTCGGGGATGAGCCTGGATGCGTCTGCCATCAACCGCAGCCCCTGTGCCCGGATGCGCAGCTGAGTGAGCGGCGAAACTTCGAAAACACCAGGACATGGGCCTAGCTTTCTTAGGCCCCGCGATACGCGCCGAAATATGAAATCAATCTCGCTCTCGGGAAAGTCGCCAACCTCGCAGTATGCTGCTCGCATTCTGTCCAGGTAGGATTCGCGTTCGGCCTCGGCTAGCGCAACCACGCTAGCCAGCAGGGACCGGGCGTGCCATTGCAGCCAGCGTTGTCTCCACGGCTTGTAGTTTTCATCCACAAATTGCTCTCCGTGCTGCCGGCGCCAATTGTCACGTCGCACTTGAAGTCGCGAAGGCCTTCGAGCTGGCAGTGAACCAGCTTTAGAAAGCATCATAATGTGTGATACATTGCGCTGCAACAAAGTGCTCCAGACTAGAGGCCCTACCAAAGAGGGGTGCATAAGTTTTGCCCCCGTATGTCGGAGGGGTAGACTGCTGGGCCAGTTTTGTTGGGAGTCTTCCATTGCAAGTGGGGACTGTGTCCAAGGGCTGCTCCGGGGTCACCCGATTGGGTTATCGAACCCTCAGTACTACTCGGCGTCTGTCGGGAGCCCGCTGGAAGTATGTCACGCCGTCGATGTGGGGTAGTCAGTCGGTCCACAACGCGTCGTGCCTTAGCTACGTTGGCTTTGCGGACCGATAGACCCACTCGTTCAAAAGCCATACCGAAGGCGGGGGCAGGCCAGCAGTTAATGGTTCCCTCGTTGAGGACTTTTTGCAATCACCGCGCCACTTTTCGGCCCTATCCAGAGCCAACCCGGCTCGCGACCCCCGTTCACCCTGGTCACCACCATCGAGCGCTCCCGGAGCGGTATCTTTGGCTGCATCAGACTTGATGCCGAAGCCGCCGGGCGAGCTGAGGCGCTGTCGGCCGGCACTTCTGCTACCCCCTTAGCAACGAGAATTCGGGGGCGTCGGAGGGTCACTGAGCTCGTTGTGGAAGGCTTGAGCCGACGAGCACCTGCGGTCGCGCTATGCCTCTCGTGAATGGGTCGCGCTACGGTTTCCAGTTCAATAGGTCGCTCCTGCTCTGCAGACACTGGGCTATGAAGCATCGGGCCGTAGTCCAGCATGGTACGCTCTGGAAAACCCGCATGCGCTTTTTGCCAAAGAGAGTCGGCTGACTTATGCTGCGGGAGTTTGCGATTTCAATAGTTGAACACGTCATGCCTGTGAGCACCATTGCACCTGTCGATGTACAACCGCTCGTCACACTTGAGCGCTGGCGGGTCCGCGAAACAAGGTCGGGCCAACGACATTTTGTGGGGTACTGCGTCGAGAACAAGGAGAACCGCGTGAGTAGCGCAATCCAATCCTTCGACAGTGGCACAGGGGTCGGCGTAACCTCAAGCGGGCGGCGGTATTTGCTGTCAGGCTCGCCATGCTTCGATGGTGAGGCTAGGCGTATTTGGGAAGAGTGGGCTGACCAGAATGGCATCGGCGACACCAAGGATGTCAGCATGGAATTCATGGCGCCGCGCAAGCTGTGAGCGGTTTCTTTTCGACGCAAGGCGGCTCGCGTTCCCCATCCTGTCGACGCGGACCAGCGGGGACGAGCTTTCGGCGCAAAGGCGGTCTTTAAGCTACTGCGCGGGGCTTATCTAATGCGTGTGCTGAGCTTGCCAGTGTACGCGATGTTCCGCCGTCGGCGGCGATGCGTCCGTCCAAGGAAACGAGCAAGGTCACGGCCGCCCAAACGAGTATGTGTCATAACATGATGGGTAAACCTGCGGCCCTCATGCTGGACATGCGCAGGCTATGGAGCTTGGGGGGCTCGGGTCTAATGCAGCACTACTCCCGTGTGAATGGATGCTCACCTAGCTTGTGATGGGCCCGGGACTTTGCATGAGTGAATTAAATATCGCTTATATCAGAATTAAGTGGATTGGATTTTGACTGGCTTTGCACGAGGCGAAGCGTAGCGCAGGCCGAGATTACGTTTGAAGTGATGCCACTCATTCAGTTAGCCGAGGGCATGCCTCGTACTCTTGCGACATACTGCCTCAAAGTGTTGCATGTGCAGGATAAAAAAGAATGATAAAAGATGTGAGAATTCGCGCAGCCGGGTCGGCAGACGTGGAGGCAATCTCGCAGGTGCTCCGTCCTGCGGTTTGCCCGGCAGCAATATAGACCCCTCGTCCCGCCTCTACAGCCTCGCCGTCCTAGGTGAAAAGGTAATCGGCTGCGCCAGCGGCGAAATGCATGGCGAGACGGTCATTGTCCATGCCGCTGCGGTTCTCGACGAGTACCGGGGCCGCCAGGTCGCCACGCATCTTGTGAGGGCCATCCTTATGCGCGCCCGCGCCAGCGGCTGCACCAGGGCTGCAGTGCTCACGGCCGAGCATCCCGCGTTCTTTGCCCGCTTCGGGTTCACGCTCACCGCGTTAGACGACATGCCGCAGGAGATGCAGCTATCGAAGGAATTCCTTCGGCGCTTTGGTGCAAGGACGCATTACATGTGCCGTCGCCTCGACTGATGTCCACAGCGACTAACGAGCATCGAGATGCTGATAGCAGCGGCGCTGGTTCTTGCCTTAGCCCTTCGTGCACTGTACTTGCATCTGCAGGTCGAGCACGCAGAGTTGATTCGCCGCGACACAAAAGGGGCGCTCAGCTATGAGGTGCGGAGGCGTGTTTATATGGAAGTGCCTCCCTTGCATGTTTCGGAGTACCCTGAGCCCAGGGAGCTGCGCACCAGTGTACTTCGGCTTACTGGCGTGGTGCTCTGGCGCAAAGCTCTATGCATCGCCCTCCCTACTGAGGCTTGCGAGCGACTCGAGGCTATCTCCGCCGAAGAATTTGACAGCAGCTTTCCCCCGTGCTTGCAATTGGGGCCGTCTCGGGGATGAAAGGTGAGTATGAATCCACCCTCAATTTCCTGGTCGCAACGTCGGTCATTCGGTCTACCTCGATTGGGGTACGGTGCAATTGGGAGAGCTGACAGCAATGTTGTCATGGCCGGGATACTGCACGCAGATTCCGACCTTGTCGTGGCCGTGCGTTGCGGGCACCCTCCGAGTCTGGGGATGGTGGCGAGCTGGGCGGTGACTCACTCAGAATTGAGCATAAAACCGACTAGCCTATGGGGCAGCCTGGAAGCCAAAGCTGCAGCACGGCGTGCGCGGCGGACGCATGGCATAGCTCCGCCAGCACGTCAACTAAGGCCAGGTATGGCGTTCAACACTGTGTCCAAGATTGTCTCTGGTAGCAGCGGCTGACTCGGGAAGCGGAACCTCTTTCGAAGCGCCCCGGCTGCATAGTCGATGCCATAGCAATCGAGGCCGAGTACGCGCACGTCGGCCAGTACAGCACGAGAAACCTCGCGAAGGACATTGGCCTCGTCCTCTTCGGGCAATTGGTATGCAGCATCCAGGTCAGCCTTCTCGAGCCATCCCATCCGTCCGAGGCCTTCGATGAACCTGACCTTCCTTGCGCTCAATCGGAAGAACATGAAGTCCAGCGCTAAAAGCTGCTCCGCCCCAGGTTCATAGCGCAGGTAACGAGCAAGAAACGCAGGACTTGGTTCGAACCGCTCGGCCTCGCCGACAATCGTTAGTCGGCTTGCCGCCTGAACGTCGGTGGCATCAGCCTGCAGCACTGAGAAGCTCACCCTCGAATCTGCGAGCAAATTCTTAGTGTGCTCTGCCAAGGCGCTGATGCAGACTACCGGACGATGGGCTTCGTCGGGGACATATGGCACCACGGTCGCGTACGGGTAACCAGGCAGGATGGCTGAGTGGGTAGCAAGCGTGCCGTAGGCTGCCTCGTGCAGGAGATTGATGGCGCGTTCGACAAACATTCTTCACTCGATTCGCTGGTCGACTGCATCTGGTCGCTATCCGATGAGACGGTGCTCTTGCTATGTTAGTTCACATCGCATGCAAAGCGCTGATGTTTGGGCCGCGCGCTGGACAGCTGGCGAGGACATGACCTCCAGTGGCACGTCTTCAGCCGCGACAAGCGAGAATCCCCAGCGAGCGAAGTAAGCGGGAGCCACTGTGGAGAAGATATAGGCTTCGCGTGCCACCGTACCCCGAGCACGCATCAATAGTGCTTCCACTAGGCACCCAGCGATGCCTCTGTCTCGGTACGCTGGCTCAACCGCTACTGAGCGGATGAGAACGCTCGAGCCGTGATGCTCTGCCGCTGCACATCCAATAATGCGGTTCTCATACAGCGCAACGTGGAAGTCTTCGACTATATCGGATGTATCAGAGGTGGGGAGGCCGCACCGCTCAAGCAATGCAGCTATGTGATGCCAATCGGAACGAAAGGCCGAGCGTAGAACAATGTCCGTCAGCATGAAGATGTGACTCCTGCGTGCGCGCTCTTCGGCCAATAAGGTCTGCGGCGCGCATCTAATAATATGAAGGCAATCAAGTTGCCTTCTTCACATGTCGTCCTGGCGGTCATGCCACCGCCGATAGACCGTTCGCAAAGGCTATCATCGAACGGAGCGCCGGTCTGGAAGCGATTGTGATTGACGTTCTCTGCACCACGTCGGCCCTGATACCCGTGATGGACTTATCGTTGAAGGAGGGGCCTGGCGCCAGTTGCAGCATGGAACAAGAGTCGCATATGTCGGGTAGTGTCTTGCATGTTCGAGCCGCAACGAGAAGCTACGCATTGCAACGAAAACTGAGGTCGTGCGCCGCCGTCCCCACCAAGTAGAGCAATGGCAATGACTGTTCCTGCTAGCACCTTACGCCAGATTCCAAGCGGCATCTGGATGCTGGGCTTCGTCAGCCTCCTGATGGACGTGTCTTCTGAAATCATCCACAGTCTGCTACCGGTATTCATGGTAACCACGTTGGGTGCGAGTGCACTGGCGGTCGGACTGATAGAAGGCGTGGCAGAAGCGACAGCACTGATTGTGAAGGTCTTTTCCGGCGCGCTGAGCGACTATCTTGGGAAGCGCAAGGGACTGGCTGTGTTCGGCTATGCGCTCGGGGCGCTGTCGAAGCCGTTCTTTGCATTGGCCCCAGGCGTCGGTACGGTGCTGGGGGCACGTCTTACCGACCGTATTGGCAAGGGCATTCGTGGAGCACCGCGTGATGCCCTGGTAGCGGATATTGCGCCACCGCATCTTCGCGGTGCTGCCTTTGGCCTGCGGCAGTCCCTGGATACAGTCGGCGCATTCCTCGGTCCTCTGATTGCAATCGGGCTGATGTATCTATGGGCAAACGATATCCGGGCCGTTTTCTGGGTGGCTGTTATCCCAGGTATCTTGTCAGTTGCCCTGCTCGTGTTCGGCGTGCAAGAGCCTGAGGTGCACCAAGGTGCAAAGAGAGTGAACCCCATACAGCGGGAAAACCTTGCCCGCCTGAGTCCCGCCTATTGGGGTGTCGTAGCCGTGGGTGCGGTGTTCACCTTGGCTCGATTCAGTGAAGCCTTTCTGGTGCTGCGAGCTCAGCAGGTTGGTCTGCCGCTTGGATTTGCCCCCGTGTCCCCGGACACGGTCACACCCTTAGGTTGATAAGGCCATCGCACGCCTGAACTCCCGCGGCGAGCGGTAATTCA
>NZ_JBSVZB010000062.1:0-23321 GCF_054072015.1 Cupriavidus sp. CP313 | reverse complement strand
TGAGGATCCTTCCGGCAACCGGTTGAACGGACACTTCGAGTCGCCCGGGACTGCGCCTGAGTCGGCAGCTGCCGACGTCTACATCCCTCTAGCGATTGACCGAGCGCTAGTGACGCATAAGCGGCGCCCTTAGATACTTACTTCGATCCGCGAGATCGAAGTTTTTGAGGGCTGGTCGCAAACCTCGGGAATTTTCATGGAGGCCGCCTTCTTGACGAAACGCCGCCGAATCCGGCGCGCTGCATTGTGGAAGGTGCAGGCCTTGCATAGGCACATGGAGAGGACGCGCCGCAGCCTGCCATGACGCTGTCTTGATCCTTCGATTAAGCCTCCTTTTCTAACCGGACCATCTAGCGCCTGCGGATATCCCGTCCGCAGGTGGCCGGGGATTCGCTTGCCGTGAATTCCTGCCTGTATCCATTTGCAACGGAAAACGTTCATGAACGATGCAACCATGCGCAACACGCACAAATCCGGACCGCTGACCCTACGCCGCGCCGCGCCCCCATTGCTCTCTCTGGCGTTGCTGCTGTCTGCCTGTAACGACCATGACAAGACCGCGAGCGCGGCGCCACCGGACGTCGACGTCGCACAGGTGCTGTTGAAGGAAGTGGTGCAGTGGGATGAGTTTAACGGCCGGGTCAGTGCCATCGAGTCGGCGGACATCAAGCCGCGCGTCACTGGCTATGTCGAGCGCATGGCGTTCAGGGAAGGCGGTCCGGTGCGCAAGGGCGACGTCCTGTTCGAACTGGACAAACGCCCGTTCAAGGCGGCACTTGAGGCGGCCACGGCGGAGCTGGAGCGCGCTCGCGCCACCGCACAGAAGGCCCAGCTGCAGGATCGCCGGGCGCAGTCCCTAATCGACGCGCGCGCCATGTCGGTCGAGGAGGGCGAGGCACGTCACGCCGCCCGCGTGCAGAGCGACGCCGACGTGCACGCGGCCGAAGCCGCGGTGTCCACCGCGCGGCTCAACCTGGAATATGCCTCGGTCCGCTCGCCGATCGACGGTCGTGCGAGCCGTGCGGCGCTCACGGTCGGCAACCTGGCGGTGGCCGATCAATCGGTGCTGACGTCCGTTGTCTCGCAGGATCCGATGTACATCTACTTCGATCCGGATGAACACAGCTACCTCCGTTATCAGGCCAGTCTGGCGAAGCATGGTGGCAAGGATGCCGGCGTGACGGCGCGTATCGCCCTCGCCAACGAGCAGGACTTTCCTCGTGAGGGAACCGTCGGCTTCATCGACAACCAGCTCGATCCGGCCACGGGTACGATTCGCGCCCGTGCGGTCGTGCGCAACGCCGATCAGGCGTTGACGCCGGGACTGTACGCGCGCGTCCGGTTCGCGCCCCATGGTGCTTCCACCGCGATATTGGTCGACGACCGCGCGGTCCTGACAGACCAGGACCGTAAGTATGTGTACGCACTAGATAACGGTGACAAGGCGGTCCGCAAGGACATCGTGGTGGGACGGCTCGTCGACGGGCGGCGGGTCGTCGAAGCCGGTTTGAAGCCGAGCGACAAGATCATCGTCTCCGGCTTGCAGCGTGTCTTCTTCTCCGGTGCGCCGGTCAAGCCCAAGGAGGTGCGCATGGCGCAGGCTGCTACCGCGCCGGCGGAGCCAGGCGCAACGCCCTTGACCAGGAACTGAAGACTGCTGAGCTATGGACTTCTCCAAATTCTTCATCGACCGCCCGATCTTTGCGATAGTGCTGTCGATTCTCATCTTCGCGGCGGGACTGATCGCGATACCCCTGCTTCCTTCAGGCGAGTATCCGGAAGTGGTGCCGCCCACCGTCATCGTGCAGGCCACCTTTCCCGGTGCGAACCCGAAGGAGATTGCCGAATCCGTGGCCACGCCACTGGAAGAAGCGATCAATGGCGTGGAAGGCATCATGTACATGAAGTCGGTGTCGGCCTCGAACGGCAACCTGCAGGTCGTGGTGACCTTCCTGCCGGGCATCGATCCGGACACGGCCGCCGTGCGCGTGCAGAACCGCGTCAGCCAGGCACTGAGCCGGCTGCCGGACCAGGTGCGGCAATTCGGCGTGACGACGCAGAAGCAGTCGCCGACGCCGCTGATGTACGTGTCCTTGTATTCGCCAGACAATCGTTACGATTCGCTCTACCTGCGTAATTACCTGGTGCTGCATGTCAAGGATGAGCTGTCGCGCATTCAGGGCATTGGCGACGTCGGCATCTTTGGTTCGGGTGACTACGCCATGCGCGTCTGGCTCGATCCCAACAAGCTGGCCACGCGCGGCCTGACCGCCAAGGATGCCATCGATGCCGTGCGCGGACAGAACGTGCAAGTCTCGGCGGGCCAGCTTGGTGCCGATCCGTCGCCGAAGTCGACCGAGTTCCTCGTCTCGATCAACGTGCAAGGCCGCCTGCGCACCGAGAGCGAGTTCGGCAACATCGTGATCAAGACGGGTGCGGATGGTCAGCTTGTTCACCTGTCCGATGTCGCTCGCATCGAGCTCGCCGCGGGCGACTACAGCATGCGCGTGCTGAACAACAACAAGAATGCGGCAACCGTCGGCATTTTTCTGTCACCCGGCTCCAATTCGCTGGGTGTGGCCACCGAGGTGTACAAGAAGTTCAACGAGCTTTCCAAACATTTTCCTGCTGGCATCACGTATCGCGCCGTCTGGGACCCGACGGTATTCGTGCGGGAATCGATCAAGGCGGTCCAACATACGCTGATTGAGGCAGTGGTGCTGGTCGTGCTCGTGGTGGTTCTGTTCCTGCAGAACTGGCGGGCTTCCATCATCCCCTTGCTGGCGGTGCCGGTGTCGGTGGTCGGGACGTTCGCCTTCCTCTATCTGTTTGGCTATTCTATCAACACGCTGACCTTGTTCGGCCTCGTGCTGGCGATCGGGATCGTCGTGGACGATGCGATCGTGGTGGTGGAGAACGTGGAACGCTATATCGCAGCGGGAATGAGTCCAGGGGCTGCGGCGCATCAGGCCATGCGGGAGGTGTCGGGGCCGATCGTCGCGATTGCGCTCGTGCTGTGCGCGGTGTTCGTGCCGATGTCGTTCCTGAACGGTGTGACTGGCCAGTTCTACAAGCAGTTCGCCGTGACAATCGCGATCTCGACAGTCATCTCCGCCGTCAACTCGCTGACGCTGTCGCCGGCACTCGCCGCCAAGCTGCTGCGCGGGCATGGGGCGCCGAAGGATGCGCTGGCGCGCTTCATCGAGCGCACGTGTGGCTGGATCTTCCGTCCGTTTAACCGCTTCTTCCATCGCAGTTCCGACAGCTACAAGCGTGGCGTCGGCCGCATGCTGGGCCGGCGCGGTGCGGTGTTCCTGACATACGGCGCATTGCTGTGCGCGACCACCGTGCTCTTCCAGATAGTGCCAGGCGGCTTTATTCCGAACCAGGACAAGCTCTACCTGTTTGGCGGGGCGAAGCTGCCGGAAGGGTCCTCGCTGTCGCGCACGGACGCCGTCACGCGTCGCATGGGCGAGATTGCCGAGAGCGTCGAGGGTGTGGATCTGGTACCGGCCTATGTTGGGTTCAATGCACTGCAGCAGACCAACACGCCGAACGTCTCAGCGTCGTACATCATTCTTAAGCCGTTCAATGAACGTACGCGCTCCGCAAAGGAGATCGTCGCGGAACTGAGTGCGAAGTTCTCGACGATCAAGGAAGGCTTTGCCTATGCGTTGATGCCGCCGGCGATTCAGGGCCTGGGCAACGGTTCCGGCTACTCGCTGTACCTCAAGGATCGTGGCGGGCTGGGCTACGGCGCATTGCAGGAGGCACTGAACAAGTTCCAGGCGGCTGTCGCCCAGACGCCCGGCATGACGTATCCCGTCAGCGCGTATCAGGCCAACATTCCGCAATTCGAGGTCAAGGTGGACCGTGACAAGGCGCGCGCGCAAGGGGTGGCGCTGCCCGATTTGTTCGACACGCTGCAGGCCTATCTCGGTTCCGTCTACATCAACGACTTCAACCTGTTCGGGCGCGTCTATCGCGTCCTGCTGCAGGCGGATGCCAGCTTCCGGCAGAAGGCGGAGGACATCGGTAACCTGCGCGTGCGGAATGCAAGCGGGCAGATGGTCCCCGTCAGTGCCATGACCACTATCCGCCAGACCTATGGTCCGGACCCAGTTGTTCGATACAACGGCTACCCCGCTGCGGATCTCATCGGCGATGCCGATCCGCGGGTGCTTTCGTCGGCGCAGGCGATCGAAAAGCTGCAGGAGATCGCCGCGCGCGTACTGCCGCCGGGAATCGAACTCGAGTGGACCGACCTGAGCTACCAGCAGGTGACGCAGGGCCATGCCGCATTGGTCGTCTTCCCGCTTGCCGTGGTGCTGGTGTTCTTGGTCCTGGCTGCGCTCTACGAGAGCTGGACCTTGCCGCTGGCCGTGATTCTGATCGTGCCGGTATGTATCTGCGCGGCATTGCTGGGCGTCTGGATGACGGGAGGTGACAACAACATCTTCGTGCAGATTGGTCTGGTGGTGCTGATGGGGCTTGCCTGCAAGAACGCCATCCTGATCGTTGAATTTGCCCGCGAACTGGAAATGCAGGGCAAGGGCATCGTCGAAGCCGCGCTGGAGGCATGCGGCCTGCGTTTGCGGCCCATTGTGATGACCTCGGTGGCGTTCATTGCCGGGTCCGTGCCGCTTCTCGTAAGCACCGGGGCCGGCAGCGAAGTCCGGCAGGCCACGGGTGTCACCGTGTTCGCGGGCATGTTGGGTGTGACGATCTTTGGGCTGTTCCTGACGCCGGTGTTTTATGTCGTATTGCGCCGGCTGGCTACACGTCGTCAGCGCAAGGAATTGGCGGCGCCACACCCGAGTCATGAGACGGCTTCGGCGGAATGATGCAGGTTGATATGCCTTTTTCCCTCTCCCGAACTTCACTCCGTGCGCGGGAGAGGGGACTTGCCAAAAGCGTTTGACAGCGCCTCGCTGTTTGCTCCCTGCTCCCGCCAGGCGGGAGAAGGGCCGCGGGAGAGGGAAGAGAGCCCAAACGAGAAAACGATCATGATTGCCCAATTGACCCAATTGACCAACCCGTTGTCCCGCGTGGCCACCCTGGCCACCGCACTGATACTGGCGGGCTGCTCGCTGGCACCTACCTACAAGGTGCCGGAGACCGCCACCACGGCAGGCTTCAAGGAAGCCGAGGCCGCGCAGACCGAAGGTGTGCTCTGGAAGACCGCGACGCCGGCCGACGGCCAGGCGCGCGGCGAATGGTGGAAGGTGTTCGGCGACGAGGCGCTCAACAAGCTGATCGACGCCGCCAACGCCAACAACCAGGACCTCGCAGCCGCCGCGGCGCGCGTAGAACAGGCGCGCGCCTTCACCGGCGCCACCGAGGCGGACCTGTATCCGCATCTGAGCCTGGGCGTGGACCCGACGCGTACGCAGTATTCGAACGCGTCGGTTGGCTACCTCGGCGGCAGCACGCCGCCGGTGCAGACGCTGATTCGTGCGCGTGGCATCGCCAGCTACGAGCTCGACCTGTTCGGACGCGTGGCCAGCAGCGTGAACGCAGCGCGTGCCGACGACGAAGCCGCGCGGAAGATGTTCCGTTCGGTGCAGCTCGCGTTGCAGGCGGACGTGGCGCAGGCGTACTTCCAGCTGCGCACGCTCGACAGCGACCGCGACATCCTCAATGCCACAATCAAGCTCCGCGAGGAGGCGCTGACCCTGATGCGCAAGCGCTTCGAGTCCGGCCAAACCACCGATTTCGACCCGGCCCGTGCCGAAGCCGAGTTCGGTACCGCGCGTTCCGAACTGGCCGCGACCGAGCGTCACCGTGCCAATCAGGAGCATGCGCTGGCCGTGCTGACGGGGCTGCCGCCGGCGGCGTTCACGCTGTCTGCGAAGGCGCTGAAGCCGACGCCGCTGTCGATTCCGGCGGGCATGCCGTCCGAACTGCTCGAGCGTCGTCCCGATATCGCGCAGGCCGAACGGCGGATGGCCGCCGCCAATGCGCGGATCGGCGTGGCCCGTGCCGCGTTTTTCCCGCGCATTTCGTTGTCGGCGTTCTTAGGCTTCGAGTCGTCGAACTTCGCGGACCTGTTCAAATACTCGTCGCGTGCATGGGCTGTCGGTCCGCTGGTCGGCTCGACCATCGCGCAGACCGTGTTCGATGGCGGCCGTAACAGCGCGAACCTGACCGGCGCACGTGCGGCGCATGAGGAATCCGTGGCCGCGTATCGGCAGACCGTGCTGACCGCGTTCCGTGAAGTCGAGGACAGCCTGGCGGATGTGCGCTGGCTGAGCCAGCAGAGCACGGCGCTGGATAGTGCGATCGCCGGCACCAAGCGCGCGCAGCGCATCTCGCGCAGCCTTTATGACGCCGGTGCCGCCGATTACCTGACCGTAATCGATGCCGACCGCACGGTGCTGCAATCGCAGCGCGATGCCAATACGGTGGCGGGCCTGCGTGCTTCTGCGACCGTGTCGCTCGTACGCAGCCTCGGCGGAGGCTGGGGGCCGCTGCCGGAGACTAGTGCCGACAATGGCGTGAGCAGGGCCGTCACTTTGGTCGGCACCGATTGACTGCCGGCTGCCGGTCCCTTCCACACCGCTCGATCATTCCGCTTAGTGCGCGCATTGCCGTTGGCGATGTAGGCTCTCGCCTGAAGACACGCCTGAAGCGGCAGCGTTGCCTTCAAGCGTGTCCGCGAAAGAGCGCACACGTTTTGAAGGCATCCTCCGAAAGCGGGATCTGTTTCGCGCGATGGGAAGTTGGCAGTCTCGCTGAACGGATACCGGCACCGCCTGCGCCTGCGCTCAGGATTGCGCTGATGTGTCCTCATCGGGATCGGCGAAATCGCGGTACACGCTGGCCGTCTTTGGCAACCTTGAGGATCCTTCCGGCAACCGGTTGAACGGACACGTCGAGTCGCCGGGACTGCCCCTCAGCCGGCGGGCTGTCGACGTCTATATCCCTCTAACGATTGACCGAGCGCAGGGGACGCGTAAGCGGCGCCCTTAGAGGCGATGGTCCAACTGCGCCGCACCTGAGCCTCAGGGGCAAGTCCGGGGCTGGATGGACGGTCATCGGCACCAGCTCCCTTTGCCCGCTTTGGCGCGTTCTCCATCAATGCTATAAAGATACATTTATCCATTGTAAATATTTTTACAGAAACTATAATTGACACACTTCACTGAACAGGTAGGGAGGCCGGCATGGCTGCAATGGCACAGCTGCTCGAACATGTGCTCGATACCCGTTATGAAGACCTCCACCCATGCGACATTGCTGCCGCAAAGGTCTTCATTCTCGATAGCATCGCGGTGGGGATTTCGGGTGCTCGCCACCCCTGCACAGGCATGGTCAAGCAGGTGGCGCTGGCCTGGGGTGGAACGCCCGAGGCGCGCGTGCTGGCAACCGGCGAACGCTTGCCGCCACCCTCGGCGGTGATGGTGAATGCCTACCAGATCCACAACCAGGAGTTCGACTGCGTCCATGACCGCGCGGTGGTGCACACCCTGGCCTCGATCATGCCGGCCCTGCTTGCGCTGGCCGAGCGCCAGGGTGGAGCGAGCGGCAAAGACCTGATCCTGGCGCTGGCGCTCGGTGTTGATTTCGCTGCCTATGTGGGCATGGCCCAAGGTGCGCCCATGCGCTTCTTCCGGCCGGCGATGTGTGGCGCGCTCGGCGCGACAGCCGCATTGTGCAAGTTGGCAAAGCTGGACCGGGATACGCTGCAGAACGCGATGGGGATCATGTACAGCCATCTGTCGGGGACGATGCAGGCGCACATCGAGGGCACACCGACCGTGGCGCTGCAGGTCGGTCTCAACGCGCGCGCCGCGATGACCGCGTTCGACCTGGCGTGCGCGGGCTTTGTCGGGCCCAAGGACATCCTGGAGGGCCCGTACGGCTATTTCGCCCTGTTCGATGGCCAGCCCGACTGGCCGGGCGCGAGTGCGGACCTGGGCAAGACGTTCCAAATCTCCCGCATGAGCCACAAGCCGTTCCCGACTGGCAGGGCCTGCCACGGCGGTATCGACGGGGTGCTCACGCTGCAGGCGCGGCATGGTTTTGCGGCGTCCGACGTCGAGCGGGTGCGTGTATTTGCGCCGCCGCTGGTGGGGCGGTTGGTAGGCCGGCCGGCGGTTCCCGGCATGGATGCCGCCTACGCGAAGCTCTGCCTGGCTTATACCGTCGCGACCGCTTTGCTGACGACGGATGTGCGCATCGAGGACTTCGACCCGGAAAAGCTCGCGGATCCCCTGCGGCTGGCAACGGCGCAACGTGTCGAGGTGTTTGCCAATGACGTCGCGGACGTTAATGCGTTGGGGCCTCAGCGTGTCGAAGTTGTGCTCCGCGGCGGGCAGACCTGCGCGCTGGATCTGCCGGCTGTGCTCGGGCATCCCGAACGCCCCTTCGGGCGGGATCGCCAGGTGCGCAAATTCGAGGCATGCCTGGCATCCTCGCCGGTGGCATTTACGGCAGCCCAGGCCGGCGCGTTGCTCGACGTGCTCGATGCGCTGGAGGTGGTGCCGGATATCCGCCGCATCGTGGACCTGGCCACCGTCGCGGCGCCCGCCTGAGCCGCCTGTGTGGACATACGGCACACTGGCAGGCTACGGATGCGCTCGTCTGATATATTTATACGCTCCGGCATCATCATACCGAACCCAATCCTCCTCAGGAAAGGCACCCACGTGAAGGCGGCTGAACGAATACGGCTTACGATTGAAAATGGCATCCGCACGGGTACGTTATTGCCCGGCACGCCGATCAACGAAGCCGAGTTGATGCGGCGTTACGCGGTCTCGCGTACACCGCTGAGAGAGGCCATGCTGCAACTGCAAGCGCAGGAACTGCTCACCAGTCATCCACGCGGTGGCATGTCGGTGACCAAGATTAGCCTGAAGCAGCTTCTTGCCCTATGGGAATTGCTTGCAGAACTGGAAGGGTTGTGCGCGCGCCTCGCATGCGAGCGCATGACAGACAAGGAGCGAGAGGAACTGCTGCAGGTGCAGGCCAGTGCCGAACCGATCGTCGAGGCCAACGATCTAGAATCCTGGCGGGACGCCAATCTTGCCTTCCACGAAGTGTTGTACACGGGTTGCCGCAATCCCTTCCTGCGCGAGGAAATCCAACGCGTTCGTTCCCGCACTGGCGCTTACCGGCAGCATGCTTTCGCCGCCATCGGCAAACTGCGCAAGTCCTGGGAGCAGCACGCCGAGATTGCCGACGCCGTTGCTAAACGGGATTCCGCCGCGGCCTACGACGCCATGGTGCGCCATCTGAGTCCCGGGCTCGGCATGCAGGGCTTCGCCTCTTTCGTGGCCACGCTGCCGCACGATCTGCTCGCCTGAACGGGCGCCCCGGCGCGGCGGCATGCGCCGCGCCTCTCTTTCTCCCTCTTTCCTCCCAGACTTTACGTCCCCGCAGGGCGCGCACGACACGGCTGTGCTGAGCACGGCTTCCACGTCCTCTCTTCTCACGTCGCACGCGTAGTCCCTGCGCGGCCCTTGGCTGCATTCCGCATTGTGCAATTGGACGATACGCAGCCGCCTAGATGTAAACCCTTCATTGAAAAGTACTTTTTTGACGTGTATAAATATATTTATACGAAACAGAGCATCCTGTGGAGCTGTGGTTTTCGTCATCCCATGCGCCCTGGGCAGGGCTCGTTACACAGAGCAACATAGAACAAATTTGGAGGGGATCATGACTTCAACTTCTTTGACGCGTCCGGGCCTGCGCGCGGACGCCACCGGCCAGGAGGTTTTTCTGGAAGCCACCTACCGCAAGATCGCGTTCCGGCTCGTGCCATTCCTGGCGCTGCTATTCCTTCTGGCCTGGATCGACCGGGTCAATGTCGGATTCGCCAAACTGCAGATGCTGGGCGACCTGAACTTCAGCGAAGCCGTCTATGGGCTGGGCGCGGGTGTCTTTTTCATCGGCTACTTCGTGTTCGAGGTCCCCAGCAATCTGCTGCTGGAACGCATCGGCGCGCGGCGCACGCTGGCTCGTATCACGATCCTGTGGGGTTTGGCCTCGATGGCGATGATCTACGTGAAGACGCCGACGCAGTTCTATGTGCTGCGCTTCCTGCTCGGCGCCTTTGAGGCCGGCTTCTTCCCCGGCGTCATCCTGTACCTCACCTATTGGTTCCCGGCCGAGCGCCGCGCATCCATCAACGGCCTGTTCCTGACCTCGTTCGGCATCGCCGGCGTCATCGGCGGTCCGTTGGCGGGCCTCATCATGAGTTCCATGGAAGGCGTGGGCATGTATTCGAGCTGGCAATGGCTCTTCCTGATCGAAGGCGTGCCTTCGGTGCTGGCCGGTATCGCCACGCTGTTCTACCTGCCGGAAAAGCCGCAGAACGCGCGCTGGCTGACAGCCGCGGAGCAGCACGCCATCATCGCGGCGCTGGAGGCGGAAAACAGCCAGGGGAAAAAGCATTCCTCGCTGAAGGCGGCCTTCACCAATGCGCGTGTCTGGCTCTGCGCGGCCATCTATTTTTGCATCGTGAGCGGGAATGCAACGATCGCCTTCTGGGCGCCCTCGGTCATCAAGGATCTCGGTGTCGATGACAGGCTGCATATCGGCTTGTTGTCGTCGATCCCGTTTGTTGTTGGAACGTGCGCAATGGTCTGGAGTGGCTTGCATTCGGACAAGACAGGTGAGCGCCGGCTGCACTGCGCGTTTGCCACGCTGATTGCCGCGACGGGCCTTGCGCTGACCGGAATGACGCTGGGAAACGCGGTGGCGGCGCTGTGCGCGCTGTCGCTGGCAGCGGTGGGCATCCTCGCCGCGTTTCCGGTTTTCTGGTCTCTGCCCACGGCCTTCCTGACCGGAACCGCCGCCGCCGGCGGGATCGCGCTGGTCAATTCGATCGGCAACCTGGCAGGCTTCGCGGCCCCGTACCTCATCGGCTCCCTGAAAACGTCAACTGGCAAGCTGTCCTCTGGCCTGTACTTCGTCGCGGCGCTCGAGTTAATGGCGACGGTGCTGATCCTCGCCTTCGTCCGGAAGGCCAAGTGAGCCAGGCCACCAACGCGCCTGGCATGGGCGCCCCGGTAAAGCCGGCGCTGGCTCACGCACTGACACTCGCATGCCTCGGGGTGCAGGCATCCGCGGCGGAACTGGAGATGATCGAGAAGGCCATGCGGCGGCTGGCGCCCGAGCCTTGCGCGTCGTTCGCGATCCCTCTGGACAGCCTGGCATGCCGCAATGACGTGCCTGCCTGCGTGACGGAGATCAGGGAGATGAGGGAGATGAGGGAGATGAGGCAATGAGCGCGCAGTGCCTGCCGGCAACGATCTGTGGCCTGCGCGATGCCATCGCGTCGGGCCAGTTCGACGCCGACGAGGCCGCGCACGCGCAGCTTGACTGGTTGCGCAGCCGGGCCGCCGCCCTGCGCTGCGTGGTCGAGATGTGCGAGCCGCAGCGGTCCGGCGTGCGCCAGGGCCGCGCCACTGGCCAAGGGCGAGCGCAACCAATCCTTGCGGGCGTCGGCCTGGCGCACAAGGACATCTTCGCCCGCGCTGGCTCGCAGCCGCGTTGCGGGCGCACCATCCCCCCGGCGCAGGCGCATGACTTGCCGCCTGCCACGGCATTGCTGCGCCTGGACGCTGCCGGTGCGCTGGACCTGGCCACGCTGCAGATGGCCGAGTTCGCCTGCGGCGCTACCGGGGAGAATGCGCAGACCGGTGAACCGGTGAACCCACTGGACGCCGCAGCAGCGGTGGGCGGCTCGTCCAGCGGCTCGGCGGTGGCTGTGGCGGGGGGGCTGTGCTATGCCTCGCTCGGTACCGATACGGCCGGCTCCGTGCGCATCCCGGCGGCCACCTGCGGGGTGCTGGGGCTCAAGCCCACGCGCGGCATGATTCCCACCCGCGGGGTGTTTCCGCTGGCGCCCAGCCTCGATTCGGTGGGCATCATCGCCCGCTCCGCGGCCGACGCGGCCTGCCTGCTGGCCGTGACGGCCTTGCACCGCAAGACCTTGCCGCTGCGCCTGGCGAGCCAGGCCGCCGGCACTATGCAGGCCAGCCTGCTCGCCACCCCCGAAATCCGGCTGCGTCATTGTTTCGACGCCGTTGAGGTACGTGGCGACGTGCTGGGTGTGCTGAACGGCTTTGTAGCCGGCATGCCGTCCGGCCTGCGCTCCACGTCCACCGGCCTTGGTCAGATCGACACGCTGAACCGCGCCGCGCAGACGCTGCTGCATACCGAAGCCGCCCAGGTCCATTGGGCGCGCCTGCGCGACCCCGACAGCGGCCTGGGGCGTCTTGTGCGCGCTGTGACGCTGCCTGGACTGGCCATACCAGCGGTGTGGTATCTCGAAGCGCTGGCAAAGCGCGAGAGCGCCGCGCAGCAAATGCTGGACACCGTGTTCGACGGCGCCGACATCGTGTTGACGCCCGCGCTGCCGCTGGGCGTCCCGGACTGGGCCGAAGTCGATACCCGCTCTGCCGGTTTCAACGGCAAGGCGTTGGCCGCCATGTACCGGCTGATGTCCTTTGTCAATTACCTCGGTTTTCCAGCGGTGGTGTTCCCGGTGGGCCACGATGCGCGCGGCCGTCCGGTGTCGGTGCAAGCGATCGGCCGCCCCCATGCCGAGGGGACGCTCCTGTCTTTCGCCTATCGCGTCGAGCGGGATCTGTTCGGCACGAATGGTTTTACGCTCACGCAAGCTGCGTGCGCGCCCTCTTTCGATGATTTCAATAACGGAGGCTACGATGCCAACGATCCACGCGTCCAAGGCGCTTAGCCGATTTCGCGTCCTCGATCTGTCCCGGGTACGTGCCGGCCCCACTTGCGTACGGATGCTTGCCGACTTCGGCGCGGACGTCATTCGGGTGGAACCGCCTCAGGGCGTGGACCCGAACGAAGCGATGTTCGCCGCCGATCGCCTGGGAGGCGACTTTCAGAACCTGAACCGCAACAAGCGCTCGCTCACGCTCAATCTCAAGAAGCCGGAGGGCCTGGCGGTGTTCCAGCGGCTGGTCAGGGACGCGGACGTGGTGGTCGAGAACTGGCGGCCCGATGTCAAGGCGCGCCTCGGCGTCGATTACGAGTCATTGCGCGCAATCAATCCCCGCATCATCCTGGCGAGCATTTCCGGCTTCGGCCAACAGGGGCCCTACGCCTGGCGGCCTGGCTTCGACCAGATCGTACAGGGCATGGGCGGGCTGATGTCGGTGACGGGGCTGCCCGGCCAGGGGCCGGTGCGTGCCGGGCTCGCGGTCGCCGACTCCAGCGCCGGCCTGTACGCCGCGCTGGGTATTTTCATCGCTTTGCTCGAGCGGGAGACCTCGGGCGAAGGCCAGTGGGTCCATACTTCCTTGCTTCATACCATGATTGCGATGATGGACTTCCAGGCTGCGCGCTACCTCAACGAGGGCGATGTGCCCACACAGGCAGGTAATGATCACCCGACCAGCGCGCCCATGGGCCTTTTCTCGGCGTCCGACGGGCTCTTCAACCTCGGTGCATCGGGCGAGGGAAACTGGCAGCGCTTGTGCAAGCTGCTGGAGCGGCCAGACTGGCTGCAAGACCCGGACTTCTCCGACGAGAAGCTGCGCGTGAAACACCGAGAAAGGCTTAACGAGCAAATCCAGCGCGTCTTCTCCTCGCGCACTGTCGCGCACTGGGTGGATACGTTGAACGGGGCCGGCGTGCCCGCCGGTCCAGTGTATTCGGTTCCTGAGATGTTCGAGGACGCGCAGGTCCGCCATCTCGGCGTGGTCAAAACGGTCGAGGCGTCTACCGGCGCCACGCGCCGTGTCGTGACCCAGCCGGTCCGGCTTGAGCGTACGGCAGCCGATGTCTTGCGCGGCGCGCCGGGGTGGGGTGAGCATACCGCGGAGATCCTGGGCGAAATCGGTTATTCCAGCGATGACATCCGCATGCTGCGCGCGATGGAGGTGGTGTGATGGCCGCGGGAACGATCCGGCTCGCGTTGCGCACGGGCGTGGCGCACCTCACCATCGCAAACGTCGAGCGCCTTAACGCCATGTCGCTGGGCATGTGGCGCGCCCTGGCCGACCAGGTGGCCGAGCTCGATGCGCGCGACGATGTCCGCGCGCTGGTGCTGCGTGGCGAAGCCAGCCGCGCCTTTGTGTCCGGTGCCGATATCTCAGAGTTCAATGCGTTGCGTGCCGACGCGGCGGCGATACACGCGTACGACGAAGCGGTCGACCGAGCGCAGTCCGCGTTGCAAGCCTGCCGCCACCCGGTGATCGCGGCGATCCAGGGCTATTGCTTCGGTGGCGGGATCGGCCTGGCGTTGTCCTGTGACCTGCGCTTTGCTGCCGCTTCGGCGGTGTTTCGCATGCCCGCCGCGCGGTTGGGCCTGGGTTATGCGTTCGACGGCATGCAGCGTGCGGTGGCCATCCTCGGGCCCGCCAATGCGACGGAATTGTTCTTTACCGCGCGCACCTATACCGCTGAAGAGGCGGCGCGCGTCGGCCTCGTGCATGCGGTGTTCGACGAGGAAACGTTCGCTGAATCGGTGGAGGCGGCTGTCGACGCCGTCGCCGCCAACGCGCCCCTGACTTTGCGTGCGGCCAAGATGGCGATCCGAGAGTCAATGCGTATCGATCCGGGGGCAGCGGTCCGCGCTCGGCTGGCGCACGATGTTGCGGTTTGCTTTGCCAGTGCAGACTATGCCGAGGGCCGCAATGCGTTCGCCCAGCGGCGGCCCCCCGTGTTCCAGGGACGATAAGTCGTAACCAGCCCGCCGCGCCCGTCCGATCCACCCCTTCAATCAGAATGGCAACTCAGCAGAGCATGGCAAATCCAAGAATTCCTTACCTGATGTCCAGCGAGCGGCCACGCCTGGCGGCGCCGGCACAGGGCGGCATCATTGTGCATGTCGTCGTCAATGTCGAGCACTGGCCCTTTGACCGTCCAATGCCAAGGACGATCATCACGCCGCCGCACGGCAAGGCCTCATTGCCGGACGTGCCCAACTTCAGCTGGGTCGACTATGGCATGCGCTGTGGCCTGCCGCGCATGATCGAGGCGCTGCGCAGCCGGGGCGTCGCCGCATCGACCAGTATTAACGCCAGTGTGATCGACGCCTATCCGGGCGCCGCGGCGGCGATGCACGAAGCTGGCTGGGAGTTTATCGGTCACGGCGTGCACCAGAAAAGTATCCAGGACAGCCAGGACGAAGCGGCCACGATCCGCGAAGCCCTGGACCGGATCGAGGCCTTCACCGGCAGCCGTCCGCGTGGTTGGCTCAGCCCCGGGCTGCGCGAAAGCGACGATACGCCCGAGCTGCTCAGGCAGGCAGGCGTGGACCACGTGTTCGACTGGGTGGTGGACGACCTGCCAGCGTGGCTGACAACGCGGCAAGGCCCGCTGCTGTCGGTGCCTTACAACCTGGAACTGAACGACTCGATCATCTATGCCATCGAGAAGCACGCCAGCGGCGAGTTCCTGCGCCGGCTGGAGCGCACGCTCGAGATCTTCGCACGCGAAAGCTTGACAGAGCCTCGGGTGCTGGCGCTGGGTCTGCATCCGCACCTGATGGGCGTGCCGCACCGTTTCGGCGACTTCGAGCGGATGCTGGACACGCTGCTTCGCACGCCCGGAGTGTGCTTCATGACCGGATCGCAGATTGCCGACTGGTACACCGCTCAGGTGCCTCCGCCGGCGTAAGGTTCTCCGTGCCTGCGCTCGCACGACGCACAGCCTGCAATGGGAGACAAACATTTCATGCATACCCTTGACCACGCTGAAGAACAATTCGCGGAGATGCGGCTCGTCGGTGCGATGCACTACGCTCCTGCCGCACCCCGCCATGAAGGAGACGTATCGTGAGCCAGCATCATCCCGGTGCCGAGCTGTGCGCCTTTGTCGCCGCGCTGCGCTATGAGCATCTACCGCACGCCGTGGTGGCGAGGACCGAAGATCTCTTTCTCGACTGGCTGGGCTGTTCGCTCGCCGGACGGGGCAATCGGGCGGTGGGCATCATAGAGTCCTACGCGCGGCGGATGGGACCGGCCGTGGGACCCAGCGAGGTGCTGATCTCGCGGCAACGCACCTCGCCATACTTCGCGGCACTCGTCAACGCCGCCTCGTCCAACGTGGTGGAGCAGACCGACGTGCACAACGGGGCGGTGCTGCATGCCGGGGCGGTGGTGTTTCCTGCGGTGCTGGCGGCGGCGCAAGAACTGGGCAGCAGCGGCCGCGAAATGATCACCGCGGCCGTGGCCGGGTACGAGGCCGGCATTCGGGTCGGCGAGTATCTCGGCCGCGCGCACTACAGGATCTTCCATACTACCGCGACCGTGGGCACCATCGCGGCGGCGCTGGCGGTAGGCCGCCTGCTGCAGCTCGACGCCACACGCATGCTCGACGCGTTGGGCTCGGCCGGCACGCAAGCGGCCGGGCTGTGGGAGTTCCTGCGGGACGGGGCAGACTCACGCCAGCTGCACGTGGCCAAGGCCTCGGCCGACGGGCTGCTCTCGGCCTATCTCGCCCGCGACGGCTTCACCGGCGCGCGCCGCGTGCTTGACGGCCCCCAAGGGCTGGGACAGGCGATGTCGGGCGAGGCGGACGCGAGCCGCCTGACCGACCGGCTCGGCACGCGTTGGGCGCTCGCGGAAACGTCGTTCAAATGGCACGCATGCTGCCGGCATGCGCATCCCGCCGCGGACGCGCTGCTGGCGTTGATGCGCGACGAAGGCGTGGCGGCCGGGCAAATCCAGACGGTCACGGCCTTGGTGCACGACGCCGCGCTAGGCGTGCTGCACTGCACGCGCGAGCCGCAAAGCGTGGATCAAGCGCTGTTCTCAATGAGCACGGTCCTGTCGCTTATCGCCATATTCGGGCGAGCGGGTGTGGACGAACTCTATGGCCCGCAGCGTACCGATGCGCGCGTGGAAGCGTTCCGGGCTCGGGTCAGCATGGTTCCGGATGCAGAGATAGACGCGGCGTACCCGTCGCGCTGGATTGGCCGCGTGCGGTTGCTGACCATGGACGGGCGGCGACTGGAACGCACAGTCTTCCACCCGAAGGGCGATCCGGAAAATACGCTGAGCCGCGCCGAGATCGCACAGAAGGTGCAGCGCCTGGCAGCGCTATCGGGCGCCGCCAGCGAGGTAGAGACGCGCAGGCTGGTTTCTATCGCGCTGGACATGCGCGCGTGGTGCGTGCCACCGGCACTGCTCGCGCCGCCCGCTTGAGGTTTCCCTTGTTGGCTCGATTGGGGAGCTTTCCATCCGACGGCCCTTCGTAGGTATGACGCAGTCCTTCTAGGAAGGCCCCTGGGAGACCTATCGTCCCTTGACAATCCGAGCGCTATCGACGAGATAGGGCAGCTCGCCAATACTTAATCGACGCCAGACGACTGGCAGGAAGATCGAAAAATGGACCTGAACCTTAAAGGCAAGACCGTATTGATTACCGGCGCCTCTCAAGGGATCGGCGCTGGCCTTGCGTGGGCTTTCGCTAGAGAAGGCTGCAATCTACGCTTGGTCGCCCGCTCAGCCGACAAGCTTCTCGGACTCTCGCTCCAAGTAGAGGACAAGCATGGCGTGCAAGCGGATGTACTGGCGGTCGATATCACTCGGCCCGGCGCCGTGGGGGAAATCGCTGCCTTCGGAGCATCTACCGACATTCTCGTCAACAACGCTGGTGCAATCCCCGGCGGCAACTTGTGGGATGTCGACGAGGAGCGCTGGCGTGCGGGCTGGGAGCTGAAGGTATTTGGTTACATCAACTTAACCCGGGCCATCTATCCGCTCATGAAGGCTCGCGGCGGTGGCGTAATTCTCAACAATATCGGCAATGGTGGGGAAAACTTCGATTTCAACTATATTGCCGGCACAACGGGTAACGCAGCCTTGATGGCATTCACTCGTGGCCTGGGTGGGCGGAGTCTCTCGGATGACAATATTCGGGTAGTTGGTGTCAACCCTGGTCCGGTTGAAACCGACCGCATCGAACGGGTTCTGAAGAGCCATGCCCAGCGAATGTTCGGCGATGCAAACCGCTACACCGAGCTTCTCGCCAACTATCCGCTTGGACGCGCAGCAACCGTCGATGAGATCGCCGACTTGTTTGTTTATCTCGCTTCCGACAAGTCCGGCTATACCTCTGGCACCATCTTTACCGTCGATGGCGGGATTACCTCGCGCCGATCCATTGGCTGAAGCCTCCATTCCGGCTCACCCGTACAGAGCGTTGCTCCGACCCTGCGCGACCTGCACCCGGGACTCTCCGGTGCCTACATCCGTATGCGATAGCGGCGTCACGGCCCGGCATTGCCGACACAACCGTGCCTGGTTCGGCGATTTTTTTCTTTCCGGATCAAATACTTAAGCCCCCTTTGGCGAAATTTGCGAATTCCGGCCGACCCTCAAGTAATGGGCAATCCGCAAACACTCGCATTTCGTCGAATCCGCGCTGAACGAGCGGCCGACATCCACTCACCCAAAGGAGAACAGATGAGATCATCCGACACCCCATCGATTCCAGAAGCGCGACGACTCACCCGTCGCAATTTCCTCGCCGTTTCGGCCGCAGCGGCGGGCTATGGCGTGGGGCTGATGACACTCTCCGGGGAAGCCACTGCTGCACTGGCTGCCGCCGGCGATTACGCAGCCGTGCCCTCTAATGCAATCCGCCCGTTCCGCGTCTCGTTCCCACAGGAGGCGCTTGTCGACTTGCGTCAACGGATTGCCGCGACGCGCTGGCCCACACGCGAAACTGTCACGGACGCATCGCAGGGAGTGCGTCTGGTCACCATGTAGCCGCTTGCCAAGTACTGGGCGACCCAGCATGACTGGCGCAAGATCGAGGCCAGGCTCAACGCCTTGCCGCAGTTCAAGACGACCATCGATGGCGTTGACATCCACTTCATTCATGTCCCTTCGAAACACGCCAATGAGCTACCGGTGATCGTCACGCACGGGTGGCCTGGCTCGGTGATCGAGCAACTGAAAATCATCGGTCCGCTCACGGACCCGACGGCCCACGGCGGCCAGGCGTCCGATGCGTTCAACGTTGTGATTCCGTCTATCCCTGGCCATGGGTTTTCCGAAAAGCCGACGTCAACGGGCTGGGATCCGGTGCGCATTGCGCGTGCCTGGCTCGTGTTGATGAGCCGCCTCGGCTATAAACAATACGTGGCACAGGGTGGAGACTGGGGCGATGCCATCACCGAGCAGATGGTGCTGATCGCGCCCCCCGAACTGGTTGGCATTCACGTCAACATGCCCGCCACCCTGCCGGCCAACATATCGAAGGCGCTCAAGTACAACGAACCGGCACCTGCAGGGCTCTCGGCTGACGAACGGCACGCGTACGAGCAGCTCGACACCATCTACAAGCACGGGCTCGGCTACGCGATCGAGATGGCGAACCGTCCGCAGACGCTCTACGATATCGAGGATTCTCCCATCGGGCTGGCTGCCTGGATGCTCGATCACGATGGATGCCGCGAGTCAATCGATGATCGCCCGCGTGTTCGATGGCCAGCGCGAATGTCTGACGCGTAACGACGTCCTCGACAACATTACGCTGTATTGGCTGACAAGGACCGCCATCTCCTCCGCGCGTCTGTATTGGGAGAATAAGCTAGCGTTCTTCGATGTCAAAAACCTCAAGATTCCGGTGGCCGTGAGCGTCTTCCCCGACGAAATCTATGCAGCACCGCAAAGCTGGACGGAGCGAGCCTATCCAAAGCTGATCCACTACAACCGGCTCGCCAAGGGCGGCCATTTCGCGGCATGGGAGCAGCCCAAGGTCTTTGCCGAAGAGCTTCGCGTCGGCTTCAGGTCCTTGCGTGCAGCAGCATTGTCTTGATGCATGCAACAGGCACGGACGCATGGAAGCCTACGTGGCGTTCTTGTTTGCCGGCAAGCACAGAGCTTCCTCATGCTGACCACGAAACCGATCGCATCATCCGCTTGAAAATGGACTCCAGCGACTGTCAGGACAAGCCCGTTCGCCGCCCGCGAACTACTGGCGCGCATCAAGGCCGTACTACGGCGCACGCGTATGCTAATCGAACGCTCGGTTGACCTGCACGTCAGCCGACCTCGCCAACGCCTGAATGACGATGCGCGCGAGCTGGCCTATACCAGGACCGCGCGCAGCGAGGCCGATATGCTCCCGATGCCCGTGGAGATCAAGGAGGTCCGTCAGTGAATCTACGCATCTGGCACTGGCCGCGCTCGCTGGGGTTGCGATTGCTCTTGATCCTGCTGGCGGGCACGCTCGTCGCCCACCTGATCTCGTTCGCAGTGCTGTTCTCGGACTCCCACATGTCGGCACGGCAGGTGGTGCTGGCTACGCTGGAAACGGACGTAGCCACATCGGTGGCGATCCCGGTCCGGGCTGTCCACGGCGGAACGCACGCAATGGCTGCCGCGCGTGATTCGCGGCAATTACCAGTACATGCTGCGGCCGAGTTTTCCAGGCGTGCCCGAAATGCCCCAACGCGGCAGGTACATCACGCAGCGAATCGACGGCATTCCGCTGACAATGGACGTGCATCCGCGCACGACGCGGCTCGCTCAATGGCTGCCCTACGTGCTGGTGTTTCAGTTGCTTCTGCTGATCTCGTCGCTTCCGCTGATCGCGTGCTGCTGGTTCGCCGTGCGGCTGGCCATACGCCTGCTGAAGACACTGGCCGATGCGGCCGACGCACTGACTCCGAACGCCGAAATCGCCACAAATCGATGAGAGCGGCCCGACTGAAGCGGCGCGCGCGGCGCGGGCTTTCAATGCGATGAGCGAGCGTATCGCACATTCTGTCGCGGAACGCTTGCAGATCCTTGCGGCTATGTCCCACGACTTGCAGACGCCGATCACGCGGATGAAGCTGCGCGCCGAGATGGCCGAGGATTCCGAGGAGAAGCGAAAAATGGTAAGCGACCTGTCCGAGATTCAGATGCTGCTGCAGCAAGGGCTGGCCTACGTGCTCCAGGTGTCGTCGGATGTGCGTGCACCACTGTCGACCTTGCCAAAGTGTCAAGGTCAAGCGGGCTGCGTCGATTCCACACCCAGCGTGAACGGTGAAGTTCCACGGCGCCTCTCGATCGGCAGCAACCCGGCGCCTAGACTGAGCCTGACATCGACAAGGAGGCTTCACCCCATGAACCTGTCCCGACTCTGGCCGCTGCTGCTGGGTACCGGCATCACCCTCGGCCTCGGCGCACCGATCGCCAAGGCAGCGGCGCACCACGGCGTGGGCGCACTCGCCTTCGCGCTATGGCCCACGCTGGCAGCCGGTCTGCTGCTCGGTGCGATCGGGCTGCTTCGGCAAGGACGTCCTGCCGACCTGCCGCGCCTGGTGCGCTTCGGCAGCGTCGCTGGCCTGTTCGGCCACGCGCTGCCGATGACCGCAGTGTTCTGGCTGTCCTCGCAGGCGGGCGCCGGCTTCGCATCCTTGTCGCTGACGCTGCCGCCAGTGTTCACGCTGCTGGTCACGGTGCTGCTCGGTCTCGAACGGCTTGCGCTACGCCGCGCGGTCGCAGTCGGGCTCGGCCTGTCCGGGGCGCTGCTGATGCTCGCCGGCCGCGGCGGTTCGTTCGAGGCCACGCCGCCGCTGCTGGCCATGGCGCTGGCCATTCCGGCCTCGATCGGCGCGGCCAACGTCTACCGCTCACGCCGCATGCCGCCCGGCGCAAGCGGCGAGTGGATGTCGTCGAGCACGCTGCTGGCCTCGTCGTCGATGCTCGCGCTCGCCGGCCTCGCCCTGGACAACATCGCGCCGCCGCTGACGGCCCCGGCCCTCGCCTGGCTGGCGCTGCAGGCCGGTGTGCTCACCATCGGCTACCTCTTCTACTTCGCGCTGCAGCGGCGGGCCGAACCGGTGACCTTCAGCTTCATCGGCTACGTGATGATGCTCCCCGGGGTAACGATCGGGACCTTCGCCTTCGGCGAGCGACTGCCTTGGACGGTGTGGCCCGCGGCCGCGCTGGTGTTCGCGGCGCTGCTTCTGCTGCAGTGGCCAGCGCGGGCCCCCATGCCCGTTGCGGTTCGCCGCGACCAGGGGACGCCGGTATGAGCCCATTCGAGATCCGCCGCGGCGCGGAGCGCGGCACGATGCGTACCGCCTGGCTCGACGCGAGCTTCAGCTTCAGCTTCGCCGACCACCTTGATCCGCATCGCCCGCGCTTCGGCCCGCTGCTGGCGCTCAACGAGGACCGCGTGCAGCCGGGCACCGGCTTCCCGATGCACCCGCACCGCGACCTCGAGATCGTCATGCTGCCGCGCAGCGGCGCCGTCGAGCATCGCGACAGCCAGGGCCGCGAGATGCTGGTACGGCCCGGCGAACTGCAGTGGATGCGCGCCGGACGCGGCATCCGCCATCGGCAGTGGAACGTTTCGTCGCACGAGGTCGACCACCATTTCCAGCTCTGGTTTGCGCCGTCCACCACTGGTCTCGAACCGGCTGTCGAACGGCTCCCGTACCAGGCGCCCACGCCCGGCGCCTGGCGCACACTGGTGTCGCCGCAGCCGCAGGACGGTGCGCTGGACATTGGCGTCGACGTGATGCTCGCCCTCGGCAGCGCCGCACCGGGCCAGGCGCTCGAGATACCTGCACGCGTCACGGGCGGCCTCTACCTGCACTTGATGCAGGGGTGCATCGAAGTGCACGGCGCCGGCCTCGGCCGCGTCGTCCTCCAGGACGGTGACGCAATCGTGTTCTTCGACGGCGCGCCTCAGCTGCAGCTGCAGGCGGCGTCGTCGGCCGAGCTCCTGCGCTTCGACACCGCCGCGGTCGACCCGCGAACCGGCCTGACCGCGTCCCCAACCCTTCACACGAACCCTTGAAGGAGTCCCTGTCAAGCCCCGCATCGTCGTCCTCTACTGCTCCAGCTGGTGAAGATGGACGAGATCACCGGCTGCACGCCCACGGCGCCACGGCGCTCGCCGGCGGCGAAGGGGCGTGTTCAGTGTCGAGCAACGTGCTCGCCGGCGCGCAATTCCAGGGCCGCCAAGTCGTGCTCCAGTCGCGTTTGCGTTTGCCTTCGGCTACGTTTTCACCATCGTGCCGACGCGCCGGCAAGGCATGGCGTGGCGTCAGGCGGCGCGGCTGGCGCTGGCCGCCGACACTGCCTCGTGGCCATGTTGCCCTATCGTTGACAGCCCGCCCCGCCTCGGCGGCGAAGCGTCGGCGTGGGACTGGCTCCCCGCGTGATGATGCGGACCGAAATCGCCGAGGGTCGGCTGGAGACCGCGCTGGACGATTGGCGTGCCGAGCCGCGCAAGATGTTCGCCATTTACCCCAGCCGCGAGCACCTGCCGGAGCGGGTGCGTACATCGTCGTGCGCCGGGCGCTGGAGAAGGATGCCCTGCAGTTGGTGTCGTTCGACAAGGCCATGTTGTTCCGGCTGACCGATTATGTCTCC
>NZ_JBSVZB010000061.1:0-26466 GCF_054072015.1 Cupriavidus sp. CP313 | reverse complement strand
CTTGAGCGGGCGCCTGCCTGGCCTTGCGACACGATTTGAACGAGCGGAACTGACCTGCTGCAATAGATAGCGGGCCGTATTCGACCCTTCTCCGTCATTCGTCCATTCAAAGTCGAACGGCTGAAATGGTCAAGAAGCGGCCTCTGCCGATTCAATAGCGCGGAACCCGAGCACGGATTCATAGAAATCTCGCGATTGTTTGAGGTCGTGCAGCGGAGCAGAAGGGTCAGAGGCATTTGCACTTCATGGTCCATGGGCAAAGATCATGTTTACGGAATGGCTCTTGCCCCCGACTGTACCCACGAGAAAAAGCGCGCGACAGCGGGATCGTGACGCCGCCGCTCCGGACAGACGAGGAAGTGCTTTCTTCCCGTCGAAACGATCTCAGGGAACGGTGCGATGAGTCGGCCCGACGCGAGATCTTCTCCCACGAATTCCGGCTGCGCAATGCAGACACCCAGACCCTCGAGTGCGGCCTGGTACATCAACAGCGAGAAACTGAATTCGATCTGGTTTGCTGGCTGCAAGTCCGGCACCTCCATGAGCCTGAGCCAGAGCGGCCAGTCCTCAGGACGGTTGGCGCTGTGAAGCAGGGTCATTGACTCCAGTTCGATCAGCCGCGGTTTGCGCTTGCCCCATAGCCTTGGCGAGCAAACCAGGATTCCGGTTTCATCCATGACGGAGATGGCATGTAGCCCTGGATCCGGCGCCGCTGAACGCTGCATCGCGATGTCGACATCCTCGGACTCGAAGTCCACGGGTTGCACGCTGGTGTTGATACGCAATTCAAGCTGCGGGTGGAGTACCTGAAACCCAGGCAGCCGAGGCATCAGCCACTTCATCGCGAACGTGGGTGGCACCTTGAACTGCAATGCCTGACTGCCGCCGCGCGAAATCTGCTGCAGCACCCGTTCCAGCGCAGTGAAACTGCGCTGGCAAGCGGCAGCCAGCAACTCCCCATGTGGCGTGAGCCGCAAGGTCCGGCCGCTGCGTTCCACCAGGCGCTTGCCTACGCGTTCTTCAAGCTGGGACACCTGTTGGCTGACCGCGCTCTGCGAGACATGCAGCGCCTCGGCGGCGCGGGTGAAGCTGAGGTGTTCGGCGACTTTCTCGAACGCGCGCAAGGCTGTGAGCGGAAGGGATGACATTAGCTGAACTTATAACGTCTCAGGAGCGCTAACTTGTAGAAAAGGAGCGCGGCAACAAAAATACCAGGCGAGTAACAGTACTTTAACTTATGAAAGGAGAGCGCAGTTGTCCACGCTTCCCCACCGCCTGCGCTTCAACGGCCGCATTCTCTTCCTGTCACAGGATGCCCAAGTCGTGAAGCGGCAGCTTGCCGGCCAGGAGGTTTCACTCGAAGAGGCGCTGCCGTTACGCACGGACGTCTCCACCGACGAGATCACCCCGGCCTGGATCTGTTACCACTACGACGAACAACTGGGCCAGTTTCCCTACCTTGGCCTGAAGTGCGGCGAAGCCCTTCCGGTTACCGCTGGCAGCGTCAGGGCAGGCGGCTTCGCCGTCACGGTCGCAGGGCGGCGCTATGGCAAAGGGTCCTCCCGCGAAGCCAGCCCCTATGCCGAGTGGTGCGCAGGAATCCGCCTCGTCATCGCAGAGAGCTTCGAACGGATCTACCGCCAGAATTGCCGCAACCTCGGCATCCTGACCTCCACCGATTTCGGCCTGATCGACCGCATTCGCCGCGGCGAGTCCATTCCGATCGAGGAGTTCACCCGTGGTCAGGATGAACTGACTGCCGAACTGATCCGCCGGGGCGGACTGTTCAACCTGATGCGGGCACGCAAGCAGGGCTGGGCACCTGCGGCCTGGTCCAGCGGACCGAGGCCAATGACCTACGCGGAGAAGATCATTGCCCGCGCCAGCGGTGGCCAGCCGGTTCGCCCCGGTGATCCCGTGTTCGCGAGGGTCGACTGGCGCTATGCGCATGAATACAGCTCACCGCTCGCCATCGTCGCCCTGGAGCGTGAAATGGCTGGCCAGGTGGTGCTCCACGACCCAACCTCGATCGTCTTCTTCTCGGACCATCTGACCTTCATCCATCGCAGCATGCCGCCCGAGCGCCGCAAGCTGGGCTTGCTCGATCTGGCGCAAGCCATGGCGAAAGTGCAGCAGCGCTTTTGCGAGCAGCACGGCCTGAAGCTGCACGGCTTCCTGCAAGACCGCGAGGGCTCCGAGGGCATCAGCCACTCGATCATGGCCGAGCGCTACGTTCTGCCTGGGCAGGTGGCCATCGGCACCGACTCGCATACGCCGCACTGCGGCGCGCTCGGCGCGTTTGCATTCGGTGCAGGCTCCACTGAAATGGCTGCTGCCTGGATGACAGGCGAGGTCCCGATGCGGGTACCCAGGACCTGTCGAGTCCGGCTGACTGGTCGCCTGCCCATCGGCGTCGAAGCCAAGGACATCGCCCTCCACCTGCTACGCACGCCTTACATCCGCGACGGCCACGCAATCGGGCAAGTCTTCGAGTACACCGGCGAGGCCTTGGTCGGATTGCCGACCGATGAGCGCGCCACGTTGACGAACATGGTGGCGGAAATGGGGGGCATCACGGGCCTCGTCGCGCCCGACGAGGAGACACGCCGCTTCCTGAGCGAACGCCGTGGCATTGATTTCCAGATCGAGTCCTGGATGCGCAGCGACGAGGATGCCGAGGTCGCGCACACGATCGAGATCGACTGCGCAGCGCTGCAGCCGATGCTAGCCCGGCCCGGCGACCCCGGTAGCGGCTTGAGCATTGCCGAACTGGACGAAGCTGTACGCGTCGACATCGCCTATGGCGGTTCGTGCACGGGTGGAAAGCGTGAGGACCTGCGCCACTGCCATGAAGTGCTGGCCTGGGCTGTCGAACGTGGCATGAAGGTGGCACCCGGAGTGCGCTTCATCCTCCAGTTCGGCAGCCAGGACGTGCGCAACTTCTGCATGCAGCAGGGCATGCTTGACGTGTTCACGCGGGCTGGTGTGGAACTGATCGAGCCGGGCTGCGGCGCGTGTGTCAATGCCGGACCAGGCGTTTCCGAGCGAACCGATCAGGTCACCATCAGTTCCATTAACCGCAATTTCCCAGGCCGTTCCGGTCCCGGGAAGGTGTGGCTGGCGAGCCCGGCCACGGTGGCGGCAAGTGCCGTCGCCGGTCGCATCACGAGCTTCGGGCAATTACGCGCCTCGTTTGATCAGTAATGCGGCGCCACAAAACGACAAAATTTCAGGAGACAAGCATGTCATCGATCAGTCGGCGTCACTTCATCGGCGGCCTGGCCGCTGCAGCGGCTCTGGTCGCGTTGCCGACGCATGTGTCAGCGCAGGGCACGCCCTTGCGCGTCATCGTTCCCGCGAGTGCCGGCTCGGGACAGGACGTGATGGTCCGCTCCGCGCAGCGCGCGATGAGCAAGTCGTTGGGGCGCCCGGTGGTGGTGGAGAACCTTCCGGGTTCCGGCGGCATCATTGGCACGCAACAGCTTGTCAAAGCTGCGCCGGACGGCAACACGATTGCCTTTGTCTCGAACAACCACGTAGTCAATCCGGCCGTCTACAAGAAGATGCCGTATGACAGCCTGAAGGACATCACGCCGATCGCGATACTGGCCGAAACGCCGTTCTTGCTCGTGGTCAATCCCAAGCGGCTGCCAGCCGCAAACGCCAAGGAACTAGTTGCCCTGATCAAGGCGAAACCCGACCATTACAACTTCGCCTCCTCCGGCAACGGCACGATTCTTCACCTTGCTTCGGAGATGTTCCTGGAAGGAGCCGGGCTGAAGGCACGCCACATTCCCTACAAGGGGGTGGGTGCGATGATTACCGACCTGATCGGCGGGCAGGTCGATTTCGGTGTGCTGGCCGTGGCCGCTGTGCAGCCGCACCTCAAGGCCGGGACCTTGCGTGCGGTGGCAGCGACGGGCGCCGCGCGGGTGCCTTCGCTGGCGAACATCCCCACGCTCCAGGAGCAGGGCCTCAACGTGACCGTGGGCGGCTGGCTCGCCGCGATCGGCCCCGCCGGGCTCGCCCCCGCGCAAGTGAAGCGACTGCACGACGACATCGTGGCTGCGTGGACTTCACCAGAGGTGAAGAAGGCCATGGCCGAGCAGGAAAACATCCTCCGCCCCACCACGCCGCAGGCGGCGGCAGCGCTCTTCGGGCGCGAGCAGGCGCACTATGCAGTACTAGTCCGCAAAGCCGGTGTGACGCTGGATTGAAGGTGCCGCCGCTGACGACGCTCACGCCATCAGTAGGAGAAAACGCAATGGCCGCGCCGCCGTGGGCGAATGAGAGTCCATTGCCTGGGTGGACCCGACGTTCGAATGTCCGAGCGAAGGCATGGAGCTACGACTTGTCATGGCCGGTTGCGGCCGTCCGAGCTTCCCTTCTGACGGGGAGTGCTTCAGCAGCCTACTAGACGGCCGCTTAGCCAACGCGGCCGTACTCCTTCGGCTTCTTGCCGCTTGCCGGCTGTATGCGCCGCAGTTCGAGCTGCTGACGCTGTAGCGATTGCTTGCCGTCAGCCGTGCCTTTGGGCTGTAGAGCGGCATTGCGGCGCTGCAATTGCCGTTCACGCTGAATTGCCAGCGCCGTGCTCTTGTTGAAGCGCCGGGCGATGGCGGCCGGCAGCTCTGTGAGCGAGTTCGTATAGATGCGGGCTTCATACCGTGCGCGGCTGATAGCGACATAGTAGAGATTCATCGATGTCGTGCGGCTCCTGGTATCGAGGGCGATCAGCGCCCGGTCGTTGGTCAGGCCCTGCGAGCTGTGGACTGTGGACGCATAGGCATGTTCGAGGTGCAGCGGCTTGTTTGCCAGCAGCTCAAGCGAGCGCACCGGCCGTCCATCCTTGTGCTCGACCGATTCGAGCCTGACCATGCCGCCAATCACGCCGGCGACGCGCATGCGGTCGCCGTTGGTGAGGTCGCGGCCGGGGTCGTTGCGGTTGATCCGTATCGTGTCACCGACGGCCAGCTCGGCGCGCTCAAGGTGGTACACGCTGAGCTGCGTCGCTTTGCGCGGGTTGATCGTGGTGGTGGTGCCGTCCGAACGCTGCAGGAGCAGCGCATTGCCGGGTAATGCTTCCTTGACGCGGTAGGTTTCGCCTCGCACGAGGCCAGCTTTCTGGTAATCCTTCTCCGGCTGGATCACCATGCCTGGCTGATAGCTTGGCGCAAACCGGCGTTGTGCCTGCGTCATGTCTACGCGGGTCAATGTCTCGAACTCGCTCCCCTTGCCGGTCAAATCCAGAGCCTCGCGCACCATTCGGTTGATCTCGCGGCGGGCCTCGTTCGTGCCGGCGACGATCAACGTCTCGCGTCGCTCCGGTTCGCTGAGCTTGGTGTAGGCATTGACGATGGCCCGGTGCCGTTCGGCTGGCTCTTTCAGTTCCTCTACGTGCGTGAGGTGCTTGAGCGATTGCGAGACGCGGCCCTCGGCCGCGTGCTCGACGGCCGTTCTCAGCTCGGGTTCTTTCTGCCGTTGTATCTCGCTGATGCGGGCCGTCTGCATGCCGTCGTGCTGTAGCTGCGCGAATGGCTTGCCGGCCTCGATGGCCTCGGTTTGTTTGGTATCACCAATCAACACCATGCGAGCGCCGGCGTTCTCGACAATCCGCATGATCTGTTCCATCTGGCGCGACCCGACCACGCCGGATTCGTCCAATACGATGATGGTCTTGCCGTCGATCGGCTTGTCCTTGGTGCGTAGAAAGCTCGCGAGCGTGTGCGCTTGCAACCCCTCGCTTCTGAGCGCCTTGACCTGGTTGCCATAGGGCGCGAGCGCGACCGTCCGATAGCCGTCGCCCATATCCGACGCTTGCTTGACCAGCGCGACGGCCTGATTGACGGTGTATGTCTTGCCGGTGCCGGCATCGCCCTGGATGCCGACGAACCGGTTACTCGTGCTGACGATGGCTTCTACGGCGCAACGCTGGCCGGCGTTCAGCGTGGAGTCTTCGAGTGCCGTCTTGACGGCGGCGCCCGCCAAGATCGGCGCGACCTGGCCGCGACCCGTGCGCTCGATGGCGAGAATCGCCTTTTCACGCTTGAGTGCCTTCTGTGTCGTGTAGCGCTTCTCGGCCGGCACTAGCGAACCGTGTTTGATGGCATTGCCGACGTACTGGTGCGCCTGCTTGTCAGTCCAGCCTTTGAGCTCCCGTAGGTAGCTTCTCCAGCCGGGCGCCGACAGGGCAGGGCCGTCATTCCGGTCGGCCATGCGGTAGGCCGGCATGGCCTCTATCAACGTGCCTTGGCCAACAAGACGCTTGATCTCGGCGCGCACCTCGTCCGGGCCGGCCAGCCCGACCGCGCGGCGCAACGCCGTGGTGGTGAGGGCGGTTTCGCGGACAACGGCCTCCCGCTCGGTCAAGTGGTTGATTGCATACTGGACGACGGCTTGCGCTGGCGTGAGGCTCGCCGGCAGGCTGGTGGCAGCGATCCTGTCGCCAGCGTCGCCCCGATCCCGGTCACTGCGACCGCCGCTGTCGCCAGTCGCGTAGATGCGCCTGTCGAGCTGCGAGCACGGGCCGTAGTCGATACCAAGTTCGCGGCTTTTCTCGATCCAGTATTGCTTGACGATTGCCCGGTCGGACTCGTCCTTGCGCGGCCGCGTCGCCAGCGAAATGATCTGTTTTTCGAGCGTGGTAGCCGTCGCCCGCGTCTTTCCCTCGTTGGCAAGCGCTTCCTCGATGACGCGGCTACGCGCCGAAAATGCCTCGATCTGGTCGCGGCTGATGTGGGACAGCTCAAAATTGCCCTTGTCGTCGACAAGCCGAATCGAATAGCCAAGCGCCTGCAAGCCCTTCGCCAGCTCGGCCTTGTACAGCGCGTCAACCTCGTGCTGCACGCGGAAAATGTCCTCGTTCGACAAGGCTCGCCAAGCGCCATCGGAGCGCCGCGTCATGTTGAGCACGACCGAATGCGTGTGTAGCTGTGGGTCTTTCGCCCGGCTCATCTCGTGCCGGAACTTGCCGATGACCATGTTTCCGGTGCGCTCGCGGTAGCTCTTGCCCTTGACCTTCTTGCGGGCCTCGGCCAGCCGCTCGACCTGGTCAAGCGCCCGCGTGACGGCGCGGTCGTGCGCTGCGGTCACGTCCTTGTCGCCAGCGACAAGCGCCTGCATCGAAACCGATTTCGGGGCCGAAAACGTCAGGTCCAGTCCCATACGCTTCTTGTTGTCGATCGGGTCGAACGTGGTCTGAATGCGCTCGCCGTTCGGGAGCTGGCCATCCAGCAGCCGCGAGAGCTGCGCCTGTTCGACCGGCCCGGCCAGGCCAAGCGCCTGCGCGCCTTCGCCCTGCCATTCGCCGGGATTTTCCTTGGCATAGTAGTCGTCGGCCGTCGAGAAGTAGTGCGCGGCCGCGTACTGGTTGTTGCCGCGAATCGGCGTCACGTTGAGCATGGCCGGCCCTCCGTCACTTGATCTCGATAGCCGTTGCGCGGTGGGGGTGCTTCACGTATGGCACAGTGATCTTGGCGATAGGGAAGTCTTCGGCAAACATCACGTAGCCATGCAAGTCCTTGAGGTTCGAGATTTCCGAGTCGAGCACGACCGGCTCGGGCGGGCTGGCAACAACATGCCGGCTGCTGCCACCTCCGCCGCTACCGGCATTCGTCGTGACCTGGATACGCTCGACGTGCTGTTTCCCGAGGATCTCGCTCGCCTTGTCCGCGTTGAGGGCATTCGACGCGCCGAAGATGAGGTAGTTCCGGAAGCACGCGAGCAGAGTTTTGGCCGCGTCCTTGCCGTAGGTCTCATCGAGCTGCGCCCAATCCTGAATGCTGCCGACCATGCGCAGCCCATGCTTGCGCCCCTTGGTCGCGGCCGGCACGAACGATTCGAGCTTGCCGAGCGATTCCAGCTCATCGAGGAACAGCCACAACCGGGAGCCGGTCATCGGCTCGTAGCTCAAAATCGTGGCGCAAATCGTGTCGATCCAGGTTGCCACAAGCGGGCGCTGGGCCGCCCGCATGTCCTCGCGCCACGTGATGAACAAGTTGCCAGCGTTGGGGTCATGCACCCACTTGTGCAGCGAGAAATCGCCCTTGGTCATGAACCGCAGCGGCCGCACGTACTTGTTCATCATGAACTGGATCGACGCAATGGCTTTCTCCGCGTTCTCTCGGAAGTAGCCTTGCGAATCGGTGTTCGCAAGGAATGCGCGGATGACCTCGCCTTCCTCGCGCACCAACAGGTTCACAAGTTTGTCTTGGTCGGGGTTGTTCGTCTCGACCAGCTTGCGCATGGTGTCGGCCAGTACGTCGCGGGCGTAGGCGCACCACTGCTCATCGCCCGGATCGGCCTGTGGCGGGATGACGCTCTTCGCCATCCGGTCGAAGTCATGCACGCCCTTAAGCTCGTTGAACAGCGACCAGCCTGACGAGCGACGGTCAAACGGATTGAGAATCGTGTCGCCGGGAAAGCTGAATTTCGAGTAGAACGTCCCGTTCGGGTCGATCACGGCCATCTTGTCGCGCCGCTTCACGGCTGCCGAAATCATGCTCTCCATCGCCACGGATTTGCCCGCGCCCACGGACGCGCAAATCAGCGTGTTACGGTTTTCAAGGTGGATCGGCATAGGCATGCGGCCGATCATGATGGGGGCCAAGTCCTTGGCTTCCTTTTCTTCCTCGCGCCGGCGGTGATTCTCGCGGCGATTGGCCGCGTTGACCAGGCTCTTTACGCGGTACCAGTTCGCCATGCGCGAGCCGCGCATCCAGCGGCGATACGGCGCCCCCCTGAAACCATCGTCGCAGTACTCATGGAGCAGGAACGCCGCGCTTGCGGCCAGCCCTAATCCGACAACGACGCCGCTCACGATGAAGGGGTTATGCGGCGTAACGTGCAGCGCTTCAGTGAGAGCTTGCGGGAACGGCGACAGCGGTACGCTGCCGGTGTATGCGCCGGCCAGCCAGCCGGCTATCGGCAGGCCGACGCCGGACATCATCGTGGCATTTTCGACTTCGTGTTTCTGCATCGCTCACACCCTCCCGAGAACAGCATTGCAGGCGCGACGCAACAGCTCGGCATCATGGGCCGCATCAACGCAGCCGCGGCGCAAGGCAAGCGCGACCTTGGGCCAGTGACTCGCCGTCGGCGCCACGATGACGGCATTGACTTCGGCCTCGATCTTGCTGGTGGTCTGTGACATTACGAATCCTCCGTAAAGCGGGTCAGTAGCGCGGCCAGCTCGGGCAACGTGGTGGCCAGCACGTCGGCTGGTACGCCGGCGCTTTCGCATGCGAGAACCAACTCGTTGAATTCGCCCGTGGTCGCCTTCTTGCGCGCGAGAAACAGCAGCATCGCCAGCAGCGCATGCGATGCCTTGTGACTGCGCTCGATCTCAGCCAGCCGACCGACAAGCTCTTGTCGGTCGGCCCATGTCTGCGTGCTGTCGCGGCCAGCTTCTAGATAGCCGCCACGGCCGAGTGATCTGTCTCGGATGTACTTCGACAAGTGCTTGTAGCCGGCCAGTGCGGCCGCTTCTTCGACCCGGCGGCGATCCTCTTCCGAGTACCAAACAGGGATGGGTTTACCGCTGCTCATCTGTGATTTGTCCATCTATAGAAAAATCTATAGGCATAAACCTAGGAGACATGCGGCATTCCGGGAAGTTCCTATAGAAAAACTATAGCATCTATTTTCGTGGAAATATGGCTAAATGCCTGATTTCAAAAGGGTTTTGTACCCCCTTTGGGGGTGCGTGATGTGTATTGAGGTTTTGGACCTGTTAAGGACCAAAACCTCCAAGGTGTTAAGGGCGTACCGATCAATAAGCCGAAGGCGTAGGCGGGTTGGATGCGCAAAGGATGCAAATCGAATGCGCCTAGGGTGGCTATGATCCAGACATGGAATGCTCAAGTAGGATTTGTATAAGACGGAATTAATGCTCACGTAAGACAGAGTCAATATTTAAATTTGGCGGATCTAAGATTTGCATTAGAAGGATCTAAGATGAACTTTCATGGCATACCGCTGTCCTAAACTCGATGTATCGCGATATCAGATGGAAATTTGGCTGGAATCAGATGTCCATAAGATTGGCAGGATGCGAACGGGATGCAAATGGAGGGCAATATGCCGAATGGCGATCTGGCAAAAGCTTTGACGGCGCTGGAGCCGAAAACCAAGGTAGCGAGGGTGCGGGAAGTGATGCCCGTGATAGAAGAGCGGATCGCCGCCGGTGTGCGGATCGCGGACATTGCGAAGGCCCTGCAAGATGGCGGGATCGACCTGAGCGAGGCGACGCTTAGAAGTTATCTCTACCAACACCGGAAGAAGAAGCGCAAGCCCGGCAGAGAGTAGGCGGGATGCGCATAGGATGCAAAGTTGGTGTAGAAATGCCTAATAGCCATCTGGAACAAGCCTTGAGGGCGCTAGAGCCGAAGACCAAGGCGGCGAGGGTGCGGGAGGTGATGCCCGTGATTGAAGAGCGGATCGCCGCCGGCGTACGGATCGTGGACATTCTAAAGATCCTGCAAGACAGCGGGATCGATCTGACCAAAGCGACACTGAATACCTATCTGTACCAATACCGGAAGAAGCGCAAGCCCGTTGGGCGGCAGGGGCCTGTCAGCCAACGGGCGGCCGCGCCCCCTGCATCGGTCCAGGCCGGTGAATCTGATTCGTATGAAACGGATTCACCTGAGACACCCGTGTCACGCGGACCAATCTCGATGCTGGAGCTTGACCGCTTGATGAAACCCGACCCGGCCAAGCAGGCCGAGGAAATGGCGTATTACGAACGCATTGCGAAGAAAAACCGAAGGAGCCGCAAACCATGAAAGTTGCCATCATCAATTTCAGCGGGAACGTGGGTAAGACCACCTTGGCCAAGCAACTGCTCGCGCCGCGCATGAACGCGCCAGAGTTTGCCGTCGAGACGATCAACGCCGGCGCGTCAGATAACGCCGCCGACGTGGAGCGTCTCAAGGGCAAGGAGTTCGGAAGCCTGCAGGAAGAGTTGATGGAGCTAGATTCCGCCATCGTGGATATTGGCGCCTCCAACGTCGAGGAATTTGTCAAGCTGATGGGCCAGTTCGAGGGGTCACACGAGGAATTCGATTACTACGTCGTGCCTGTGGTGAGCGAGAAAAAGCAGCAAGCGGACACCGTAAACACCATCAGGACGCTGGCCAGCCTGGGCGTGCCTGCCAGGAAGATCCGCGTGGTGTTCAACAAAGTTGATGTGGATGATGCCGGCGACCTACCGCGGTTGTTTGGCCCGGTGTTCGGCTACCACGACACGCACAAAGGTTTTACGCTGCGCCCGGATGCCGTGCTGTTCAGCAACGAGATCTTCGAGCGGCTGCGGCCGCTGAAAAAGACGTCGCGGAAGTGATGGCCGACGAAACCGACTACCGTGCCATGCTGCGCGAGGCCAAGGATGAAGCCGGCAAGGCGCACGCGGTAAGCATGATCTCGGCGCAGCGGCTGGCCAAGTCGGCGCACAGAAACCTTGAAGGCGTGTTCAAGGCGCTGTTCAAGTAACGGGGCAGCAATGAGCGGTAACAACGTATCGACTGCCCGAGAAGCGCTCATGGCCGAGCTACTGCAAGACGTGGACGCCATGGTGCGTCGTGTCGAGCAGGCAGACGAAGGACTGGCCACGAAGATCGAGCAAGCTACGAAGGACGCTGCCGGGAAAGCGTTCCTCGCGGCCAGGCTTAACCTCGAGTCGCTGATTGACCAGCAATCGGGAAAGCTGACGGAGGCGGGCCGGCACGCGGCCGCGCTGATCGGGAATCAGCTCAACACGGGCGCGGCGCAGCTCGTCGCCGCGAATGCGGCGCTTGAGGGCAAGGCGCGTCGGTTCGTGCTGCTGCTGGCTGGATTCGCGTTCGTGGCCGGGGCCGTGGGCGGGTTCATTGGCGCTAGGTTGGCCGGGGCATGAAAATGTCCGCTGTCAAATGAATGACGCAATCACGCAGCGGCCTAGAAGGTCAGACGGGGCAGTCGGTTAGGCCTGGAGGCGACTACTCGGCGCTCGGCTTCGTATCGCTGCTCAGTTCCTGCTAGAGCCTGTTGACAATTTCTATCAAACGAAATCAACAAACGGGGAAGCAGCGCGGAAGGATGAGATTAGGGGTATCCATCACTGCTCCGTTGAGTTGGGCAGGCGCTAGGGCGTGCGACCGCCGAGAAAGGTAAATTATGGCCAGAGGCTACCCTTCTCGCCCAATCCACGTGCAGCCAGGCGGACCCTGGCGTCATCGTTCCATTTCATGCTGCCCGAAAACAGGCGGACAGAACGAGTAGAGGGGACCAATCCCGGTCACGCAAGGCATTCAGGTCAAGCGCTACGCGCGAGGCGAAAAAGTCCCGCAGACGGTCCTGCACGTCCAGCCCGGGTAATTCGGCCAGCTTCCGGCAATTGAACAGCATCAGCCGTTCCAACTTCGCCCCGCTCAAATCGAAGCCCGCGGGGCGCAACCGTCGATCCCACCGCGCGAAGGTGCTGCGCCTTGGTCTGAGAGAACGCCCGGCGCGCAGTGGCGCAACGAGGCCATCGACGCCATTGCGCAAAACGGGCGAGAGGAATGGAAGAAGGGCTGCGGTTACAACTGCCGCTCGCTGGTGGAGAACCTGATGTACCGGCTCAAGACGCTCACGGGCAATTGCCTGTGGGCGCGTGGCATCGGCTCGCAAGCAACAGAAGTGGCGATCCGCGTAGGCGTGCTTAACCGCATGGCGGCTCTCGCACGCCCGCACTCCGTCCGTGTCGCCTGATTTTCGGATCACAGGAGCCTCTGTGTCTTCAAGTCCGATTTATGCAACAACGCCTCTTTGCAGCGGTTCGGGTGTCGATAATTCTAGGCGAAAGAATCGCGGTGGCGAACACTAATAAAAATTAGATAAGAACAAATTTCTTTCCCAATCAACTCTTCCATCCCCCATGTGTTTCACCGTCATGAACGTGCCCGCGCCGAGGATTGAAACGGGAAACGCTGCCAGGATGTCGACCTTCGCGCCGCGAATATGCAATCTCCACAAACATCCGCAGACTCCGTTGTCGAATTACCCAGGACGAGTTGATCACCGTTGCCGAGCTTGATCGCCTGATTCGCTGTCTTCGATGCCCGTATTACACGGATATTCATTGTGACCACAGTGGTTCCTGGGTGATCAATTTTGCGATTGAAGGCCGGCAATATACACTCGCAACCATACGCGGAGCGATACGGCGCTGGCGCCAACTCGACCCCGTGCTAGCCTTCGTGCAGGCGCACTGCCGCAGCAGTCGCGAAGTGAGACTACACGCGGGTTCCTGGATCTTTTCGCGGGATAACCTGCGCGACGAAATACCGTACGTCCTCAACGCGAAAATGCCCAAAGGCAATGCCGCCGGGCCGGATGAGCACGTCGCCGATGACGAGCAAAAAAGGGGATATCAAGGAATTTGGTTAATAAGGGGGACCAAGAGATATCCATGCAGGCTGCATGCTTCCGGCTGTTGCACCGGCAGTGCCTGTCGTTTCAGGCTTGCAGCGCTACGCGCGGGCAGCCAAGCCCGGCAAGGCTCGAGCAAGCTGCGTTAATACGCTTCAATGAAACGGTGCCGTCGAATAAGGAGGCGCCTGTTGTGCCCAACGAGCGTGGCTGGCGGGTGCACATTCGAATTGCTCATGACACGGAATGTGGACCCGTACTTTGTTTGTCGTCGGAATCCGGCCACTGATCGCCGCCGCCGAGCGCCTGGTATAGCTTCATACGGTTGTTGAGCCGCTCCAACCGGTTTTGCGCGTTGGCCAGCTGCGCATCGCGCCGCCGCTGCTGCTGGTCGAGCCACTGCTGCACGCCGGTCGCGCCGGCGATGAAACGCGCTCGCGCAAGCGCTTCCGCGCGCTGCGCCAGGACCAGCGCTTGCGCGCCCTGTTCGCCTTCGCGTTCGAGTTGCACGCGCGCGGATAGCGCATCTTCGACCTCGCCGAGCGCGGCGTACAGTTTCTGGCGGAAGTTGACAGCGGCTTCTTCATATCGCGTTTGCGACACTTTGATCTGCAACTGCATGACGTTCCACTGGATGAACGGCAACGCGAGGCTGAGTGTCGCGACCGGATTCGACAGCACGCCCGCGAGGCTCACGCTCGATATGCCGGCCGAACCGGTCAGCGTGAACGACGGGTAGAAGCTGGTACGCGTCGCATCGACGTTCGCGAGCGACGCGCGCAGCTGGAGTTCGGCTTCGCGCAGATCCGGGCGGCGGCTCAGCAGGTCGGCGGGCAGGCCCGCCGGCACTGCTGGCGGCGGTTGGTCGGGCAGAGAGGCGGGTTCGGCGGCCAGCGCTTGCGGAGGCCGGTTGAACAAGATCGCCAGTGCGTGCCGCTGCTCGGTGCGTTGCTGGACCAGCCGCGCCTGGTTCGCGCGCTGCGTGGATACGTTCAGCTCGGCCTGCGCGACGTCGAGCCCCGATACCGTGCCCGCCGCATGCTGCGTGCGTACCAACGCAAGCGCACGTTCCGCGCCCGCGATATTCTCGTTGCCGAGCGCGATCTGCTGGTTAAGCAGACCGAGCCGCCAGTACGCCCCGGCCGTCTTGCCGATCAGCGAAAGCCGTATCGCGTCGCGGTCAGCTTGCGTCGCGCCAGCACTCCAGCGCGCTGCGTCGCGTTGCGCCGCAAGTTTGCCCCACAGGTCGAGCTCGTAGTTCAACGCGCCGGTGAAGCTGATCGTGCGCCCGGTCTGGCGTGCACCGAACGGGCTCGAGCCAGTCGCGCCAAGAGTCACTCCCGGCGTCATCCTGGTCGCAACCAGTCCCGCCTCGAGTTGTGCGCGGTAGACGCGGATCGCGGCCACGGCGAGGTCGCTGTTGACAGTGAGCGCATCGGCAATCAGCTGGTCGAGCACCGGATCGCCGAAGCTGCGCCACCATTCTGCCGGGATCGGCGCGGCATCGGAGGGCGCGGATGCACCCGGAGAAGCGAGAGCCGTACCGTCCACGTCGTAAGCCGTCCATTGCGCGGGCAGGTTCACAGCGGGCAACGGCTGGTGCCGCGCGTTCGCGCAGCCGGCAAGCAGTTCGGCAGCGCACGCGAGTGCGAGCAGGTGGCGGGTGGCGGTCGAAATGGGGTTCATCGCCACATCACCTCAATCGCGTGCGAGCGCGTCGATGGGATCGAGCCTTGCGGCATTGCGCGCGGGCAGGAAGCCGAAGGCGACGCCGATCAGCGTCGAACACAGGAACGCCGCGACGATCGAACTGACGGAGAACATCATGCTCCATTTGGAGACGAACAGCGAAAAAACAAAGCCTACACCGAATGACAGCGCGAGCCCGACGATGCCGCCTATCAGGCATACCAGCACGGCTTCGACGAGGAACTGCTGCATGATGTCGCTCTGCCGTGCGCCGACCGCCATCCGGATGCCGATCTCGCGCGTACGCTCGGTGACCGACACCAGCATGATGTTCATCACGCCGATGCCGCCGACGACGAGCGAGATCACGCCGATCAGCGACAGCAGCAGCGTGATCGACTGGCCGATCTTCTCATTCGTCCTGGCGACGCTGTCCCAGTTGTAGGTGAAGAAGTCCTTGCGGCCGTGGCGCTGCGTCATCAGCTTCACGAGGCTGTTCTCGGCCACCTCGCTTGGCTGGCCGTCGCGCACCCGCACGGTGATCTTGTCGAGATGGTGTTGGCCGAACAGCCGATTGCTCGCGGTCGTATACGGGACCCATACGTTCAGGCTCTTGGTGTCGCCGAACGCCTGCTTCTTGTCCGCTGTCACGCCGATCACCACGCACGGCACGTTGTCGACGAGGATCACTGCACCGAGCGGGCTCGTGTTCGCGCCGAACAGTTTGCGGCGCGTATTCTGGTCGATCACCGCGACCTGCGCCTGGGTGCGCAGGGTGTCGGACCCGAAGCCGATGCCCTGCGCGAGCGCCATGCCGCGCACCCGGAAGAATCTGTCGCCGACGCCGCTCACGAGCGCGTTGGCGTCGATGTTCCGGTAGCGCAGCAGCAGATTGCGCGACGTCTCGGGCGTTGCGCCGTCGATGTAGTGCTGCTCGGCGAGTGCGGCCACGTCGGCGGGCACGAGCGTCTGGATCTTGTCCGCCTGGTTGTCTCCCCAGTCGCGGCCCGGGTGGATGTCGATCGTGTTAGTGCCGATGCTGGCGATCTCGTCGAGCACATAGCGTTTCGCACCTTCGCCGATCGCGATCATCGATACCACGGACGTGATGCCGATGGTGATGCCGAGCATGGTCAGGATCGTGCGCAGCCGGTGCGACATGTGCGCGAGCCATGCCATTCGGAATGCCTCGGCGAAACGGCCGGCGCCCGCCGGGTGCCGGGGTGGCGAAGGCAGGGGGACCCGATCGAGGTCATGCGCGCCCGATCCGCTCGCACGTGCGGCGGCGTCCCCCGGGTCCGCGGCAGGGGTATTCGGGCGGTCCGCGACGATCTCCCCGTCGCGGATTTCGACGATGCGGCGTGCATGCGCCGCCACATGCTCGTCATGTGTGACGATGATGACCGTATGACCCAGCGCGTTCAGCTCGCGAAGGATTCCGATCACGTTCCGGCCGCTTCTCGAATCGAGCGCGCCTGTCGGCTCGTCGGCGAGGATCACTTCGCCGCCGTTCATCAGCGCGCGTGCGATGCTGACCCGCTGCTGCTGTCCGCCGGACAACTGCCCCGGCCGGTACCCGGCGCGGTCTCCGAGCCCGAGGCGCGCGAGCAGGCGTCCCGCGCGCGCGCGCCGGACGCCCTGCGCGCTGCCCGCGTATATGGCCGGCATCTCGACGTTCGCCGTCGCATCGGCATGTGGCAGCAAGTGGTAGCGCTGGAAGATGAAGCCGAAACGCTCGCGCCGCAGTTGCGCAAGCGCATCCGTGTGGAGGTCGCGGGTCTCGCGGCCGCCAACGCGGTAGCTGCCCGCGCTGGGGTGGTCCAGGCAGCCGAGGATGTTCATCAATGTCGACTTGCCGGAACCTGATGCGCCGACGATCGCAACGATCTCGCCCGCGTCGATAGACAGATTGACGTCCTTCAGCACGACCACGTCCCGGTCGCCGGCGGGAAAGCGGCGCGTCACGCCGGTGAGCTGCAACAACGGCTGCTGCATTGTCAGGATCCCGGGTCGGAGGCAGTGCCGGCCGCCTCGCCGATCACGATCTGCTCGCCGGATTTCAGCCCGTCGCGCACCTCGACCTTCACGTTGTTGTTCAGCCCGGCGCGGACCTGGCGCGTGACGACCTTGCCGTCGGCGCCGAGCACGCGCACGGTGTGGCGGCCGTCAGGTGCCTTCGCGCCGAGTGCGGCGACCGGAATGAGGAGTACCTGGCGCGCCGTGCCGAGGAGCGCACCAACCTGCGCGGTCATCGCGATGCGCAGCCGGTGGGCGGGATTCGGCACCTCGAACAGCGCGTTGTAGAACACGGCGGTACTCGGCTTGGACGAGCCGCCGCCCACGCCGCCGGAAGGGCCACTCGGCATGTCGGAAAAGTTGTGCGGCGCGGGCTCGATCGCGCGCAGCTTGCCGTAGTAGCGCTTGTCCGGTTCGCCGAGAATCGTGAAGTATGCCGTCTGGCCGGGATGCACGCGGCTCACGTCGGCCTCGGATATCTGCGCCTTTACGGTCATCGTATCGAGCTCGGCAAGCTTCAGGATCACCGGCGCCTGCTGATTCGAGATCACGGTCTGGCCTTCCTGCGTGACGATCGCGACGACTTCGCCGTCTATCGGCGCGACGATCCGCGTGTAGCCGAGGCTGGCCTGCGCGGTCTCGATCTGGATGCGGGCCGTGCGGATCTGCGCGTCGAGCGAGGCGAGTTCGGCGTGCTGCACGTCGCGCTCCGTCTGCGCGGTTTCGTAAGTCTCCCGCGAGGTTGCATCGTCCGCCAGCATCTGCCGCTGACGGCGGAGCTTGAGGTCGGCTTGCGCGAGCCGCGCGGCCGTCGCCAGCTTCCTCGCAATGAGGTCCTGCTCGTGGATCTTCTTCTGGCGCAGCTCATTCAGCGGAAGCACCGGGTCGATCTGTGCGAGCCATTGTCCTTTCTTGACCTTGTCGCCCAGCTCGACCTTCAGCGACTGGATCTGGCCGGTGACCTGCGCGCCGACGTCGACCTGCTTGGACGCCTGTAGCGTGCCTATCGCGAGCACGGCGCTTTCAATGTCACCGCGCTCGACCGTTGCGGTCAGGTACCGGGGCTGCTTGTCTGGCGCGAGCCAGTACCAGGCGAGTGTGGCGGTCGTGAGCACGGCGACGAGGCCGGCGGCCGCGTGGCGCCAGGAGCGAGAGGTTTTCCTCATGGAGTGGTGTGCGCCGGGCGCGCGCGCCTGCGCTGCAGTGAAACCCGCGAGTCAGGAATCTGCCGGCTCGCGAAGGCCGGGCTTTCCGGCGTACTCATGAACATGGCCGTTATCGATCCGATATGCACGATCCGCCCATTGGAGCAGCAGATGACGGTGCGTAATCACGATCAGCGTTGGCACACGTTCCCGGATACGCGCGAAGATTCGTGCCTCGCGCGCAGCGTCAAGCGATGAGGTTGGCTCGTCGAGAATGACGACGGACGGACGGCGCGCGAGCGCCCGGCCGAGCGCGACACGCTGGCGTTCCCCGCCCGACAGTGCCTGTCCCTGGACTCCCAATTCCCGATCGAGCACGTTTCCGTGCTCCTCACTGGCGAGTTCCTCCAGTTCCAGCAACGCAACGAGGTCGTGCAGGGATGCGTCTGACTGCGGGCTGTCGCAGCCGTAGACCAGATTCGCCCTGAGCGTTCCGGTCAGGATCATGGGCGCTTGCGGGGCGACGGCGATCTCGCGTGCGATGTCGCTGACGGACATCTCCCCGACATCTGCGCCGTAGAGGGATACCGTTCCCGCCGTGGGGCACGCAAGTCCGAGCATCAGGCTTGCCAGGCTCGATTTCCCCGCGCCGGACGGACCAGTGAGCACGACAAGCTCGTCGCGTTTGATCGTCATGTTCACGTTGCGCAGGATCTGCTTTCCGCCGTGCGTCACCTCCACGTGCTCGAGGCGATAGACTTCGGGCGCCGAGAGGTCGAAGTGTTTGCCGGATTCACGCCGTTCGGGCGGCAGGTCCAGGATGCCGAAACCCTCGCGCAGCGCGAGATGATTGCGGCGCAAGTCGGACAGCGAGCCTGCCAGTGCGGTGAATGGCATCGCCAGCGCGACGACATAGGCGACGATCATGACGAAATCGCCAACCTGCAATGCCGATCGGGTCACGCCCTGGGCCGTAGTGACGGCAAAGATGGTGAGCAACAGGCCGGTGCAGACCGCCTGGGCGGCGAGCAGGAGTGCGAGGCGCGCATTGCCGCGCGACAGCTTGCGGACGTACACGTTGAGAATCCGCTGCAGCGCCGCATCTTCCCTGAGATATGCATTGTTGAGCTTGATGTCGAACAGGAAGCCGAGCTTCTCGACAAGATGGCTCGACAGCATATCCGCACCAGTGAAGATCTCCTCGTGGGCGGTCTTGCTCTTGCTCGCGAGAAACCAGGTGGCGGCAAAGAGCGTGGCCATCGAAACAACAAATGTGAGCGCGACCGTGCCATCGGCCAGCCGCCACAATACGGCGCTCGAGAGAAGGAGCTGGATGACGGTGGGAACGATGACCCAGAACACCGTGAACGTGATGGCGCTGAAGGCCTCCCGGCTTCGTGCAATGACCGAAACGAGCTTGCCGGGATCTTCTTCCGTAAGGCGCGCATAGTCCGCACGGATGAGATTGGCAAACAGGGCATGATGGAATGCCGCGTCGCATCTTGCGAGCATGGCTGCGGAAAGCATGTTTTTCACCCATTCGAATGCGTGGGCCGTAGTCCAGGCAAGTCCGTAAGCACCGGCGAACAGGACCGCGTAACCCCCGGCCTGACGCGCGCCATCCATCGAGAGCGCATTAGTTGTCTCTCTCAAGAGGTACGGAACCAGCGTGGAAAGTCCTGCTACAAACGCGACGAACAGGGTGGCGCCAAGAAAATGGAGGGGTAGTGCCCGATATCCGCCAAGCGTGATCTTGTAGGCAAATATCCAGTCCTTGCAAAGTGCGGCAGCGAATCGCATCGTTCTTCCCAGAGCTATTGTCTTCACGCGGCGGTCATGCGGAGCCGTTCCTTCATGTATTGCCGCCAAGGCCGCGCACGAACATTTCCGCGGCATAGATTCGGGTGATCTCCATCAGGCCTGTCGGATACCCCAGTGCCGTCCGCTTGATGATCTTTTCCATGCCGTCGACGTCGATGAACCCTGCGGATGCACACCAGCCGTCGAGGCAGGTTTCCCGAATGTGCGCATGGTTCGCCTTGATGCCGCGAAGGGCCGCGTGCATGATGTCGCCCTTGTCCCTTCGCCAGAGATTCTGCAATCCCGACACACGATAGACAGCTTGTCGCACGTTCAGTCGATTGTAGTCGGCGGAGAACGTCTCTTCGAGTCTTGTTCGCAGCGCATGTTCCACGATCGGCTGCGACAGGAACGGCATGACGGGTCGGCTGTGCGCCGCGTAGGGTTCCACCAGCGCGTCATCGAGGATCGCGGCCAGCGCTGCCATCTGATGGCGCCTCCCGGGTTTCATCCGCAGCGAGATGCCTGGCAGGACGTCGTCGTACAAGCCCGCGGCCGGTGGCTCGCATTCCTTCCCCGCCGCCAATGCCTGCGCCTTCTGCGTGAACGGGCCTCGCAGATACGCGGATGCCTCGTCTGCCGCAAACCTGAGCACGCTCCAGATCGGCAGACGGTACTGGATCGAAAGCGCTGCCAGCGCGGACGCGGCCCGCACCACGCGCAGGCCGGACACTGCGTCGACGAGTATGGAGAACGGTGGAGGCGCGAGGTACAGCGAATCGCCGCCGTGGCCGTTCAGTATCACGCTGTCCTTGCCGCGAAAGCCCAGTCGCGCCATGTCGGCCTCGCGCGCGAGGAAGCAAAGGTTCGTGGCTGGGCGGGCGACGGCCGGCAAGCGGTCGACGGAAGAAAACGGCAACCGCGCCAGTAGCGGGTACGTCCTGTGCTCGATGTCGCAGGATCTCGCGACACTCCTGGCGATCGACACCTCGTTGGAAGACGCCCGCATCGGATCGAAGTGCGTGATCGCGATTGTCCGCCGGTGCAGGTTCGCCCGCCGCAATGCCACCGCCAGCGACGTGGAGTCGATACCACCGGAAAGCTCAAGAACGATGGCATCCCGGTCACGCAACATCGACCGGTGGACCATCGTCAGCAAGTCCACGAACCCCCGGTTATCGGCCTGCGGCCCCCAGCGCCAAGGTGACCACGCGCGAAAGCGTTCCGGTGCGGCAGCACGTGTCCAGCACAAGGCCTGTCCGGGCGGTAGCAGTGAAATACCGCTCCACCCGGTTCTCGTTGGGTCACCACATCCATGGACAAGAAACTGGTGCAGAAAATGGATATCCGGCTCGCGCGCTGCGGCACCCAGCACTGGAAAATCGGTGATCCGGTTGCCGACGTGCAAGGTGCCATCGGCGGCGAGCCGATAGAACACCGGATGCTGGCCGCAAGGGTCGGTGAGGATCAGGAAGCGGTTCCGGAGCTTGTGGTAGACGACGACAAAGTAGGGGCCCCAGAACCGCCGGCTCACCTCCTCGGGCGCTCGCAGGATGACCTGCACGACTTCGGCAGCCGATGCGGGCAATCCGCTGTCGCCGGAGAATATCTGTCCGGCGATAGCCCACGATGCTTCGGGGTTCTCACCGAGTGTCGACGCATCGGCGTGTGCCGACGAGTAGAAATCGGCGATGTGCCCATGGGCGTCAGACCAGGCATGCCGTCCCGGCGTGCGTTTGCCGGCTGCTCGCGGGACATCGGGCTGGAGTATCGCAAATACCATGGCGATCCGGCTCTCAGTTGATCTCGAGAATGACAGCAAGCTGATTGCGCAAGCCTGGCTCATCGCCGACGATCCGTCCTTCATGCTCGGCCCAGGCATGGGCATAGAAAGGACGGTTCTGCACGCCGACCACAAGGCGCAGATCGAACCCGTGTCGAAAGCCAACGAGGAGCAAGGCGCCAGCCCATTCGAGGCACTTTGTTTTCCTGTGATACAGCATGCAGGCGGCATTCAGCGACCTGACGAGGTCATAGACGTCCCGCCTTGGCTTCCGGTGCCGACGTTCCCGTTCTTGTTCTATCAGGCGCATCAGTCCGCCCAGGCGCTCTGTGGCGCAGCACCGATGCACGGCGTGCAGCGCCATCAAGGCGCGCGCGACAAGCCCCGCGCCAACTGAAAAGGAGACATCGCGGCTCGTCAAGTCCCAGCGGTTCTGCGAGACACCGGTGTAGCTGCGCCGAACACCGGCGATGATCGACCGGGCCGACGCACTTTCTGGCGCCATTCTGCATATGGCATCGCGCGCCATGTTGGCGCGGCCATCCGTGACATGCTTGCGCAGCCTGTCGGATTGCTCGGCGGAGAGAATCGTATAGGTGTCGTCGGCGATATTCAGCGCGATCAGCTGATCTTCGAACCACGCAAAGCGAATGTTCTCGTTCATACCATTTCGTCGGTTTCATGGCGGCATGCCTCCGCGTCGCCGGGTTATCGTCTCAAACGGTGCGCCATACCGTGTCCTGCCCGCCGGGCCGGTGCCCGGATGGGCACCGTTCTTAGGCGAGGATTACTTGTAGACCCACGCACCGATCTCCAGGATCGCTCCGCCGGCTCTTCCTTGCGTGCTGTCCGTCGCATTGGCTGTTTCGAAGTCGTCCGACTTCAGGAATTCAATGATGTCGTGATTGGGGTGCATGCTGATTTCCTTTAGGTTGATGAGTATCGGGATGAAGTGGCGGATCGTCCTAGATCATTTATCTGCTCCTTGCTGGCTGAGAGACGTCTGAAGAATATGAATGAAATCGGAGGCACGCAATGCATATTTTCCGGATTCAATATGCCAATTTCCGGGAATGAGCGTGTGTTGAATATTACGATGTTTTTTCGTCTTCTTTGTATTGCAAAATCTATTTATGAGATCCGGATATGGGAAGCGATGAAGAAAATGAAGATATGAATTTGAGATGGCAATCCTGTGATTCGCGTGCCGAAGATCGGGTGCATCGGGATCCACGCGCAGTGAGACGAACGCTCGCGTCAGGAGGCGTGGCAGAGAACCACGTCGGAGCGCGGCCAATGGCGATACGCGAAGAGGTCTGAAGATGGTGTGCCTTGTAGCCACCAGTTGCAAGGCATCGATCGATTCTTGGATGCCGGTGGGTCCGCGGGCACCTCGCGTGTTGCTACAGGCGGCCCATCTCGCGCGAGCGATCGCCGGTTGCGGGGTTGTCGATCCACGACCGCAGCGCTTCCGCGCTCATGGGGCGGGCAAACAGGAAGCCTTGCGCATACTTCACGCCCTTGCCGCGCAAGTAGGCCGCCTGTGTCTCGGTCTCAATCCCCTCTGCTATCAGGGTGACGCCAAGGCGGGCACCCAGGGCGATGATCAACTCCAGCACCGGGGCATTGACGGCGTCCGTGCCTATCGCGGAGACAAAGCCGCGATCGATCTTTATGTAGTCGACCGAGAACCTTTCCAGGTAGGCCAGCGAACTGTGCCCGGTGCCGAAGTCGTCGGTCGCGAATTGCACACCAGCCGTGCGCAGTGCCGGCATGTTCTTCTGTACAAGGTCGGTGTCGGGAACTACTTTGCGTTCCGTGATTTCGAGAACCAATCTTGGCGACAAGGCACGAAGTCCTTGCTGCAAGCGATGTACGTCCGCGATCATGTCGGGGCTGGCCAGATGGTCCGCAGTGATGTTGACTCCGATATGAAAGGCGGGCGGTAGCGACAGCAGTTGCAGGTCGCGTTGTATCAGGCGGAACAGGTGCCTCGTGAGCGGCAGAGCGACGCCGTTGTCTTCGGCTACGGCAAAGCTCCTCGCCGCGACCTCCCGTAGCGGACTAAGCACTTCCGGGGAGAGCCAGGGAGAAGGGGGCGGTTCCTTTTGGGCTCCAGGAAGGAACATGACAGATTCTCTGCCGGTCCAGGCGCCGAGCAGCCCGTCGATACGATTCGGATGAGGTCGGGCAGCCAGTCGGTTTGCGGCGACCCGAAACAGGTGGTGGTGCACATCGCGGACCGTGGCCCGGGTGTGAAGGAGGCCGACTTCTTCGAGGACGAAGGCTGACGCAGGGGCGGGTAGACTTCTACGTTCCATGCAGGGAGCGCGTGGGCTGCGTGCTGCGAACCAGTCTGATCAGGGCGGGATCAGGGTCATGGTGTCGCCGCCCAGGCCGAACGGCGGGGGGTATCCGTCGCGCTCCAGTTTTGACCTTGACGCGGCTCTTGACTTAGACAGCGCCGTGTCTGGATCTAATGAGGTATCCCATGTCTTCAAGCTCTTCTGCGGCGCTTGCCGAGGCGCTCATCACTGTGCCCGACCTGAATCGATTACTCGGCGTACTGCAGTGCGATTATGAAGTCGACATCCGTTGTGATCGCGACGGATTCTGGACGGTCGAATTTGTTGTGGAAACACGCAAATATATGCTCGCTACCTCCGCTGGATCAAGAAGAGGGTGGCGGCAACTGGAGCCGGTTTTTTTCTTTCTGAAACGGGAATGCCAGGCTTGCCGGCAGATTCGCTTGCATATTGCAAAATGGATGTTGTCGTCTGATCGGCAGTCGAAGGAGCGCTCGCTTTATTCCGGGTCGTAGCGAACCAAGTCGGAAGGGCTCTCATGGAACCCCAGCCCGGGCATGTGCTGGTCGTGGATGGTGGTGCCGGCTTTGTGCTGGATTGAGCAATCTGCGACACCGCCGCATTTCATGGCGCCGATTTTCCCTGCCATACGCGCGGAGTGAGGCACCGTGGGCCCTGCAAGCTTGGTCCTGGTGCCATCAACGTGCCGGTGCCTGTCGGGGGGGCAGGTCATTAGGGGATATCGCCGTGGGCGACGAGGGTAGCGTAGTGACATCTCCAGCCGCGCAGGCCATGGCGATTCGAGCCGGTGGCCCGCTTGTCACCGCTGACCGCGCAGCGGCATCAGCCGCACGGCAAGCGCAGCCAGCGCGGAGACGGTCGCCATGGCGGACACGCCGATCCAGCCGAAAGCCGCCAGGGCCAGGCTGCCCAGCCCGGCGCCGATGGTCATGCCCGTGAACATGCTGACGAACAGCACGGCATTTAGGCGGCTGCGGGCGCCGGGTTCGATGCCATAGACGATGCTCTGGTGCGCGACGAGGGTGGTCTGCGCGCCCAGGTCGAAGCCGATGGCGCTGGGGCCGATCAACCACAACTGTGCGTGAGGCGACAGCAGCGGGGACAGCAGAATGCCGGTGAAGAGGGGTGGCCGGGATTCGTAAAGAATCCGCCGCATCGGTTAACCTAATGATTTCAAATTGACATTGACTGGCACCGTGACGCCGACCGGGCTATCGGGGTGTCTGTCACATGTAGGAACATGAGTCTCCACGGCAGCAAGGGCGAAGCCTTGCGGCAGGCTGCCGGCCTGCCTCGAGAGATCAAGGCGAGCTTTGCCGACGTCGCCACCCGCGCTCAGGCGAACGACCGGAATGGGCCACCGGAAACCGGAAGTGCCCACATCCCTACGGCTTGCGGACCGGTAGTGGTTGAAACCGTGGGACAGCCATGCCGGGGGAATAGAAAAATATCCAATCCGCGTATGTCGCTTTCCCTTCGAACGGGCGTTGTTGCATAAATCGGACTTGAAGACACAGAGGCTCCTGTGATCCGAAAATCAGGCGACGCGGACGGAGTGCGGGCGTGCGAGAGCCGCCATGCGGTTAAGCACGCCTACGCGGATCGCTGAGCTTGGTGTAGGCATTGACGATGGCCCGGTGCCGTTCGGCTGGCCCTTTCAGTTCCTCTACGTGCGTGAGGTGCTTGAGCGACTGCGAGACGCGGCCCTCGGCCGCGTGCTCGACGGCCGTTCTGAGCTCGGCGTCAAGCGCTTCGCGGGCGACGGCGCCATTTCCTTTCCCAGCTCCAAGGAAGAACATGACGGATTCTCTGTCGGTTTCGACGCCGAGCCGCTCGTTGATTTCGTGATCCATGAAGTAACCCGTCGGCCACGATTGAATGCCGCGGGCAGCGCAGACAAGCTGGAATGTCTGCGTCAGGCAGCCGATATCTAGCAGTGCGACACGATAGGCGCGAGAATGGGGATACTTCCACCACATCTTGTCGAACCGGCATGTCACGAAAACGCCGTACGACAGGTCATTGGCAAAAGTCTGCGCGCAAAGTAGCGACCCCAACTCATCCGGCGCGAAGCCTTGCTGGACGACGGACAGCTCGTGTCGATGGGAGCGATAGTGATAGATGCCCGGCGCAAGACCGGATACCCGCATGGCGACAAGGTAGGCTTCGCTCGGGTGAAGGCAGCCTCCGGATGGGGAGGTGCGCTGGTATCCGATCGGCATCAGCCCTTGCGCTTCGAGGTCCTCCCGCGTCTCGCCATGCACCGTGCCGAACGTGGCCCAGAGGGCGGTTGAGACTTCGCCAAGCGGAAGCGCTT
>NZ_JBSVZB010000060.1:0-27599 GCF_054072015.1 Cupriavidus sp. CP313 | reverse complement strand
TGAGGATCCTTCCGGCAACCGGTTGAACGGACACTTCGAGTCGCCCGGGACTGCGCCTGAGTCGGCAGCTGCCGACGTCTACATCCCTCTAACGATTGACCGAGCGTCGGTAACGCGCAAGCGGCGCCCTTAGGGCAGGACTGCCAGAGTTTGCCGATGCGGGTGAACCGGTCAGAGAAGTTGCTACACAAGCCGTTGGATTTCCTAGGAGCTAGTTGTGAGCCGCGCCTACACCTCTGCAGAGCATCATGTAATGCTGAGTCGAGATGGGAATCACCACCACCGGGTATTCCGATTCCTGGGATTTGTGGACGATCGGGAATGGACGTTTTCAGAAAAACTCGAGAGAGGCTTGCCGGCCACTCGGGCATTCGGCGCGTCAAGAAAAGGGATTCGATACGGAACGAATCAGAGGCACAACCCCGCGCCAATACCGACACCAAGTATATTGACGGGCCGTCCGCACACAGCAATCGTTGCGCTATCACGCGCCAACAGGAAAGAACGGTGATGGATAGAGAACTCAGTCGCATCGTGGATGCTATCGAAGGCAGCGAACAGGCCGAAGAAGCACGGCGCGAGCACGAGCAGCGCCTTGCGCTGATCGTGGACAGCCTGCCTACCCGGGTCGTTCTCTTTACCCGGGATGGTGACGTGCTACATGCCAACCGCTACACGCTCGACTACGCCGGGGTGACCCTCGAGGAACTCAAGTCCTGGAAAAGCAACGGCCTGACCCATCCCGATGACCGGGAGGCAGTCATTGCGGCGTTTCATGCATCGCTCAGCACTGGCGAGCCTTATGACGGCGAGTCGCGCCATCGCCGTGCCGACGGCGTCTACCAATGGTTTCACGGGCAGGGCTTTCCGTTGCGCGACAACGAGGGCCAGATCCTTCTCTGGTATTTCCTGCAGACGGATATCGACGAACGTAAACGGACCGAGGCGGCGCGCTCGGGTGAGAAGCGCCTGCTCGAAATGGTCGCGAGGGGGCTGCCCTTGCCAACGGTTCTGGATGACCTGTGCCGCCTGGTCGAAGAGATCCTGAGCGGCTGCCTCTGCTGCATCGTGCAGATCGATAGCAGCGACATGACCATCCAGTGGTGGGGTGCACCAAGTTTCCCGCCGGCCTCCATCCTTTTTTCGACAGGGGCCCCCCTCAGTCCTGTGTCGGGACCTTGTGGCATGGCCGCGTGGCTGAAGGAGCAGGTACTCGTATCAGATATTGCGTCGGAGTCGCGCTGGACGGGGAAGTGGCAAGAGCAATGCCTTGCACACGGACTGCGCTCGACGTGGTCGACACCGATTTTGTCGCGTACGCAGGAACTGCTTGGCACGCTTGCCATCCATCGGTCGGAGCCGGGAGAGCCCACGCCATTCCAACGCGATCTGATCGGACAATTCACGCGCATCGCGAGCATTGCCATTGAGCGTGCAAGAAGCGATGTAGCGCTGAAAAGCAGCCAGGAAAGCTTCCGGAAGAGCGCGGCACTGATGGCCAAGGTGGAGCAACTCAGCCTGAGCGGAAGCTTTTGCTGGCGTCCGGCAACCGGCGAGCTCAACTGGTCGGAACAGCTCTATCGGATCTTCGGGATCGAGTCCGGCGTGCCGATCACGATGGACATGTTTGCCGCGGAGGTCCACCCTGGCGACCTTCATGTGCTTCATGACATGATCGATCGGGCGCGGGACGGCAAGGACCTGGAGTTCGACTATCGCCTGCTGCTGCCCGACGGATCGGTCAAGTACGTGCTATTGCGGGCTCACGCCACGCGTGACCCACAGGGCCGGTTGCACTACATCGGCGCCATGCAGGACGTCACCGAGCGCCGGCAGTCCGAGGAAGCGGTCCACAGGCTTCGCGCCGAACTCACTCACGTGAGCCGCGTCAACAGCCTGGGCGCGCTGACCGCCTCGATCGCGCATGAGATCAACCAGCCGCTGGCAGGCATCATGACCAACGCCAACACCGGCCTGCGCATGCTGGGCGCGGCCCCCCCCAATGTCGAAGGTGCATTGGAAATCATGCGGCGCACGATCCGCGACGGGTACCGTGCCTCGGAGGTGATAACGCGCCTGCGTGCACTGTTCAGGAAGTGTGTCGTCATGACCGACGCGGTGGATCTGGGCGAGGCCGCACATGAGGTCGTCGAGTTGCTGCACGGCGAAATCCTCAGGAAACGGATCGTGCTGCGCCAGGAAATCGCCGACGATCTGCCCCCCGTGACCGGGGACAGGGTCCAACTCCAGCAGGTGGTGTTGAACCTGCTTCTCAACGCCGGGGAGGCGATGCAGGACGTGGAAGGCCGCCCGCGGCAGATGGTGATCAGGATCGAACGCGACGACGGCAACCAGGTGCGGTTCGCCGTGATCGATACCGGAACAGGCTTCGAACCGCAGAGCGCGAACAAGCTGTTCGATGCGTTCCACACGACGAAGGAGGACGGTATGGGTATCGGCCTGTTCGTGAGTCGCTGCATCATCGAGAACCACGGTGGCCACCTGTGGGCCACTCCGAACGAGTCATTTGGTGCCACCTTTGCATTCTCCATCCCATGTCGTCCGGACGGCATGGCGGCCGCCGATGGTCCCGCTGCCACTGGCCAGTCCACGTTCGCGGGCGCGGGGCAGGCCGTGGGGAATCTGTGATGGCTGACCGCTTGCTGATCGCGGTGGTCGACGACGATGCGTCGGTGCGCGAATCGCTGCCTGACCTGTTGCACGAGTTCGGCTTTAAGGCGCTGGTGTTCGAGTCGGCGGAGGAATTCCTGGACTCCGACCGTGCCGCGCTTACCCACACGGGCGAGAATACGATCGATCCCACCGAGAACTTGGCTCATGGTAACGCGATATCCCTTGCAAAAGGGAGGCGACCATATAAGTAATGATGGGTCTTCCGCACTTTGTGTGACGGCCGCGTCGAGGGCTTGATCTCGGGCCGATCTGGCCCCACGTTGATCGCGTTGGTGGCGAGTAGGATGGTTGCGGACTTATATTCGGACTCGATCGCAGAAGTAAGTCCGCCGGCCCCGATGGATTTCGCCGCAGAGGTCCTCATCTACTGTCCTAGTAAAGTTTCAGGTTTGCCTCTGCGCGGTCCGACCTATCTTGCCATCGTTCGATATCAACCTATGCAACCGTGAAAGGTGTGGGTAGTCGTGGCATCGAAGTCAACCCGGCAATGGTGGAGCGAGGTGTGCCTGGTACGTGCGTCCGTATGCCAGCAGGGCCCAAATGATTCTCGCCATTTTGTTGGCCAGCGCTACAGTGACGACGTTCGTAGGTCGCCTTGCAAGCATGGATCTGAGATGGTCAGGCAAACGACGGGCGCGTGAGATCACGGCTCGCGCCCCGTGGATCAATAAGGTGCGGAGGTACACGTCGCCCCGCTTGCTGATGCCGCCGAGTTTGACTTTGCCGCCAGAGCCATTTTGTCGAGGCACAAGTCCAAGATAGGCTGCAAACTCTCGTCCGGACTTGAAGGTGTGGGCGTTCCCAAGGACGGCGACTGCGGCGGTGGCTGTCAACAAGCCAACCCCTGGGATGTCGGAGATACGGTGGCACGCTTCGTCACTGCGACGCCATTCCATAATGCGTTGCTCAATCCGTTGGATCTGCTCGTCGAGCGCTAGTACACTGCGTCAATTAAATGGCACCGGGCGAATTCGCCGAGTTGGGTCGTTGTACTTCCACTTGATGGGTGCCGGATTCTCGTTGTGCTGACGGATGTAGCGCATCAGCTTTCGGTCCAGGTCCTTCACGGAAGTAAAGATGCCGCGACTAATGACGTCACGCTGGATACGGGAGAACCAATTCTCCACCTGGTTCAGCCACGACGAATATGTGGGCGTGAAGTGCATGTGCACGTGCCGATGGGCCCGCAGGAATTCCTGGACGCGCGACGTCTTGTGGCTGCTCACGTTGTCACAGATCACGTGGATTTCCTGACCATCGGGCTGATGGGCCACGATATCGGTCAGAAACGCCACGAACTGCTCGCTGGTGTGGCGCGCCGCGGTCTTGCCTAGCACTTCTCCGGTGGCCGTGTTCAACGCGGCAAACAGGCTCAAGGTGCCGTTGCGCTTGTACTCGAATCCATGGCTTTCGGCACGCCCGGGCGACAGCGGCAACATGCGGTCTTTGCGGTTCAATGCCTGGATCGCGGTCTTCTCATCCACGCAGAACACCACCGCATGCGCCGGCGGGTTCAGGTACAAGCCAATGACGTCGGCAGCCTTGGTCTCGAAGTCCGGATCGTTGGAGATCATGTGCTGTGCCAGTCGATGGGGACGCAGACCATGTTTGCGCCAGATACGTTGCACAGTCGAGACCGACACGTTGCCCAACTCTGCGGCCAGCTTGTAACTACTCCAATGCGTGGAGCCGTCGGCTGGCTTGCGCTTGAGCGTGGTGTTCAACACACGCGCCTCAAGCTTCTCCGGCGCGCGCGCGGGGGCTCTGCCGGGATGGCGTGCGTACAGGCCCGCCAGCCGCTCGGCCAGAAACCGGCGCGACCAACGCGCGATAAAGCGCGAATCGCAACCGAGCCGCTGTATGATCGCGTCGCGCGATTCCCCGTCTTCGAGCATCAGGATCAACCTGGCCCGACGCACATCCGCCACACGCACCGTTTGGCTGCGCGTGGCTGCCAACAATTGCTCTCGTTCGAGCTCGTCCAAGTTCATTTTTCCCATGCATCCATCATAGATGAATGGGGTGCTATTTCAAAGACGCGATGGACTAGCAGCCGAGATAGTTGGTCTTGCAAGCCATCCGTTAGCATCGCAGGCAACTGGTCTGCCAGATCAGCCAGGGCGATCTTGGCAGCTGCGATCCCCGACGGTAAGCCCCCTGGCGACAGCCACGGTGCAGATACCGATGCAGCCGGCAACGGTGCCATTACCCAGACGCGGCTCTACCAGTTGGTGCCGTCGGCGAACACACGTTCGAGATCCGCTTTCTGGACGCCTATGCCCACGCTTACGCTTTCACCTTCGGTTGATGAGGACGACTGGATGACAACGAATGCGCCGCCCCGCCGCAATGAGTACAGCGCCGACTGCGAGGCGACGATGCCGGAGCACATGGGCATCTCTTTCCGCCCCACCCGGATGCTCGCAATTCGTTCCGAGAATCGTCCGCATTCTTTCCACGCGGAAGGTCGTCGCAGCCATACGAAGACCGGTGATTTTTCCAAACTTTGTTCCCCCCTCGTGGCAGGCTCGAAAATTGCGCGAGGTGACCGTCTTTCTGCGCTCCGATTCGGGTGAGGTCCATTCTTAAAAGTTGCCGAAGTCCGCGCCCACTAATGGAATCCAGTATTTTTTGGGGTGAGGAGCTTTGGGAATTCCATACTTTGTTCCTGCGGCACACTGGTGAAACGCCATGAAGTCGTGGAAACGTCCTAGTTACGTTGCAAAATGGGGGCCGCAGTCATGCAGTCCCCCTTTTTGCTTTGCGGATGTCAGGCTCTTATCGGCTCGTCACGGCTGCGCGTCGTCGGTGCCGCGGATGACGCCTTTCAGTTCCGCATGGACTTGAACCCCGCGCGTAGCTCCGCCGCGAAGACCTCCGGCCGTTCCCAGGCGGCGAAGTGGCCTCCCTTTTCGAGCCTGCCGTAATGCACGAGCCTGGGATACGCCCGCTCTGTCCAGCTTCGCGGGGCCGTGTAGATCTCGTCGGGAAATGCGCTCACGGCGACGGGGATGGCGACCCCTTTCGGCGCGAAGAAGGCCAGCTTGCTTTCCCAATAGAGGCGGGCCGAGGAGACTGCCGTGTTCGTCAGCCAGTAGAGCGTGACGTTGTCGAGTATGTCGGTTCCCGTCAGCCCCTCTGTCTGACCGGCAAAGACGCGTGAGATGAGCGCGTAACTGCGCGCGTCGTGGTCGAGCATCCAGGCAGCGAGGCCGATGGGTGAATCCTCGATCCCGTACAGGGTCTGGGGACGGTTACTCATCTCCTGGGCGTAGGCCAGGCCATGCTTGTAGAAGAAGTCGAGCTGCTCGTACGCATATCTCTCGTCCGCCGAGAGGCCGGATGGTGGCGGGCCGCCGGTCTGGAGCGCCTTCGCAATGTCGTCGGGGATGGTGGCAGGCATGTTGGTATGTATGCCGGCCAATTCCGCAGGCGCCAGGAGGGCCATCTGTTCGGTGACCGCATTGCCCCAATCGCCGCCTTGCGCTACGAATCGCGTGTATCCCAGGCGCTTCATCAGCACGACCCAGGCACGCGCGATGCGGATGGGGTCCCAGCCGAGCGTGGTGGGCTTGCCTGAAAACCCGTGGCCCGGCAATGACGGAATTACGACGTCGAAGGCGTCCGACGCGCTTCCCCCATGCGCCGTAGGGTTGGTCAGCGGTTCGATGATCTTCAGCTGCTCGACGATAGAGCCGGGCCACCCGTGCGTGACGATGACCGGCAGCGCGTTCCGATGCTTCGAACGAACGTGGATGAAATGGATGTCCACCCCATCGATCGTCGTCATGAATTGTGGCAAGGCGTTCAGCTTCGCCTCGAACTTGCGCCAGCTGTAGTCCGTCTGCCATGTGCGCGCGAGCTCGCGCATCGTGGCCAGCTGCACGCCCTGCGATGCATCCGTCACCAGTTCCCGCGACGGCCACTTTGTCGCGGCGATCCGCCGGCGCAGGTCCACAAGCTGAGCTTCGGGCACGCGGATGGTAAACGGGCGAACCCGCTCATCGTCGCTGGCCTGGCGCGGCACCGATGCCGCGGCGACGACAATTGCGTCTGTTCCGGAGGACGACATCGTCCTGGTGAAGTCAGGAAGGGCGAACACGGAGGGACTGACGATCAACGCGGTTGCCGAGGCAATAAAGCGACGGCGAGACAGTGGCGAGGCGATCGGTTTGTCGAGGTTCATGGAGGTATCCCTTGGAGAACGAAGACGGAATCAAGCCAGACGATCGGCGCGGGAGCTCCGGTCACTTCGACTGCTGCTCCGCGGCCGCGACGATGGCATCCGCAACCTGCCTCGGCCTCGACAACTGCGGCACGTGGCTCGTCGGCAGTGTCACGACGCGTGCGGAAATCTTCTGCGCCATCGCTTTCTGCAGCGCAGGCTGGATCATGTGATCCTGCTCCGTGAGGACGTACCAGGACGGCCTGGTCTTCCATGCGGCGACGGTGATCTTCTCCTCGAAGCTCTTCCCACTGACGGGACCCTGGGTCACGGCCATGATTCTGGTCTGGGCCGCCGGCACATCCTGGGCGAAGTGCTTCGCCACGCCCTCGGTGCTTAGGGTCAGGAACCCCTCCTTGTCGGCGACAAGGAAGTTGGACCCATCGGGTGTCGGGTAGTCCTTGGCCAGGTCCGCCACCGACTGGCCTTCCGAAGGTGCGAACGCAGCGACATAGACCAGGGCCTTGACGCGCTCATGCTGGCCGATCTCGGAGATCACCACACCGCCCCAGGAGTGCCCCACGAGCACGACCGTTCCGGTCTGCCTGTCGAGCGCGCGGCGGGTGGCTGCCACGTCGTCGGCCAGCGAGGTCAGCGGGTTCTGGACCGAGACGACGTTGAGGCCTTTGGCCTGGAGCAGGGGCACGACCTTGTCCCAGGCGGACCCGTCGGCAAAGGCGCCGTGCACGAGCACGACTGTGGTTTTGCGGGCGTCCGCAGCAGGCGGAGGTGCGGTGCCCGCGGCGGACGCAACGCTGCTTACTGTGGCAGCAAGGGCCGCGGTCTGGATAAGGGCCTTCAATGTCTTCATGGGATTCCCTTCAAGGTTTTGAGTAAATCCTGGTGTGCCGTCGGCTGTGCAGGTCAGCGTACGAGGACGGCCACACAAAGGGCCGCCCCGAACGCGTACGTTCCCAGGCCTGCAACGGCGCGGGCCGGATTGGGCTTCGACATGGTGGGCCAGGCAAGCAGTCCGACCACCAGAAGCAGGCGGCAGGCAGTTGCACCTGCCATGCACCAGAGTTGCCAGGCAGGCGGATGCTGAGCGCCAAGGTACAGAAAGAGCACCGCGAGGAACGGCGCGTACTCGGCGGTGTTGCCGTGTGCGCGAACCATTTTGGTCAGCAGCTGATCGGGCTCAGGGGCGTAGCCGCTCAGCACGCCGAGCCGTGTCCGTTGAACTGAGATGGCGAGTCCAAGCGCGAATAGGAGCAGACCCAGGACAGCGGTGCAGGCCAGTGCAGTGCCGTTCATTCGATACCTCTTCCGTGGTTGAGAGAGCGCATCTGGAGAGTTTTTGTGAGTGGATTGGCAGCGTTAGGATAGGGCCCTAGCCTGTGTCCTGAATGGAAGCTTCCCTCCTTTCAGGACAACATGAACCGAATCGGTCTCGTCGTCGCCCCGGCTTCCAGATCCTCGACATGGCGGCAGCTTCGGTCTGAACTCCGGAAGTGGCGACGCGGGAGTGCGCATGGAGCCGCGACGTCGAGAATTGAATTTCTCTGACATCTTTCCTCTCCTCTTGATCAAACGCGCTCGGCCTTGACTTTGCGCGTGTTTGCCATGAACGACGCCTGACGGCTGTCTTCCACGAGGCAAATTTAGGCGGAAGGTGGTGCGGAGTTCCATTGGCCGATGGTATTGGTGACACCTTCGTATCGGTGGGAAGGGGTAGCCGAGTCCGCTATGCAGATGAGGTTGTGCGGGGACAAATAGTGCGGTCCTGGGCGGGCGCGGCACGCACTGGCATCGGTACAGCCGCATCCCAGCGGTCCCGACCATTCCTTTTCCCCGGTACGCAGGCGTCGTCGATACCATCGTTCAATGGAGTTCCGCACCTTCTTCGGCTTAAATGGCTTCGTGGCAGGCAATCTTCGGGAGTCGTCTATGCATCGATCTCCTGCAATGCGTACCCATGGCTCGCGGCATGCAGCATCGAATCCGCTAGTGCCGGACCGATCCCTAACCAACCGCTCAAGGAAACCGAACATGATTACCAATCTCGCCAAGTGCTCTCTCGTCGCGATTACCCTGGTTGCCGCGGCAACCGGTTCGCAGGCAGCCAGCCCATCTTCCGTTGGCGCTCGCGAGCCGTTCACCGACGGTGCCCGTTCGGGAAGCGACCCACGTGACCCGTACACCGACGGCGCCCGTTCGGTGCAGGAACCGCGCAGCCCATATACCGACGGTACCAGCAAGTTCGATCCGTACTACGATGGCGCCCGCTCCTCAAGCGGCCTGAACCTCACGGACGCCCCGGCGGACCCCGCACAAAGCGTCGAACCTATCCCGGCGGCGCCTTCGCGCGACGTCTTGCCCCGGTCATCACGCAAATCGAAATGACTGGAGTGGACGGCGTAGCGCGTAGCGGTAGTCGCCTCGACCATCGCTGTGGCTATCCATGAGCAAGGCGCAGTGCGTAAGCCGGAATCGTCGGGCCCCTGACTCAAACCGCCGCGCGCTGGATTCGGATGCGCATCGCGCGGCGTAGTGCTATAGAAGGCTCGGCAGGTCCGCGTCCAGCCGAGCCGTTTTGTATCAGCGTATTTGGCAATCGTGGATATATACACAGCGATACAAAACCCGCTGAACTTCGACACATGGCGCTTGCCACGGTCACTTAGACTCGCGCTCACGTTGATCACGCACACAGGAGAAGAAGATGCTGGAAAAAATCGATCTGCCTCGTCGCGGCTTTCTGAGTGTCGCAGCAGTGACGCTGGCCGCAGCCCCGTTCGGCCTGTCGCAGGCCGCCCACGCACAAACCGGTATGTCGAAGGCGCCGCCCCTGCCGTTGACCAGGCCGGGCACCCATACGACCTTCGCACCGATCAAGCACATCAACGCCGGTGTGCTCAATGTCGGCTACGCCGAGGCCGGCCCGGCCACAGGACCCGTCGCGCTGTTGCTGCACGGCTGGCCCTACGACATCCACAGCTTTGTCGACGTGGCGCCCCTGCTGGCGGCTCGCGGCTATCGCGTGATCGTTCCCTACCTGCGCGGCTATGGTTCGACGACTTTCCTGTCGGCCGACACCATGCGCAACGGCCAACCCTTGGCAATAGCCGCCGACATGATCGCGCTGATGGACGCGCTCAAGATCCAGAACGCCGCGGTGGCAGGCTTCGACTGGGGCGCGCGCACCGCCGACATCATGGCCGCCCTATGGCCGGAGCGTTGCAGGGGGCTGGTCTCGGTCAGCGGCTACCTGATCGGTAGCCAGGCGGCCGGCAAGCTGCCGTTGCCGCCGGAAGCCGAGCTGCAGTGGTGGTACCAGTTCTATTTCGCCACGGAGCGTGGTCGCGCCGGCTATCAGAAGTACACGCGCCAGTTCGCCAGGCTGATCTGGAAACTGGCGTCGCCGAAGTGGAATTTCGACGATGCCACGTTCGACCGCAGCGCCGCCGCCTTCGACAATCCCGACCACGTGGAAATCACCATTCACAACTACCGCTGGCGGCAGGGCCTGGCCAGCGGCGAAGCCAGGTTCGACGACATCGAGAAGCAACTCGCCACGGCCCCAACCATCAGCGTGCCCACCATTACCATAGAAGGCGATGCCAACGGCGCGCCGCACCCGGAACCCAGCGCCTATGCCAGCAAGTTCACTGGCCGGTACGAGCACCGGGAACTGACGGGGGGGATCGGCCACAACCCGCCGCAGGAGGCGCCCACGGCGTTTGCGCAGGCGGTGCTCGACGTCGACAGGCGCTGACGCGCGAGTGGTCGCCCGTACCCGGGGAACGGGAACACCGCGAGGCGGGCGAATGTGGGCTACTTCAACACGCGTTCAAGGCCAAGCCTCGCAGCCATGGTCACCAGGTCGGCGAGCGAGCGGGCATTCATCTTCCGCATGACCTGCCCGCGGTGCGCCTTCACCGTGATCTCGCTGATGCCCAGCTCGCCGCCTACCTGCTTGTTCAGGAGGCCCGACACCACCAGCGCCATGACCTCGCGCTCGCGTGGACTGAGTGAGGCGTAGCGTTCCTGGAGGGCGTTGAGCCCGGCTTTCTCTGCCAATGCCACGCGGCTGCGCTCGAGGGCCTGCTGGATGGCATCAAGCAGGACTTCATCTTCGAAAGGCTTGGTGAGAAATTCAAGCGCTCCCGCCTTCATGGCCCGCACCGTCATCGGCACGTCGCCGTAGCCGGTGATAAAGATGATCGGCATGTCGGTGCGCTCGGCTGCTATCAGGCTCTGCAGGTCGAGGCCACTGAGATCGGGAAGGCTGACGTCCAGCACCAGGCAGTTCGGGGCCATGGCGCGCGGGCACTCAAGAAACGCCTTCGCGGAGGCGAAGGTCTCCACTCTGAAACCCGCGAAGCGGATCATCGCTTCCAGCGACTCACGCACCGAGATGTCGTCGTCGACAACGAAGACGACCGGCGGGGTGTGCGCCGACGACGCTTCCGAGCTACGTTCCATGGCATGGGCTGGGGTCATCGGCAACTCCAATCACAGGCTCCCCGGGCGGATTCCGTCTGCCCGGAGCGCGGCCTGGATCGCGCCGAGCAGAGCGGTGTCGCTGAATGGCTTGAACAGGTACTCTACGGCCCCCGGTTCGAGCATGCGCCGGCGCTGGGCCTCGTCCTCGTGCGCCGTGATGAAGACGATCGGGACGGATTGGCGGCGTCGCAGCAACTCGCGCCGCAGGTCCAGGCCGGACATGCCTGGCATGGCGATATCGAGGATCAGGCAGCGAGCCTGACCGACACAGCCGGAATCCAGGAACTCCTCCGCCGACGCAAACGCCAGCGCCGCAAAGCCGAACTCGCGCAACAGGTCGGGCAGCGCTTCGCGCACCGACTCGTCGTCGTCGACCACCGCGATCAGCGAGCGGGCGTCCATCACAGGTTCCTCACGGACTGTTCATCGTCCGCGCGCGCGACCTGGGCCGTGGCACCGGGGCGATCGGCGGCAGCCGTGCTGTGCGCATGGCATGGGATGGAGAATGAAAACGTGGCACCAGAACTCTCGTTCGGGGTGGCCCACAGGCGGCCGCCGTGGCTCTCGATGATGGAGCGGCTCACAGATAATCCGATGCCCATACCTTCCCCTTTGGTCGTGTAGAACGCATCAAAGAGCTTGCCCGCGTGCTCCGGGTCGAAGCCGACGCCGGAATCGGTCACGGCGAGCCGCACGCTGTCGCCAGCGTCCCGTCCGATGCTGAGCAGCATCTGCCGTGGCCGGTCGTCGACGCCATCCATCGCCTCCACGGCGTTGAGAAGCAGGTTCAGCACCACCTGCTGGAGCTGGACCCGGTCGCCTGTGGCAGGCGGCAGGTCGTCGGCTGTTTTCAGTCGCAGCACGATCCGTCGTGTGCGGATCTCGCTGCGCAGGATCTCGAGCACCTCGCGTGCGGCTTCCACCAGATCGACCGCCCCCGTCGTCACTGCCTCCTTCCTGAACAGCGCGCGCAGACGTGTCATCACGTCCGAAGCGCGGCGCCCGTCGCGCAGCGTGCGTCGGACGGTGTCGAGCGCGCCGTCGATATTGGGCGGCTCCGCGCTCAGCATGCGCAAGCCGGTGCTGGCGTTGGTCATGATGCCAGCCAGCGGCTGGTTGATTTCATGCGCAATCGAGGCGGTCAGCGCACCCAGGCTGTTGACCCGGCTCGCGTGGGCCAGTTCGGCGCGCAGGCTGCTCAGCGCCTCCTCGGACTGGCGGCGCTCGGTCACATCCTGCGCGGCACCGATGTACTCGAGCCGGCCCTGCGGGTCACGGGTGGCGTGAGCCTGTACCAGCAAATATTTGACCGAGCCGTCGGGCAAAAGCAGGCGGTGGTCGTACTCCAGGTCCTTCCCGTCTTGCGCCCGCTCGATCATTGCCTGCAGCAGATGAAGGTCGCGAGGGTGGACGCGCGCAGCGATCATGTCCCTCGTTACCCGCACCCCGGGCTCGATTCCGAAGATGCGATAGAGCTGCTCCGAGCAGGTGATCTCGCCGCTTTCCGGACGCCAGCAAAAGCTTCCGCTCAGGCTGAGCTGCTCCACGCTCGCCATCAGCGCCGCGCTTCGCCGCAGTTGTTGTTCCGCCTGTTTGCGCGCTGTGATGTTGCGCGTCACACCGAGTTGCATCATCACGCCGTCGTTGCCCCGCATCGGCGCGGCATGGGTTTCCATGTGTATCCGCTCGCCGCGCAGGTTGATGATGTCGAACTCCAGGAAGCCCTTGGTGCCGGAACAGACCTTCTGGTTGAATTCGACGTAGCGGCTGCGATGCTCGGGAGCGACGACATTGTAGAAATTCTTGCCCACCAGCGCGTCTGCGTACGGTGCCCCGACCATGGCCGCTCCGGCTGAATTGACACGCAGCAGGGTTCCGTCTCGCGCGACCAGCTTCACGCATTCCGGCGTCGTCTCCACGATCGCGCGAAAGCCTTTCTCGCTTCGCTTCAATGCGAGGTCGCTTCGTGCATGTTCGATGGCGATGCTCGCGACGTGCGTGAGTTGGCCGATCAGATCGCGCTGAAAAGGCGTCGGGTCCCCAGGCTCCGACCGAAAGATCGTGAACGTGCCGAGCGCTTCGTGGGTAGACGACAGGATGGGGGTGGCCCAGCACGCGCGCAGTCCTTGTGCCAGAAAGCGGTCCCGCCATGGCTGCGTCCAGCGTGCCTCCGACGCGACATCCGACACGATGCACTGTAATTTGGTGGCCGCCGCCAGCCCGCAAGGGCCCCCTTCGGCGGCGACCGGGCTGCCGTCTTCAGGGCCGAGGTGGGACGACGCAAGGTGTTGCTGGGCGCCCCACTTGAACGTCACGTCCTCGGGATCGATCAGCGAAACGATGCACCGGCAGTCGCTGGCGATGTCTTCGACCTGGCGGCACAAGTCGTCCAGCACCGCAGGCAAGGGCTGCCCGATGGCGACCATCTCGAGCAGGCGCTTCTCGGCTGCAAGCAGCGCTTCGGCGCGCTTGCGGTCGTCGATATCCGTTTGCAGGAAATACCACAGAACGGTTCGGCCCTCGTTGTCGCGCAATGGAAAGCCCTGCACGTGGAACCATCGGTAGAGGCCATCGGCGCCGCGATAGCGGGTCTCGCCGTCATAAGGTTTGCCTGTGCTGATCGACGCATGAAGCCGGTCATCTACCACTCGTCGGTCATCCGGATGGATCCAGGTCTTCCATGACTTCAGATCCTCGGGGGCGGCGCCGGCGTACTCGAGCGTATGGCGGTTGGCGTGGAAAATATCACCTTCCGGCGTAGCCAGAACGACCCGTGTAGGCAGGCTATCCAGGACCAGCCGGAAGCGCTGCTCGTGCACGCGCAGCGCATCTTCGGCCCGTTTGCGGTCCTCAATCTCCGTGTTGATCCCGCACCACTTCACGACCTCGCCGGCTGTGTTGGAAATCGGACTGGCACGGCACAGGAACCAGCGATACACGCCATCGAAGCGCCGCATTCGCGCCTCTGCCTCGCCCGGCTCTCCCGAAGCAATGGTGCCCCGCCAGGATTCAAGCAGCGCGGGCCGGTCGTCGGGGTGGAACGCTGCCAGCCAGCCCTCGCCCGATGCTTGCTCGACGGAAAGCCCGGTGTATTCGCACCAGCGACGGTTCACAAACTCGGTGCGACCGTCGGGGAAGGCGGTCCAGACCAACCCTGGCAGCGCATCCACGGTGCGACTAAGTTCATTTTCCATCACGGTCCTTTCCTGCCGGCACTTCATGACGCAACGATCGCTGCGTGCGGTCGGTTAGTCAATATACCTTGGTATCGGTCCTGGCGTGGATCGGCTGCGTGGCACGCCGGGGCAACGGCTCAGCCGCATCCGGCACGTCGCCCGGCACCGGTGCGCAGCCGTCGCCAATACCAATGTCTAATGGAACTGGCGCTGGCCCCGGGGTAAATTGCTTACCGGAACGCAGCCTTCAGATGGGGACATCCATGGCAATGGTGCCGCTGCAAAACCGCGCGCTGCCATGCCGGAGTTTCCCGATGACGCGAACCGTGTTTTTCATTGTCGCCAGCAATTGCATCGGGTGCACGGCTTACCGCCTGGCCGCCCTCAGCTGGAGCGGCTATGCATCGCTGTCGACGATAGCCGCCCAGACGATGAGCGCATCGCTGACGGCCGCCATGCTACTGATGGTACTGGCAGGTTCGATGTACGTCATGAGTATTGCCCTTGGGCACCTGGGCGGCGTCCTGCGCTAGCGCACGGTGAGCCCCATTGCGTCATCCTCCGTCAGAGGACGCACTTGCTTGAAGGAGTGCACTATGCGCCCGCGATATGCAACCGAACAGGACTGGCCAGAGGTGGAAGCGCTTCTGAGCGCTTCGTCACTGGCTGTCGATGGGATGCACGAGCACAGCACGCAGTACATCGTGGTCCGTGACAACGCCGGGCTTCTGGGCTGCGCCGGAATAGAGCGCTACGAGACGACGGGCGTGCTTCGCGCACTCGCCGTCGTGCAACGCGCCAGGTCCGCAGGCCTTGGCGAACTGCTGATTGCCGCCATCGTGGCTGACCTTCGGCTGCGAGGCGTCGAATCGATCGTGCTGCAAACCAGGAGTGCATCCGCCTATTTCGCGCGCCTGGGCTTCACGCCGATCGACATTTCAGAGCTGCCGCAAGCAGTCCGCCCCGCTCACGAGTTCGGCCGCGACCGGAATGACATCGGGACGCTGATGCAGACCGCCTTATGAGCGACACCCACATGCGTGAGGTGTCAGATGAAAACGACTCTTCCAAAACCGATTCGAGAGTTGGCGATGCCCGAAGAAACTGTAGATCGAGGCCGCTATGCCGCGCCATTGCGATACTGCTGACCGTGGCGGCGATCGGCCTGGCTGTCTTCGTCGTGTGGCAAATCGATGTCGCGCCGCGCACCGACGACGCCTATGCCTACGCAGTTCTATCCGACGACGTTCCGGCCGACGGGGATCGGCTTTGCTTCCGGAGTCGGGCCGCGCAGGCGCCATCGTGGCACCGATAGCGCTCGGTGTACTGGTCTCGGTGAGGTTGCCGCTGGAGCATAACTTCCCGGCTATTGCGGCGGCAGGCGCCTTGGGAGCCGTGGCGATCGCTCTAGTCAACCACCGAGTTTCCGCCTCGAGATCCGGCATATCGCACGACGGCATGGTCGCGTTGGAGAGCCGCTGACGTGAGACGGCGGCGATAACTGCGTCGCCAGGGAATCACACCTCATTTCCACCAACCCAGAAGGCCATCATGATCAATTCCGTCGACACGGTGCTGTACACCGCCCGCACCCACACTACTGGCGGCCGCAACGGTGCCGGCAGATCCAGCGACGGCGCGCTCGACGTCAAGCTGAGCTCGCCCGGATCCGGCAAGCCCGGCACCAACCCCGAGCAGCTCTTCGCCGTCGGCTGGTCGGCCTGCTTCATCGGGGCCATGGGGCTGGCAGCAGCCACGCACAAGGTGTGGCTGCCACAAGACCTCGCGGTCGACACTGCAGTAGACCTCGCCAAGGACGGTGATGCCTACTTCCTGCAGGCGCGCCTGAGGGTGAGCCTGCCCGGCGTGCCGCGCGACACGGCACAGGCGATCGTCGATGCTGCGCACCAGACCTGCCCGTACTCGAAGGCGACGCGAGGCAATATCCACGTGACGATCGAACTGATCTGATTGCTGGACCGTGCCGGGCTCGCTGCCAGGCGGCAGGCCGGCGGGTCAGTCACCGCGGCGGTGGGCGTCGGCGCGAAATGAGGTCGCGCATCACTGATTCGTCCCTCCAACACAAACTGGAAACCCGAGATGTCCCAAGCTTCTGCCTCCAAAGCCATCAGCGAGCCACTGCCAGGCAACTTTCCGCTTCACACCCGCCGCAGTCTTCTTCAAGCGTCGGCGGCCGCCGGCGCCCTCGGCCTGGGCCTGTTGAGCGCTCCCGGCCGCGCCATGGCCGCGACGCCGGCCGCAACGGCCACCGATGCGATCCGTCCGTTTCGCTTCTCCTTCCCAAGATCGGAGCTGGTCGACCTGCGCCGGCGGATCGAGGCGACGCGCTGGCCCAGCCGCGAGCTGGTTTCGGATGAAACCCAGGGCGTGCGGCTCAAGACGATGCAACAGCTCGCCCGCTACTGGTCGACGGACTACGACTGGCGCAAGTTCGAGGCGAAGTTCAAGGCCTTGCCCCACTTCGTGACCACGATCGACGGAGTCGACATCCACTTCATCCACGTCCGCTCCAGGCACGCGAACGCCTTGCCGGTCATCATCACGCACGGGTGGCCAGGCTCGGTGGTCGAGCAACTGAAGATCATCGACCCGCTGACCCACCCGACGGTCAATGGCGGCAAGGCGGAAGACGCCTTCGACGTCGTGATCCCCTCGCTTCCCGGCCACGGGTTTTCCGGCAAGCCCACCACGACCGGCTGGGACCCGGTGCGCATCGCGCGCGCCTGGATCATGCTGATGCAGCGCCTCGGGTACAAGAAATACGTGGCCCAGGGGGGCGACTGGGGCGATGCCGTCTCCGAGCAAATGGCGCTGCTCGCGCCTGCCGGATTGCTCGGCATTCACGTCAACATGCCGGCGACCGTTCCTGCCGATGTGTCGCGAGCCCTCAAGTACGGCGAGTCCGCGCCGGCGGGCCTCTCCGCCGACGAGCTGAACGCGTACAAGCAGCTGGACTCCTTCTTCAAGACCGGCTTGGGCTATGCCATCGAGATGTCGAACCGCCCGCAGACGCTCTACGCGATCGAAGACTCGCCCATCGGCCTGGCGTCCTGGATGCTGGATCATGACGAGCGCAGCCTGTCGCTCATCGCGCGGGTCTTCGACGGCCACAGCGAAGGCCTCACGCGAGACGACATCCTGGACAACGTCACCTTTTACTGGCTGACCAGGACGGCGGTCTCCTCGTCTCGCCTGTATTGGGAAAACAAGCTGGCCTTCTTCGACGTCAAGAACATCACCATCCCGGTGGCCGTGAGCGTCTTCCCGGACGAGATCTACGCGGCCCCGCGCAGTTGGGCGGAAAAGGCGTTCTCCAAGCTCATCCACTTCAAACGGCTCGACAAGGGCGGCCACTTTGCCGCCTGGGAACAGCCTGAGGCCTTCGCCAAAGAGCTTCGCACGGGCTTCAGGACGCTGCGCACGTAGATGAGGCAACACGGATCCACGTCTTTTTCGAGAACCCAGAGCACCACATGAAACCCAATCATCGACTCATTGCCATTGGCGCCGCCCTGAGCGCTCTCGGCGTAGCCCAGTTCAGCACCGCCAGCCACGCCCAAACCGTGGCCGTCGCAAAGGTGCAGCCCCAAGGCACCAGCGCCGAAGACCCGGCCATCCGACCCTTCCGGGCTAGCATTGCGGAGGCCGCCATCGCCCACCTGCGCCAGCGCATCGCTGCGACGCGCTGGCCCGAGCGCGAGACCGTGAACGACCGGTCGCAAGGCGTGCAGCTGGATCCTTTCCAGGAGTTGGTGCGCTACTGGGGCACCGACTACGACTGGCGCAAGGCGGAGGCCAAGCTCAATGCCTACCCGCAGTTCGTGACCCGGATCGACGGGCTGGACATCCACTTCATCCACGCCAAGTCGCGGCATCCGAACGCGATGCCGCTGATCATCACCCACGGCTGGCCGGGTTCGGTGTTCGAACTGCTGAAGGTCATCGGACCGCTGACCGATCCCACCGCCTACGGCGGGCGTGCCGAAGACGCCTTCGACGTCGTGATCCCCTCGATGCCCGGCTACGGCTTCTCCGGCCGGCCCACCGGCACCGGCTGGGGCCCCGAGCGCATGGCCAGCGCCTGGGATGTGCTGATGAAGCGCCTGGGCTACACGCGCTACGTCGCGCAGGGCGGCGACTGGGGCTCGGTCGTGGCCCAGGCCCAGGGCCGCCAGGCGCCGAAGGGCCTGCTGGGTATCCACCTGAACATGCCCGCCACCGTGCCGGCGGACATTGCCAAGGCGCTCAAGAGCGGCGAGCCCGCGCCGGCTGGCCTAACGCCCAAGGAGAGAGCCGCCTACGAGGCGATGAACAAGCTGTACACCCGCGGCGGCGGCTACGCAGGGGTAATGGTGACCCGCCCGCAGACCCTGGGCTACAGCCTGGCCGATTCGCCTGTCGGCCAGGCTGCGTGGTTCTACGACAAGTTCGCCGACTGGACGTTCAGCGGCGGCGTGCCCGAGCGTTCGCTAACGAAGGACGAGATGCTCGACGACATCACGCTGTACTGGCTAACCAACACCGCCACCTCGGCCTCACAGCTCTACTGGGAGAACAACAACAACAACTTCAACGTCGTGGAGCAGCGCACGCGCGAGATCAAGGTGCCGGTGGGCGTGACGGTGTTTCCCGGCGAGATCTACCAGGCGCCCAAGAGCTGGGCCCAGAGAGCTTTCCCCAAGCTGAGCTACTTCAATGAAGTGGACAAAGGTGGTCATTTCGCGGCCTGGGAGGAACCGCAGCTCTTCGCCCAGGAAGTGCGAGCCGCATTCAGGGGCCTGCGCTAAGCCTCTCATCATTGATCCTCGCCAAGGAGCACTCACCATGCCCATGAAAGTCGGACTTGACCGTCGCAGCTTCCTAAACCACGGCGGCAGGCCACATCACCGCCCAACTCGCGATGCCTCGCCTCGTCGCCGCCGCCGCGGGGCCGCCACCCATCAGGCAGATCAAGGCGGGCGTGCTTGACATCGGCTACTACGAAACCGGCCCGACCGATGGGCCGGCAGCGTTATTAATGCACGGGTTTCCGTATTCGATCGACAGCTACTCCGAAGTCGCTCCGATGCTGGCAGCGCTGGGTTGCCGCGTCATCGTCCCCTATCTCCGCAGCCACGGATCCACGCGCTTCCTGGACGCGAAGACTCCTCGCTCGGGGCAGCAGGGGCCATCGGCGTCGATGTGATTGCAATGCCCTGGACATCCGGCGGGCCGTGCTGGCCGGCTACGACTGGGGCGGGCGCTCAGCCTGCATCGCCGCGGCCCTCTGGCCGCAGCGGTGCGCGGGCCTGGTATCCGTCAACAGCTACCTCATCCAGGACATCGCCCGAGCGAGCCAGCCGATCGCGGCTCGGTCGAATCAGGTGTGTCACGATCGACCGGCTTCGGGAGTCGGTCCTTGCGCTCAAGCGCAATGCGGCGCCAGGGGTGGACGGCGTGACGTGGCGATACTAACGAGGCAGGACTGGAAGAACACCTCCAGCGCCTGCATGCGCAAGTGCAGAGCGGGGCGTATCGGCCACTGCCTGTTCGGCGACAGTACATACCGAAATCGGACGGCAGGCAACGCCCGTTGGGGATTGCGGCGTTGGAGGACAAAATCGTCCAGCGCGCAGTGGTCGAAGTGCTAAACGCGGTCTACGAAGAAGACTTTCTCGGCTTCTCGTACGGGTTCCGACCCGGGCGCAGTCAGCATGATGCGCTGGACGCGCTGTCGACGGCTATTGTCCGTACCCCGGTGAACTGGATTTTGGACGCCGACATTCGAAACTTCTTTGACTCGGTTAGCCAGGAATGGCTGGTCCGCTTCATGGAGCATCGGATTGGCGACCAACGCATCATCCGCCTTGTGCGCAAGTGGCTCAAGGCGGGCGTGTTGGAAGATGGAGAGCTCAGCGTCAGTGAATCGGGTACACCGCAGGGATCGGTGGCTTCGCCGCTGTTCGCGAACGTTTATCTTCACTACGTCTTTGACCTCTGGGCCCAACGGTGGCGACGGCGACAAGCCAAAGGCAACGTCATCATCCTCCGGTACGCGGATGATGTTGTGGTCGGCTTCGAGCACGAAGCCGACGCGCGGCGCTTCTGGGACGCGATGCGAACGAGGTTGGAAGAATTCTCGCTTGCGCTGCATCCGGACAAGACGAGGCTGCTGGAGTTTGGTCGCAATGCGGCGGGCAGACGAAAGCGCTACGGCCTTGGCCGGCCGGAGACCTCCACCTTTCTGGGTTTCATTTTCATCTGTGGGCGGACTCGTCGTGGTGCCTTCCAGCTTCAATGGAAGACCCGGGCAGACCGCATGCGGGCGAAACTCAGGCAGATCAAAGAGGAACTTCGCAGGCGCATGCATGAACCGATTTCCGTGCAGGGGCAATGGCTCAGGCAGGTGGTCCGAGGGTACTTCGCGTATCACGCGGTGCCTACCAACTCGCGGGCGATCAGTGCATTTCGACACCACGTCACCAATCTCTGGCGGCGAACGCTTCGGCGTCGCAGTCAGAAAGGCGCTATGACGTGGGAGCGAATGGCGCGGATCGCCAACGACTGGCTACCACGACCTCGAATCCTTCATCCGTGGCCGACCGAGCGGTTTGCTGTCAAACACCCAAGGTAGGAGCCGTATGCCCGAATTGGGCTCGTACGGATCTGTGCAGGCGGTGCTCAGTAATGGGCATTCCTACTGCGATCCGGGGTATCCGGCTGCAACCCTTGTCGCACAAAGGTGGCGGAAAATAAATTGACATTTTTATCGACACTCTAAAAATAATGAATCAGTCAATTCGCATTATTCCGCATTAAAATCGTCTCGTTGCATCCTAGACTTCGAATCCCGGTAACTTCTCAATAAGCCGGGGCAAAGCCCATGCGGTTATACACAACTGACCTAATCTTACTGTGTCAATAAATTCATGCCATTATAGAAGGCCGCCTCAAATCTGAAGTGCAACACCTTGCCATTCGGTAAGGTGTGTGAATGACAAGAAAGAAATATCAGCAGCTACAACACGAAGAACGGATGCGCATCGAGATTTGGAAGGCGGAGAACGTCAGTCAGCGCGAGATGGCTCGCAGGCTCGGCCGGGCACCATCCACTCTGGTGCGCGAACTACGCCGAAATGCGACAGCGGCGGGCAGCTATAAGGCCATGACCGCGCAAGCGCGTCGGGCACAACGCCGACAGGCCAGCCGTGCGGCGCCCAAGCTCAGTGAACACACCGTGCTATGGGGTGTGGTACGCCACTTCCTCCAGCAAAAGTGGTCACCCCAGGAAATCTCCGCTACGCTCAAGCGCGCCTTTCCTGAACAATCCGACCTCAACGTGTCCCACGAAACCATCTACAACGCCATCTATGCCTATCCGCGCGGCGAGTTCCATCTCCGTCAGGAAGCGCTCGCGGCGCGTCCCCCGCTTCTTGCCGTGGCTTCCCGCTTCCGCAAAACTGATCTGTCGCTTCATCTCCGACTCATCTCTTGGGCATGCACATGACAACGCTTACAAACCACTCAACGATGACTGCCGCGCTGATTAAGCGCAGATTGCCGGTGCTTCAGATCAATCGCGTACACGCTTTAGTTTGGCCTTTACGTAGCAAATTGGTCCGGTTCCCGAGGCGACAGCCGAGGTATTTTGGCGCTCAGCCAGACTCATGCAGTTGCGTCGGGTCCCCGTGCCTCGTGCTCCGCTAGTTCGCTGACGCTCGAGCCATACCACTTTGCTGCCGGATCGTGAGCAGACCAGGACAAGTTGCTAGCATTGCTACAACCCCGCTGGCAGTGGCTACAGCAGCTGCGGAAAACACGCGGCCGGATGCAGCCACCATCAAGTCGGTTTTCTGCGCAACGCATGTCATCGGTGCAAGGGAATAGCCAGCGGCCGCATCGGCGCCGCATCGGCTCCGCGCAGCTTGAGCGAGGCCCCGATAAAGGCGAACTCGTAAACCCGGTCGCGCGCGAGCTCCTCCAGTTGCACCAACTCCATAATCGGCGTGCCCTGCTGCGCGAGCAGATAGGTGTGGACCGGCACATAGTTGCCCTCCGCCTCCGGTGGGAATGTCTCGAAGCTTAGGTTGTCCGCGCCGACGACCATGGCGCCGCCTTCCTCCACCAGGAACTTGGCGGCGTCAAGGGACACGCCGGGCGGCTCCTTCATGTAGGCGTCGGCATTCGTGTACTGCTGTTGCCGATCATTCATTTGACCAATGGTGATCGCTAAATCCGCCAATCATGGATAGCGTTAACTTACTGATCCGTAAGCGTTTTCTACTGCGTTGTGACGTCTGCTACTGTTGTTCATAGGCAACGCGTTTTGGGGCGCCGCGTCCACTAATGCCGCCAATCCCGGTCGACCGTTCAGTAAATCGCCTAGTGTATGTAAGACCGCTTGCATACCTGAAGTTGTATCTACTTTCACCTAAATTTGTGGCTTGCTAATAGGGAGGGGCAAGGAACCTCAATCGAAGAAGGGCCATTCGCAGCGCCTTGATGGCTGTCCGCGGCGTCTCGCCTATCGCCTGTACGCGTCCGTCGCATAGACGCGCCACCAACGCCCCGCCCGTTTCCCGGTAAATCCAGAACATCGCGCCGGCATCCTGCTGGCCGAGCAGGCGTCGCTTGCGAATATCGGCGTTGGCGGGTGTGAAGGCGGTTGCGACTGTCCAGCCCCTCTCTCGTGAGAACGTCAATCCGGGGCCTTGGCTATGCCATTGCGCAACGATAGCTCGCCTGCGACGGTGGCGACGACGAGCGACGCCGAAAAGGCGCGCCGCTTTGCTGGTCCTCGACATGATCCCCCACGCCTCGCCGCAATCAATAACCGGTTCGACAAAGCGGGTGATGTCACAACGTCGCTTCGCACCCCACCACGGACGAAGCTGGCAACTCGCAATTTCGACATGCCTCAGCGCATTCCCGCGGCCAAGGAGAAACTCCTGGACAGCCTTGTCCGCGTATGCCCACACCTGGAGCAACGCGGTGGCCGCCGCATGGTATGCGATCCACGTGTGGGTCGCGGAGAATTCCCGACTCGGGGGGCTGATGGAGGCATGTAGCATTACCTGCTCGCTCAACTCCCCAAACACGCCAGCCGGTGGTGCACGATAAGGCCAACGGCGAAGGCGCACATAAGGTTCCACGCTTCGTGCCCACAGGCCCTCTGTGATCACCAGCGCTGCCTGGGGATGGTGCGCCAGCGTCTCTGCGGCGACCGCGGCGGTCGGAGCCTCCAACCAAGTGGTGGCCCGCGGGGCCACATGACGCCGAAAGTGCCGCGCCATGGCTCGGTAGACCGAGAAAGCTGGCGCATCGGACCAGTAGGACGACGCTTTTTCTCTTAGATCCAAGTCTGCAAACGCCTGCTGATGGCAAACGTCATTGTGAAAAATTGTGTTCGGCCCATGCACGACGCGCAGTGCGTTTTTCGTAGGATGTGGCTGTAAGCCCGGTGGACAAGGGCTTCCCATTGCTTCACTCAGGGCCAGAAATTCTTCCGGCTCGAGTTCTTGCGTCCAAAAGCACTGGTATGCAACGGCTTCTGAATGGGCGAGACATGTCATGCCGTCGAGCCACGCGACCAATTGATCCATGGCTTGTAGGTTGGCTGAAGTCATTCGCGGGCGGCGACACAACTCTGGGGTAAAGAACCGAAGCCGGTCGCACGGACAGCTACCGGGCGGGCCGTCCGGATCCGACAAGATCATCATGAACGCGCGGCCGCAGGGCAGGTCTGCAGGAAGCGGAGTGCAAACAAATCGGTGTGATAACCCTCCGCCAAACAAAGTGGACAGATCCTGGTGTCGTAGCTGAAAAGCGCAGACCGCAGCCACGCCGGTGCATCGTCAACGGTTGCCCACCGAAACTTTATCGCCGGCTCGCCCAGCAACGTCGCGAGCCGTTCTCGGTCAATCCCCCCGAATGGCCGGGGCGCCTCGTGCCGATCTCGGGGTCGGGCCATGACGGCAAGCTCGCGCGGCAGGAGCCCATTGAGCTCACATGCGCGGAGCAGCGTGTGATACAAGGACGCGTAGGGAAGGACGCTACCGCGATACCAAGTCAGACGCGGTGGCTCAGTCATGTCTGTATCGGACTGCGATCGTTGCGTTGTCGCGCTGCGGTGGCTGATACCACTGCCATTAGCCTTCTATGCCCTGCTGCCTCTACTACCTGGCGCCAAGACGTCGACGAAGTCGCCTTCTCGACGTCCGCGCCACCAGCCAGTCGCAACAAGACGTGGCGGCACGCGTGGGTTACCGTCTTCATCGGAAAGTTGATGGGGCCTGCGTACCGCGCGGGCAGGCAATCGGTCATGGCCTGCATCAGCGTAGCCGCGAAGTCGGCGAGCCGGAATCCCTGAGTCCAGGCATTGGGCACCAGGCCCGCAGTGAATGACAGGTCTGACCCCGGAGGCCATTCACTGCCGCTGTCATAGCCGGCCATGACATAAGCGAGTTCCTGCTCACTACGAATGCCATCGAACGCCTTTGTGGCCAGCATGAAGCGAGCCGCAACATGCGCGCCGCCGGACAGGGCCATGGTGATTGCTTCGTCAAAAAACTGGAGCGAGGCCACCGAGATTACGCATAATCGAATTCGTTGCCGCTCGAGCTGACTGTGCAACTCCACGAGCCACAACCACTCTCGCTGCGACATACCCTGGGCTTCGTCGATAACTAGGACCAGAAAGCGCCCACCGCCTTGGCTGGCCAGTTCGATCCAGCGTTCCAGCAACATATGGTGGCGCGCAAGCGGACCTCTCACCAATCGCGCCAGCGAATGGGAACTGGCTTGTAGCAGTTCTGCATAGAAGCTGCCGACTGAATACGGACCGCCGGGGTCGGTGTGGCTCCAAACCACCATCGGCACATAGCCACCGCAGCGCTCCGACAGCAATCGCTGCAGCCAGTGATTGACGCCGCTGGACTTGCCAAAACGCGAGGGGCCATAAATGGTGGCACCATCGACTTGGTCATCGATCCAGCCGGCCACTGTGTTCACCATCTCCTCAATCGCGACGGTATAAAGGGAGTAATCACCTGTCACAATAGGATGGTCGCGTGGCACATGACTAGGTGCCAGGGGAGGCGGGGGATGGTATGTAGTCGCTACCATAGCTGGGCCTTTCGCATCGGAGGCAGACATAGAGGCGACGCCGGTCCGGCTGGCATGGGATCGGCGGCAACTTCACTCGGCAGCGCTTGACGTGCCAAGGTGACCATGGATTCTCCCGCAACCAGTTCGGCATACTGCTGAAGGATCCGCCGTGCCTCCAGATAAGCCGGATGAGGAGGGAGCCGCCTGCCGGGCGAGCCTTCTGCATATTGCAGCAAAGCCTCGACCGCGTCGCAGCCGCTGGACAGGAATAGCAATCGCCTGCGTTCGAGGGAGCGAATGGCCTGTCTGACATAGAGGGAGTGCGGGGTGCGGTGCCACGGAGGTGACGCACGAACGACGCCGAGAAAATGTCCTGCTTGCGTTGACACTGCGGCGAAACGGGCATCGTCCTCGTTTTCTATCGTCAGCCATAATTTCTTGCCGAGCAGATCCCCGCGCAGGCAAAGCCACTCCGCGGAGTAACGGGCATTGGCGAAGTGAAAATGGGGTCGTCTACCTGTACGGCTGCCGCCCAGTAGCGCACAGAGTTTGCGCACACCCACCATTTTGCTTACAGCAATCGGATCCGCCGTGGGTAACGGTCGATCTTCCTGATCGGCCATTAATTCAAGCTGGTCAAGCGGACTGCGATACCCAAGGCCGGAATGTGGTGTGGCGTTGTAGTTCGCGATCAGGACGTCGAGCAATTCCTGCGCAAACTCCAATTGGAAGTGAGTGTCCTTCGCCGTCTGCTCCGGGTCGGTGCCACGCTTCTGATCTGGTGAGTTGCCGGTGGTGGTCGCCAGGCGATGAAAGCCACCCGCAGCCAGGCAGCGGAAGAATGCCTCGATGAAGGGTCGGTCGTCTTTGCTGCGCCGGTGGCTAAAGCTGCCGGGATCCTGAGGCTTCACTATTCGCGCACCTACGACGTCTTGCAGGGCGGCTTCAACCCGATTGCAAATGTTCGCCAGCGCCCCATCGACGCTGAATTCTTCCCAGCAAGCTCCCACGAACCGTGGAGCGCGAAATGAAGGCAGGCCGGCGCCCTTGGCATAGGCGTTGTTGCTGAACAGAATGTCTCGCGGTGTCCACAGTGTCAATGCGCAGCGTATGGCACGCAAAACATCCTCGGCACTGCACTCGCGCCGCAGGGACAAGCTGTAACCGAGAACTGCGCGTGAAGCCACTTCGATCAGCACGACGACCCAGAGACGGTGAATGACACGCGGCTCGTGACCACCGTGCGGTGAAGGGACGAGGATTACCATCCGCGCGTCGAGCTTGTGCGCATCGCATTCAACTCGCTCAAACAGCCGCAATGCTGGACGGCGTGTCCCATCGCCTGTGCGTGTCTTGCGCTGGGCCTCCGGGCCTCCAAGTAATGCGCTACGGGTCCGTAGCGGCGCGGCCGCAATGACGTCGGCGATGAAACGGCATATGGCCTTGTAACCTTGCTTCGCAACGTTGAACGGCCATTCACCGCGCTGCTCGAAGCCTCTTTCCCGCAACGCGTTAAGAAACCAGCGGTAGAGCACTGCCCGAGGTTGTCGGGTCGACTCGAGCGTCTTTCGATGACCAAGGATCTGCTGGCGAAACTCAGCTTCCAGGCCTTGACCTGCAGCGCTTCGGAACACGGCTTGAAGTGCTCCGGCTGCACCGCCGCCCCAGGGATTCACTGCAATTGGAGCAGTACGCGTGTAAGGCCGGATGCGTGCGTGCGGCAACAATCCGCGCCAGCCGTAGATTTGTCCGTCCGGATGCGGTGCAAGGCAACGCTCAGTGATCAGGCGGTACACCTGGCCGCGGCCGATTCCCGCATTGGTCCTTATGTCCCTGCCACTAGCGCCATCCAAATAAAGCCTGGATTTGCCCCCGTGTCCCCGGACACGGTCACACCCTTAGGTTGATAAGGCCATCGCACGCCTGAACTCCCGCGGCGAGCGGTAATTCAG
>NZ_JBSVZB010000059.1:0-27795 GCF_054072015.1 Cupriavidus sp. CP313 | reverse complement strand
CGGCCTTGCGCCGCCGCCCGCCACCACTCTCCCCCCGCCCGGGTGGCGCCACCCGCAATTCTGCCAGCAGCTGGCGCGCCAGCGCCGCTTCGGCTTCGGCCCGTTCGGCCCGGCGCTGTGCCGCAGCCAGCTCCACCTGCACCGCGTCCAGGTCGTGCGCCGATTTGCGCTGCGCCTGCTGGGCGCTGGCGAGCCGATCGGCGAGCGCCGCGGCCTGCGCCTCGAGCCGGGCGCGGACTTCGGCCTGCGCCACCGCCGCGTCGCGGGCCTCGCTACGCGCGGCCACCAGTTCGCCGCGCAAATCGTCGGCCGTGCGCTCGCTCTTCTGGCGCGCGGTGCGCTCCGCGTCCAGTTCGCGCAGACTCCGCCTCTCGCTGGCTTCGGCCCGTTCCTGCGCGAGGGTCACCTGCTCGCGGGCGCGCTCCAGCTCGGTCGAGAATTGGGTGCGCAGTTCCGCCAGCTGCCGGCCGGCGGCGTCCAGTTCCGCCCGGCCCGCTTCCAGCCTGGCCTGGGTCGCGGCGTGGGCCTGGCGCTCCGTGGCGAGGTCCGCCTGCCCGGCGTCGTGCGCCTGGCGCGCCTCGACCAGCTGCGCCGCGATTGCCGCGACGTCCTCGCGCGCCGCCGCGGTCTCGGCGCGCGCGGCGTCGCGCTCGCCCTCGGCGGCGCTGGCCGCGTGACGGGCCTCGGCGCGCAGCGTGGCCAGCTCGCCGGTGGCGGCTTCGTTGGCCGCCTGCCAGATGGTCCGGACCGCTTCGGCGGCGACCTGTTTCAAGTCGTCCGGCAGGTCCGGATGCTCGATGGTGACGCGCGTGCGCCCGCGCAGTTCCTGCCAGGGGTCTCCTTGATTTTGCTGCAGTTTACCGGGATAGCGCCCCCAAGCATCCATGCGTGTTCCCGGGCGACGCCCAGGAAAATAGTCACGTAAATCAATAAGTTACTGTCTGCCCTTTTCGGTCGCCGGAATTGCCTCATGAGACACTTTATTGGCAGACACGTTGCGTCTCAGTCTCCTTGTCGCTAATCTCGGCGGTCCGTCTCACGCTTGGGAGAAAAGCGCGATGGACCACTGGCAATTGGCGTACCTCGGCATGCGGCAGATTCCGCGCGAACTCAGCGAGTTCGAGCTTGCCACGTTCTTCACCTTCTCCGCCAAGGAGCGATCCCTGATCGACGCGCGGCGCAGCCATCTGTATCGCTTGGCCTGTGCCGTTCATGTCGGCTTTGTCCGCATGACGGGGCGCACCCTCGATGCCTACAAGCAGGTGCCCAAATTCCTCTGGGCTTATGTTGGCGCGCAACTCGGCATCACGCCGCCGGATATGGGCACGCTGGGTGCGCTGTATGACGGGCGCACCGATACCTTGGTGGACCACCAGATGCTAGCCTACCAAGCCCTCGGGTTCAGCCCGATGGCAGAGCATCAGCGACGTTACGTGACGCGCTGGCTCAAGGAGCGGCTGGCGGGCCAACCGAGCCGTAGTGACCTGCTGCACGAGTTGAAGCGCTGGCTGTACGAGCATCGCATCCTGATTCCGCATGACCGGGCGCTGAAACGACTCATCAGCCAGGCGGTGGAGGCCTTCGAGGCGGCCCTGGCTGGCGCGCTGGTGCAAGCCTATGGCGAGGCCGCCCTCGATGCGTGGGGTACCTTGTTACCGCGACCGGATGGCGACCGCGCGAGCCTGCAGCAATGGCTGTGGGCGGTCCCGCTGCGCAACTCGACCCATCAGATAGGCGAGTTGTTTAACAAGATCGATAGGCTCTACAAGCTGGGCATCCAACACGGCTGGCCGGCGGCCTGCAATGAGGCAGTGGTGCGGCACTACGCGAGGCGCTGCGCCAACCGTCCGGCGTCGGTCAGCAAGCGGGTCGCGCAACAGTCCCGCCGTCTGGAATCGGCTTGCTTTTTGCGCTATGCCTTGTGCGCGGCCACGGACCAGTTGTCGTCTATGCTGCGGCACTGGATTCGTAAATGTGTCAACGATGCCGTACGCCTGATTGACGCCGGCCGACCGGACCCAGGTGCAAAACTGCGGGAATTCGCTGCCGCCGTCAAAGCGCTGGTCGCCGACGACACGCTGACGCGAGAAGCGCTCTGTCAGCAACTGCGCACCATGGCCGATGCAGCAACCGGCCAGAATCTGCCAAGCCGTGCCAGCCTGATCCGCGCGCAACTCCTGTCGCGACACCGGCTAGCCCGAGCCATGCTGGGCAGACTGGTTCGCCTGCCATTCGCGGCACAGTCGGCCCACCCGGTGATCGAGGCGATGGAGGTGTTGCGCAAGCTCTATGCGCGCAGGGCCGACTGGCTCCCCGATCGGGTGATGGTTCGATTGGGACGCGCCTGGCAGCCAGCATTGGAGGGCCAGGATCGCCAGCGGGCCCTGGCCGCCTTCGAATGGGGGACGCTGTTTGCCCTGCGGGTGGCGCTGCGCAATGGCTCGGTCTTCCTGGACCACAGCTTCGCCTTTCGCAGTCAGGCAGCCATGCTGATCTCTAACGAGGATTGGCAGGCCCGGCGTAACCACTTCTATGGCCATCTCAAACTGCCGCAGGATGCCAGGACATTCCTGGAGCCCGTGGTTGCACATTTGGGTGCGGGTCTCACCAGGTTGCGCGACGCCGCCCTGCGCGGCGAACTGAAAATCGATAGTGCGGTCCACATCAATCCGCTTGCAGCGAAGCAGCCCGAAGCCTCGGTGGATGCCCTGCGGCGCGCGCTGTTCGAGCGGCATCCCAGCGGGCAGTTGCCGGAAATCCTGCTGGAGATTGACAGCAGCACCCACTTCGGTTGGCTCCTGGTGGGCCGGGAGCCGCATTCACGCAGCGAGCTGTTGATGGTCTACGCGGCGGTGCTGGCGCACGGCACCTCGATGTCGGCTGCAGACCTCGCACGCATGGTGCCGGAGTTGACGCCCAGCGCAATCCGGCAGATGATGCATCGCATCGCGGATGAGCGCAAACTGCGCCAGGCCGCCGACGCCGTACTCGCCTTCATGCACCAGCACCCGATCGCCCGGCACTGGGGACGCGCCGATTTGGCGTCATCGGACATGATGTCGTTGGAGACCACGCGCACGGTCTGGCAGGCACGGGCCGATCCCCGCCGTCGCACCGCGTCGATTGGTATGTACACGCATGTCCGCGACCGCTGGGGCATCTTCTATGACCAGCCAATCCTGCTGAACGAGCGGCAGGCCGGCGCGGCCATCGAAGGCGTGATCCGCCAGAGCGGATCGGAAGACGTGGCGCAACTTGCGGTCGATACCCATGGCTACACCGATTTCGCCATGAACCTGTCCCGGCTGCTTGGCTTCGATCTCTGCCCGCGGCTTGCCCACCTGCGCGATCGCCGCCTGCATGTGCCCAGGGATCACGAGATACCGGCCGAATTGGCTGCGGTCGCGGACGCGGATGTCCGGCTGGACTTGATCGAACGTGCCTGGGACGAGCTGGTCCGGATCGCGGCATCGGTGCAAAGCGGGCAATGCACGGCGGTCCAGGCGCTGACGCGCTTCGGCGCGGCCGCGAAAGGTCAACCCGTCTATGAGGCTGGCGTTCATCTCGGGCGGCTGTTTCGCACGATCTTCCTAATCGACTATTTCACCAATCCGGCGTTCCGCCATGAGATGCAGCATGCCTTGAACCGCGGCGAGGCGGTCCACACGGTGCAGCGGGCCATCCACTATGGCAAGATTCCCCTGGAACTGGCCCGGCACGATGCGTCGCTGGCGGCGGTGTCGTCGGCCCTGACCTTGCTGTCCAATGCCGTGATGGCCTGGAACACGCTGCACATGCAACGCGCGCTGGACGCGATTGAGGCCATCGGTGGGGAGGCCATGCGTACCGAAGATCTGCGCCAGATTGCGCCGACCCGCCTGGACGGCATCAACTTGCGCGGCACTTTCGACTTCCCGATTGCACGCTACGCCCATCGGCTGCTGCCGAGTGCGACGAGCACGCCGGACCTGCTGTCGCAGTGGCGCACTGCATAGCCCAACTTTTTTCGGAGTGAGACGCACAAGACCCGGCGTGTGTCTCTGACGGATGAAACCTGCTTGAAATGCTGAAACGCGGCACTGGGCAGTGGCTCAGATCGGCCAGTCTCTGCCGTTCGCCTCTAGTCAAGTCAAAGGCCGAAAGCTCCGGCAAAACGGCCCTTCCGCAGTCAGCGCCCTACGAGGCCTAGGCCTCCCTGTACTTGGCCGCATGAACCACTTGGCCATTGCGGGGTAGGCCGTCACGTACCTTCCCTCCAGCGCGACAAGCCCAGCAGGTCAAGGGTTGTCCGTCCTTGCCGCAGCTCGTCCATGATCCGCGCCTCCTTGTCAAAGCGCGCCTGCCCCTGTGCCAGGGTCGCCTCGACCTGCGCCGCCGGAATGACGACGACGCCGTCATCATCAGCCACCACCAGGTCGCCCGCGGCTACCGGGGTGCCGGTGAAGCTGAGCGGCTGCCCCACCGACGGGACACTGGCCTTGATTGTTCCGCGCACGGAGATCCCGCGCGAAAACGCTGGGAAGCGCCGAGCGGTCAGTGCCGCGACATCGCGCACGCCGCCGTCGATCACTAGTGCGGCGATGCCGGCCGCCTCGGCCGCGACCGTCAGCACTTCGCCCCAATAGCCTGCCACGAAGCCGCCGGTGGACACGACCAGGATGCTGCCGCGCGGCGCCTTCTCCATCGCGACGTGAATGGCCAGGTTGTCGCCCGGTGCGCATTCCAGCGGGTAAGCGGGACCAGCAACCGACGCGCCCGGCCAGATGGCGCGGACCAGCGGATCGACCGCGCTGGTGGGCAGGCCCGAGGCTTCGTAGAGCGTGGACGAGCCCAGCTTGCGCGCCAGTGCAAGGCTGGCGTCGCTGTAGGTGGTGTGGGATGCGGTCATCATGCTTTCCTTTGCAGCGTGTGGTAGCCCAGCGCTTCGCGCGCCTGGCCCAGGGTCTTGCCTTGCGCGATCTGTGCACGGATCTGGGCTTCTACGCCTTCGATCTGCCGCGCGACGTCCGCCACTTCCCGGGCGCGTTCACGCGGTACCACCACGACACCGTTAGCGTCCGCCACCACGATGTCGCGCGCGGCCACGCGGGCGGTGCCGATGGAGACCGGCACGCCCACGGCCTCCACCTGCACACGATCCTTGCCGGTGCGCATGAAGCGGCCTTTGGTGAACAGCGGGTAGCCGTCACCCAGCGCCTTGGAGACGTCGCGGCAGACACCGTCGATGACGGTGGCGCCGATCCGGCGCAGGCCGGCGTACTGGGTCATGATGTCGCCCCACACCGTGCAGTCGGTGCGGCCGTCGTTATCGATCACGATGACGTCGCCCTCGGCCACCTCATCGATAAAGTCGCCGACCGACCCGGCCGGCGTGGTCGCCGACACGTACTTGACAGTGAATGCCGGGCCGACGACCGTGCCCTTGTAGTTGTCCAGCGGCGCGATGCCCAGGCATTGGCCGGGCAGGCCCAGCTTGTCCATGGCATCGGATACGCCCGGCGTGTCCAGCCCCTCGAACAGGGCGACCAGTTCCTTGTCTTCTGAGCGCATGGCGGGTGCGTTCATTTCGTGCCTCCTTGATTGATGGCTTCAAACTCTTTGTCGTGCATGACTTCCGCGACCGGGCGGCCGGTGCGCACCGCGGCCACCATGCCGTCCTGGCGGCGCGCGATGCGTTCGCCAAGGTCGAGCACCTCTTCGATGCGCGCGGCCGGCACGAACACCGCGCCGCAGCGGTCGGCGATCACGTAGTCGTCCTGCTGCACCGTCACGCCTCTGACCTGCACCGGCTCGCCCGAGCCAGTCTGGATCACACGGTTGCGCGCGCTGATCATGGTGATGCCGCGGCCGTAGACCGGGTAGTCGATCGACTCGCTGCCCTCGATGTCGCGGCTGTAGCCGTCGATGACGGAACCCCTGATCTTCTTCGCACAGGCCGCATTGGCGAGGATGTCGCCCCAGCACGAGATACCATCGACACCGCCCGCGATCACGAGTACGCGGTCATCGGTGTTGACGGCGTCAATCACCGGCGAAATCAGGTGTACCGTCGGCTTGGCATCCGTCTTGGGCCCGAGCTGGATAGTGCTGGCGCGGCCCACGATCTTCGGGCAGTCCCACAGGGGCAGCAGGCCATGCGTGGCGCCGGGCAGCCCCAGGAAATCGAGCGCGTCGGAGACCGTATTGGTGTCGAGCGCGGCAAGGCGCTCAAGCAAGGAAGGCTGTTTCATCGGATGAATCCCTCAATAAGTTGGTGATGCCATTCGGCAAGGAGCGGTTGCTTCAGCGCCAGAGCTTTAGCGCGGCGGGCGCGCCATCGAGCTGCACGCGCTCGCCGCTGTCGGCCAGCGCGCCGCCCACGTTCCGGTAAAGCCGTATCTGCCGGTTGGCGGCGTCCTGCACCAGCACCGCGCTGCCGTCCGGCGTGAAGGCATGGCCTTGCAGCCATTGCCCGCCAGCGAGCTGCGCGGCCGGCCGCAGACGGCCGCCTTCGATGTTGAACAGGCGATAGCGCGCGGTGCCATGGAAGGCAGAGGCCTGCGGCTTGTTGCTGCCATCGATGACGGTCACGCCGACCGAGCGGCCGTCGGGCGAAAAGAAAATGCCTTCCGGCGTCTGCCCCACGGTGACGGTATCGACCACGCGCGGCGGTTGCGCCCGGAGGTCGATGAGGCTGATCGTGTCGGCGTCGCCCTGCCCCGCACCGAGGTTGGTCACCGCGGCCCACGCGCCGTCCGGCGACACGTCGAGTCCATAAGGACGCAGGCCGGCATACAGCTCGCGCGGGTCGAGCGTGACCGAGCGGCCGTCGATGGCCAGCAGGCTGATGCGGTTATCGCCATCGCGGCTCACGAGGGCACGGCGGCCATCTGGTGTAAAGGCGACGTGCGCCGGACCAGACTTGTCGCCAAGCTGCAATTTGCCGACGGCCTGCACCTGCTCCCCCTCGATGGCGAGCACGGAGACGGAGCCCTCGGTGCGATTGGCGACCAGCGCCAGCGTGCCGGCCCGGTTGATCGAGATGCCGGATGCGCCGGCGCCGGTGTGCACGTTGCCAGTGACGCGCGGCGCGGTGCCGCCGCCGGGATCCAGCGCCACCACCGACACGAGGTCGAACGTGGCCACCTTGGTCGCATCGGCAGGGTCGCGTCGCGTTGCCGCGCTGACCAGCGCCAGGCGGCCCCCGGGGGCGATGGCGATGGAGCTGGGCGGCCCGACCAGCGAGGTCGGTATGTCGATCTGCTGCGCCACGCGCAGGCGTCCATCGGCAAGCTCGACGACGGCCAGGGTGTCCCCCGCGTTGCGTACCACGGGCTTGCCTTCGACCAGGCCAGCGCGGCCGTCCTGCACGGAGAGGAAGTAAGCGATTGGCTTCGGCGCCACGGGTGTGCCGGCGCACGCGGCGAGCGTGCCGGCAACGGCGGCGGCCAGCGTGCAGCGCAGGAGGAATGACTGAGCGTTGGTCATGGTCATACGCCTGCGCTTCACTCGACGCTCGCGCCCGAGAGCTTGACGAGCTTGCCCCACTTGTCGATTTCCTGGTCGAGGATCTTCTTGAACTCGGCCGGCGTATTGCCCACCGGCGTAGAGCCCTGGTCAGCCAGCGTCTTGCGGAAGGTAGGGTCCTGCGTCACCTTCTGGATCGCTGCGGCCAGCTTGTCGACCACGGCCTGCGGCGTCGCCGCGGACGCGAACACGCCGTTCCAGAGCGTCACCTCGAATCCCGGCAGCACCTCGCCGACTGCGGGCACGTTGGGCAGGCGCGACGAGCGGCCCTTGGTCGTGACGCCGAGCGCGCGCAGCTTGCCGCTGTCGATGAACGGCAGCACCTCCACCATGGGCGAGAACACCGCCTGGATCTGGCCGCCGATCAGGTCGGCATTGGCGGGCGCACCGCCCTTATAGGGAACATGGAGCATTTCGGCATGGGCCATGCTGTTGAACAACGCCCCGGACAAGTGCGACGCCGTGCCGTTGCCGGCGGAACCGTAGCTGACGGGACCCTTCTTCTGCCGCACATATTCGACGAACTCCTGCAGCGTCTTGGCAGGCACGGTGGTGTTGACCGTGAGCACGTTCGGGATCAACGCCACCTGCGATACCGGGACCAGGTCCTTGCGCAGGTCGAAACCCATGTTCTTGTAGAGCGTGACGTTGGTGGCGATCGTGCTGGTGGCAATCAGCAGCGTGTAGCCGTCCGGCGCCGCCTTGGCCACGTAGGCAGCGCCAATGTTGCCGCCGGCACCGGCCCGGTTTTCCACGATGACCTGCTGTTTCAGTTCCTTGCCGAGCTTGTCGGCGAGCAGGCGCGCGGTGGAATCGGTGCTGCCGCCGGGGGCAAGCGGCACGACCAGCGTGATCGGCTTTTTCGAAGGCCAGTCGTTGGCATGGGCGGTGAAGGTCGCAAACGCCGCGCAGGCGGCAACAGCGACGTGGAAGAAACGTCGGGTCATGGTTGTCTCCGGTAATAGTTTTATTTGCGCTGCTGCGTGTGATCAGCGCGATCGAACTGGATGCGTTATGCCGCCGAGGCCGGGGGCGTGACTTCGTACTGCCTCGCTTTGGTGGTTACCGCGACGATGCCGGCATCCGCATCCATCTCGATAAAATCCCCGGTGGAAATGGCAAGCGTGGGATCCTGATCCAGTCCGGCGACCACCGGGATATTTCCGATAATCGCGCCGATCGTGGTGATCGCTTCGGGCGTCACCTGTACGAAGGCGACCGGGGCGGTGCCGCGCGACACCATGTCGTAAATCTTGTACGAGCCGCCGGTGGAGCCTTTCCCCGTAAGGAACACCAGCACCTTGCCGGCAATATTGACGCCCTCCAGCTCATGGCCGGGCTCGGTGACGATGCCGGTCATGTTGTCGACCCCGCCATTGAAGCTGATCGCTTCTTTGGTGACGACAGCCTCTCCGCTGGCCTTGCCCGTGACGATCTTGCGTCCCTTCAGAACGAATTGATGGGTCGTCATGCTGATTACCTCCAGACGCCGGCAACTGCGGCCTTCATTACGCGATCCAGATTCCCATAGTGGGTAAGGAGTCCAAACTGGCCGGGCGCATAAAATGCCATCTTTGCCGAGTTGGTGGTGAGGGTCTTGTATCCCTTCTTCGGCGCAATGACCCGGCTGCGGGCCAGGAACGGGCAGGTTTCCCGCACTACGGTGCCGCCGGCATCCTCGATCGTCTTGATGTAGCCAACCCGTTCGGCCATGGCATACATGGCGCCTGCCGTGGTGACCCAGAGTGAGACATCAGGATGGACTTTCTTGCCCTCCAAGGCTTCCGCCACTTCCCGAATCTCCTGCACAGAAGCATTCGGACAGCCGACCAGGATCCAGTCCACATGGTCGGATGGCTCCTTGTTCAAGGCAGCCTCTGCCTGCGCCTTCTCTGCCTCGCCGAACACAAGCACCTTCTCCGGTTCGCTGCCGCCGAATGCGTCTTCCAGCGTTGGCGCCTCGGGTGTCACGCCGACCGCATGGAACATGCTCACCGAAGCGGAAGCCGCCAGCGCAGCGCTTAGTGCCTTGAACTGTTCCAGCGTCGGGTCCGAAGGAATGCCAGTGAACACCGGCGTATCCTGCCCCGCGATCCTGCCGGCGAAATAGCCGAGCGTCCCGTAGTCGGTCATGTCATTGAGCGGCGTCTCGACCTTGACAAGAAACTTGCCGTAACGGTTTTCCTTCAGATGGAATCCATACTCAGGGGTGCGCCCGGTAAGGGCCGAGGCAAGCCCACTGGGTCCCCCTTCCCGATTGGTCCGGGCGCCGCAAACGGAGTTGGCAAACACAACCGCTGACGACTCGCCCCATGCCATATGCTCGCCAAAGCGCGGCAGGTTCCCTACCAAGTAAGGAATGCAGGTATTGCAGGTATTGGCGCCCATCCCGGCATAGGCATCGGTCAGCCGCGTCTGCAGGACACTGTCCGATTCGGGAATGCCGATCTCCCGCCACTGCGTGGGATCGACGGCCGTAGGATTGGTTGTGACCCGGGTGACGAACGTACCGCCCTGCTTGCGGATATCTTCAACGAACCTCGTACCGGCTTCCTCGGCGACCAGCACCGAGGAACCCGCCATATGCACGTTGTTGACCGGAACAAGCCTTGCGGCACCAAAGCTTTCGCCGAGGGCCACCAGGATCTCCATGGCCTTCTTGACGGCGAGACCCTTGTCCCCATTCAACATCCCGGTTTCTTCTTCAGTCAGCAACATACTTTTATCTCCTTGCGGGAAGCCCGAGTCGCTTTTGCGGCGGTACTGGGGCTGAATCGATGCAGTCATTCTGGTACGCAATCCCGATCAAAAAAAGCGATAAATTGGAATTGGTATACATTCCATGAATCGATACAAAGGAAGTTGGAGGTGAGCGCCGTGATGACGTTCAAGCAACTGGAGGCGGTCTATTGGGTGGTGCAGCTCGGCGGCTTCGCGCAAGCTGCGAACAAGATGCACACCACACAATCGGCCGTATCGAAGCGGGTGCAGGAGCTGGAGGCACTGTTCGAGACGCCACTGTTCGATCGCTCGTTGCGATCGGCGCGGCTGACCGAAAAGGGAGAGGAGATGTTCCTGCTGGCCAAGCGGCTGCTGGAGCAGCGCGACGCGGCGGTAGAACAGTTCCAGCGCCCGGAGATACTCGAGCGTCACGTCCGAATCGGGGTCACCGAACTTACGGCGATGACCTGGCTACCGCGCTTGGTGAGCGCGATCCAGGCCAGTTATCCGCGAGTGATCATCGAGCCGCACGTCGACGTAAGCGTTGTGCTTCGCGACAAGCTGCTGGCCGACGAGGTTGACCTGATGATCGTCCCCGATGTGTTCAGCGACCAGCGCTTCCTGTCGACGCGCGTAGGGGTCGTCGAAAATGCGTGGATGTGCAAGCCCGGTCTGGTAGGCCGTCGCCATCGGCTGCGCATGCATGAGTTGGCTGCGCATCGGCTGCTGACGCAGGATGACCGTTCAGGGACTGGCCAGCTCTACAACCGCTGGCTGCGGTCAATTGGCGTGAATCAGGAGAACACGCTGTTCAGCAACAGCGTGGTTGCCATCATCGGCCTCACGGTCTCGGGCATGGGAATCAGTTACCTGCCCAGGAAGTGCCTTGCACCGATGGTCGATTCTGGTGCGCTGGAGGTTCTTACGGTGAGTCCCGCGCTGCCACCGGCGCCGTATGCCGCCATCTGCAAGAGCGAAAGGAAGAGCATGCTTGTATCGGCCATTGTCACGCTGGCGCAGGAGACCTGCGACTTCGGCCAGATGTTCCAGACGGGGTGAACGACGCCCTGGATCGACGGAAGTCCGGCGGGGGAATCGCTGCTACGTGGGCTTGGGCATTGCAGAGTTCTGAGTCAAGCCCCTCTTTGCGGCGTTCGCCACCCAAATCCGCACCGTTCGAACGAGTTTCCACTTCGGAAAATAGCGAACGTCGGTTTAGAGATTGAAAACAGCCGCTAGCCTAGAACGGTCGAACGGCAGAGACGACTACGGAAGTTGCCCGTCAAGTCACAGCTCACATCCGTCCCCCAAGACTTCTGGCTTCCAAGCTCGGCCATCGCAGTGCGCCATCAATTGCGGCTGGCATTGGCCGCGCCAGACCGGTAGCGCAGCAGATGATCGGTGCCGGATTCGGACAGCCAGACTTCTCCCGGGCGACCCATCATCTGGCGTATGTTCGCGTGCGGGCGCGGTAGCGTGAGCACTTCAAATCGCTCGGCGCGGGGGTCGAAGCGCACCAGCGCGTTGGCGCTCCATTCGCTAAGCCAAACGATGTCCCGGTCGTCGACAAATATCGCATATGCATGCGGATCGCGGCCGGGCAGACGCCATTCGCGCCATTGATGCGTTGCCGGGTCGTACACGCCGACTTTCCCGGCACTCCACTCGCTGACCCAGATCCGCCCGTTCGAATCGGCCCATACGCGTCGTGCACCCTGATTTGGCGTCGGCGGCTCGATGACCTGCGCCGCGCCGCTGGCCGAATCGATGCGGCCGAGATAGCTGCCGGCCAGGGATGCGAAGTACAGGCTGCCGTCAGGGCTCACGCAGATGCCGTAAGGGCCGGGCCCGCGCGGCGCATCGAAAACGCGCATGCTGGCGCGCGCTGGGTCGAGCTCGCCGTAGATGCCGCTTTGCCCCGTGAACCACAGGTGTCCTTGCTTGTCGAACACCGCTGTATTCAGATTGGCGTTCGGCCGGTCCTTCGGTAGCGGGAAACGCGTCACAGCAAGTGTCTTCGGGTCGACGCGCACGATCGCGTTCTGGCCGCCGTCAGTGATCCACGCCGCCCCATCGGGACCGACGATCACGCCGTGCGGCGCCGACCCCGCGCCGAGCTGCACCCAGTCGGCCTTGCCGCTGCGCGGGTCCAATCGTCCGGCCGCGCCCTGTGCCTGCGCGGTGTACCACACGGTGCCGTCGGGCGCCGGTGCGACGTCGTGCGGCGCGCTGCCTGCGGGAACGGCAAACGTCTCGAACAACGGCGATTGCGCCTGTGCCGAAGCCATGGCAAGCAAGACGGTCACGAGGGTCGCCGCCGCACATAAAAACGGGGCCCGCACGGATTCAAGAATCCTGCTCACCACTGCCAGAATCCTTTCCTTTTCCACTTCCAGCATGTCCGCCTCCATGGCCGAGGATGCGTCGCAAGGTGCGCCGACGGCTTCATTGTTGCACTGATCCCGGTCGGTGGGCAGGACTCGGCCAGTAAGGGCCGTTCACCGCTTTTACGTGTTTGTCTGTTTTTCCGGCACAACGGACGTAGCCGTGTGCGCCAGGCTTCTGACATGGACGGCGGCGCGCGCCGCGTCTCGTATCGAGAACGCGGCGACACCACGGCGCCCTCAGTCCGCTGCAATGCTCCCGCGTACCCCTTCGACCAGCACCTCTGTCACCTCTTCGGAAAAACTCATGCGTCGGCCATCGATCAGCACGCGATTCTCATGCTCAGGATCGCGCTCTGCCTTCGGAACGCCACGCTCCATCAACGCGCGGGCGCAGCCGACCCAATCGGGGTGCTCCGCGACAGACGGCTCATTCTCGGACGCCCATCCCAACGTGCCGAGCACATCGGAGCCATAGCCATGTGTCTCGCGCCAGTCCGCTCCATGATCTAGCAAAAACGCTGTCAAACCGACGTCGCCGCGAAACACGGCGTGATTTAGCGCGGTTGCATCCCAGTCTCCGCCGCGCGCGTCGAGGGGCCAACCGAGTTCGACCATGACTTTTGCCGCAGCGCTCGATCCCCACGCCACGGCGTCGGGGAGAAGTCGAAGTTGGTCCGCCGGTAGAAATCGGGGCAGTTCGGGATGTTGTGTCTGAATGCGCCGTGCTTCTGTCGCGTCGGCGCGCGCACACGCGGATACAAAGTCCTCCTCGACCGTGAGCGTTTCCTCGGCGCCGGCAGCACGCAGTTGCGCCGCAACGTCTGGCATGCCGACCTGCATTGCAAGCCGATAGGCGCTCACGCCCGCCGCGGTTTTAGCCTTCGCGTCCGCTCCCGCCGCAAGTAGCGCTGCGATGTGGCGTGGCGACCTGCGCAGAGCGATCGCACGCAAAAGGGGCGTGCCCCAGGCTTGCAGGGCCTCGGGGGCCGACTCGTTCGCATTGCCGCCGTACGCAAGCAGCAGCTCGAGCGCAATCGCATCCGGCATGTCGAGCGCGCGCCACAACGCATTGGTCCCGGTCACTTGGGCGCCGTGCCGCAACAGCAATCTCGTGCAGTCCGGATTTTCGAGCGAGTGGTAGAGCGACTCGCCGTCATTCGGGTCGGCTCCAGCGCTCAACAGCATCTCAGTGAGCACCGGATCACGGGCTACGCCGGCTGCACCATAGAGCGCCGACAGCGGTTCAGTCTCAATGGGCGCCGCCAAAGAGGCGGGAGGAAGCCGATTGCCGATGTGCTGGTTCGGATCGGCGCCGGAATCAAGAAGCGCACGCGCGCATTCACGCAGCCGTGTCGCAAACTCGGGCACCACTGCGAGGCTTGAGTGAGTGACGGCAACAAGGGGCGGCAGATTCAGCGCTCCACCGGCCTGATGGATCCAGTCAGGATCCGCTGCCATCGCGCGTGACACCGCTTTCCGGTGCCCTGCGGCACAAGCAACGTACGGGTCGGCGTCGAGCAAGTCCGGATGCTCCAGCAGAAGCTTCACCGCAACGCGCGGCCGCGCTGTGGCGTAGGTGCCCGTCACATCTGCACCATAGACAAGTCGCAGCCAGCGTCGAATCAACGCCCCCTGCTCGCGACGTGCAAAGGTATTTGCTTCCACGAACGCGCTAAGGTCCGCCCACGAGGTGAATCCATACTCGCGCGCGAGGCAGGACTGCGCGTCATGCAGGCGCAGGTCAGGCACCCTTACTTCCATGTGGGTACGATTTGCGACTGCGGGGAGGTATTGGGTGAATCGTGCGATCGCTCCAGCGTCGCCAGTGCGATAGAGGCGCAGCAGGTCTTTCGCCTGTTTTTTCAAATGATCGAGATTGGCCTGAGCAGGCAGCTTTTCCATAGGTTCCTCGTGCATTCAATGGCCGAGGGTCCGCAACACTGCCAGCACAAAGGAGGGGAAACATTCTGATTCGCCATGACAGGTGGGTTCAACCCTTTCCGCGGACCCGGAAGCGGCCTGCACCGCTACTTGGGATGATATGTGGGTGCGAGTCAGTGCGTCAACTGCAGGAGCAATGCTGCGCGGGACTGCCGATGTCTAATGCGCATCGGACATTCGACAGGCACCGCGCGAACGTCTCAGAAGGGTCGCTCAGAGACGATCGCTGTTTCGCGCCAGCATCCGACCGAGATTGGACACAGGCGGGCGATCAGAACGTGAGGGCACACCCAAAATCAATGGGCGCCCTCTTCCTTGATCGGTCTGCGACGAGGTAGAGCGATTCTCGCCTAGGCTGAGCGCCGCGCGTGTGGCAGCGATCTCGCCATGCAAGCGAACCTTCAGCCACGCTATCATGGCAGGGACGATGCACGGAAGAGCCTCGGCGGCACAATGCGTCATGTCCCGCGCCAGCCACACCTCTGTCCTCGCACGGGAGTTGAACACCAAACTATCCTCTCGAGGGATGCACTGATCGCTGTCGCCGTTGACTATGAGCATCGGGGCAGGGGTCGGCTGGTCCAGTAGCCTTTGGCGCCGCAGGAAAATGATTGCATCAGCAGTTCCATCTCAACGTCTGAGGGCAGGGTGTCCAAGCCGATTTGCGGTTGCTCACGATTGCCCGAGGCAGTTCGGCGTAAGCATCCCTCTATAGAAGGCACCTTGTTGCGTTTCGCCGGCAATATCGTGACGGCTTCGAAAGCGCTCGAGCTCATGCGGAATCCTTGTTCGAATTCGAGCGAGCGTGAACGGCGGTCGCGACCGGCGCCGGGGTAGCCGACGTCGCGATGAAGCCCTTGGCTTGTTGATACGCTTTCGTCTCGAAGAGGAAGTCCGCCAGCGTCATGGCGCAGTTGACCGCGAGCTTGGCGTGGTGACGCGCGGGCTTGTAGGTCGTGCCATGGCTGTCCGACATCTTGTTGCGCATCGTCCCGAGCCCTTGAATGATCGAGGCGAGGCCGCTGATCACCTGCCGAAGCGCGTCGGAAATGTCTTTTCGGCTCGGGTCGAGATTGAGCAGCGAGCGCACGCGATTGAAGAGTCGACCCAAGTCGCCGTCGAACGCTGCCGGCGGCTCGGTGGAAAGCTCCGCCTCGATCGCGAGCAACAAATGTTCAAGCAACGCGCGAGCGTTTGTGATCGCGCCGTCGTAGTCGCCAGCCTCAATCTTCACGCGGCATTTTTGAATCTGGGCGTCGATTGACGCCGCCGACGCCGCCGGCAGATCCTCCGGAATCGACTCGGCCAGAATCAAGGTCCCATCAAGGCTCCGCGCTTTGTAGCCAGAACCCTCGCGCACAAGCTGCACTTTGTCGAACGCGAGCAGCTCGTTGAGCTTCGCGACACAGTCATTGTGCGTCGGTGTGCCGGGCGGCGTGTTCAAATCGAACCATAGGCGCGGATCTGCGATCGCGGAGAGCAGATCCGCCATCGCCGGCTTGACCGCGAGGGCCGTGAGCTTTTCCTTCGCAAAAACGGCACGACTCGGAAATCCCGACTCGTAGACGTCGCGGAAGCCAAACTCGTTGAAGAGATCGACCAGATCCGTCCCGCGGCGATAGGGCCAGCCATTGCCGCCGCAGACGATGTCAGCCAGTTTTGAAATTGTGTATGCAGAGAATTTCATGAACGCGACCCCGCACGAGGGCTTCAAATGCTCGATGGCTTCAAAGGCCTTGTGGCCCGGTGTTGATCTTGATTCGCGCGAACGACCACGCGCGCAGGCCATTTTATCGCCTCTTGCGGGGTCGTCCGAACCGACCTCGGTCGCAAAGACACGGGCGGCGTGGACGCGGCCCCTCGGCGACCACGTAGTTCGGCCAGTTGGTGCCGCTCAAACTTCGTTGAGCTGACCGCCTACAGACGCGCGCGCGCCGGCAGCGCTGGCGCGCTGGCGACGATCCGATCGTTTGCTGCGTCTTTGATCTGCTGAATAGCGTACGAAAGGATGTGCGTGCCCAGCCAGTTGAGGCGCCGACGGCGGCGCTACACAAGCCATTTGCGGGCGAGCCGCCGTCGCGCCTGTATGCACAGGACGTCGACGACGGCGCATGGCTCTACGATGCCGCCCTCCAACTTGAGTTGGAGGGGGTAGTCGGCACGCGCCTGGGCAGCCCTTTCAGGGATGGCGGCCGGTCGCCGGACTGGGTCAACGTAAAGCGGCCTGGCGCCGTGCCGCTTGAACGCTTCAAAAGGAAGCCGCGGGGATCATAGGCCCCCGCTGGAACTATCGGCCCAGCGCGGCGGCGTCAACTTGCCGCACTCGGGAGCCGTTATATGCAGCCGCCATCGTCCCCGCCAGTTCTGGCACGGAAGTAAGCGTTTTCAGGATATCTTGAACCTCCCTGACAGAGTAGCTGCCGGCCGACCACAGGCAGAGTGCGGCCAATTGCAGACGTTGGCTGAAGAGCAGGATATTGCACCGCTTCTTCTTACGTTTACTACGACGGTACAGTTCCTACACTTGGTATGGGTCGTGGACGTCAGGTGCGCGGCCCTCTCAATTACTTCCACGCGCTACATGCTGTCGGAAAGAGAAGTAACATGCTGCAAACATTGTTCGTGCGGCATGCTTGTCTCGCTGGTCAAACAGGAGGATGCAATCATGCAAACTGTTATAAGGAGATTTTCCGGAAAGGGTGCAAAGGAGTTGTTCGATCTGCTGGAGACGCGCACGGCTGAGGTCGAAGAACTGATGCGTTCGGTCAAAGGCTTTGTCGGCTACACCCTCGCACGCAGCGGCGATGGCGGATTCTCGGTGACTGTTTGCCAGGACAAAACAGGCACTGACGAAAGCGTCCAGAAGGCAAAGGACTGGATCGCGAAAAACGCCGGAAGCACGGGCGTGGGCGCGCCGGAGATATCGGAGGGATCAGTCCTCATTCACCTGAAGTAACTTTGCCTTGCGACTGGCAGCGCGTGAGTTCAGCGGGCGGATTGGGACGTATGAAACCGGCCTCACCGTCCTCACGCCCACGTCTTGCCGGGTTCGTCCAGACCTGCCCATTGCAGATCCTCCGGGCTCGTCACAATGCGGTACTTCTGGCTCTCGTGCCGCCTGACATGCATTCAACGGATCCACGTCCGCACCATTCCGAAAAGCGGAGGGGGCAATCTGTTTTCTTCTTCCTCGAGCGGCGAGTCGCGAGCAAGCCGACGCATGCAACTCATGGCAAACGCGTTGAACGGCTGCTTCGGAGCGGACTGACTGGCCGGAGTGGGTCGGGAACAGCCGACCGGCGCTGGCTCTCGCAACACGCGTGCTGGGCAAGGCCCGCCCTCGCTACCCCGGTGCGCGAGGGATGCCCTGCATGGGCTCGGCAACCGGGCCCATGAGGACCCAGCGACGCAATTCCAGAGTGGCCAGCGCTTGACATCTCGGCCGGCGCGAACTTTGCTTGCGATAGGAAGCGGCTCTCCAGTTATCGCCCATGCCCTTGCAGACGCCCCCTTCGCCCTCGGCCCGTACCTGGGCCCTCCACTGCACGCTCTTTCGCGGGCAGACTCCGCCGCGCGCATGCCTGTACGTGCTCGCGGACCTGCGCCGAGGCGTCGCGCTGTCGGCCATACTGGCCGAACAGCCGCTGGGTGATGCCTTGGCCGCATGGCTGGAGGCGGCCGCGATCGGCAGGCCCCCGCCACGGGCGCTGCAGTCGGCCGAGCTGCCCTCAGAGCAAGACCGGCGGGCTCTTTGCGCATGGATTGCAGCCTACGACGTTGTTCTAGAGCCGCAGACTCTGGGTGGGCGTTTCTGGAAGCCTGTAGATCAACTCTTGCAGTCGGCGTGGGAAAGCCTTGGTCTGGCGCCCGGCGCAGTCGGCGAGATGCCGACCTGGTCCGGCGCGCAGCAGGGGCTGGACCGCTGGTTTCGCGAACATTGCCAGCACCTCAGCGGGGTGTGACACCGCGTGCGGGGTCGTCTGCGATATTGGCTACCCGGTGGCGGGAACGGCGGTAGCCGCTGCAGGTCCTGAGCACCCGGCGGGGGCCCCATCCGCTGGAAGCAGCAGTGGTGAAAGAGATGTTCAAGGAAGCGCGGGTGCGCAACATGTGGGCAGAGACCGGCCATTCTCGGCCGTTCGCTCTCGCGGTCATGCGGTCATTCAGGCGACCGGTCCGCTCCGTCAACGGACCTTCATGCTCGGATTATGTTGGGCTGGTCGCCGGCCATAGCTCTGTGTCACTACTTCCTGCCGCTGGCCTTCCAACGTGGGCCTGGGCAGCAGACGCATGGCATCCGGACGTAGTCACCGCAGATCTGGACCAGGACCCCATTGCCTGCGTCAGCGCGCCTGTTTGTACTGTGCTGCGTGCTGACCCGTAGCGCGCCGGGCGCGGGGATGTTCTCCTCAACTTGGGCTAATTACGCTTGCCATTCCAAGCATAACGCTACCTTTTCCGACGTTACGCCTGCTATGGCAGGCATAGCGTCAGCGCCGGGCATACGGTGCGCGCGGTCGAAAAAATACGCGCCCGTCGCGACACGGGCGGGCGCAGGCGGCGGCCGGGCCTTGCGTGACGCGGTGCGCCGTGGCGCGCCGGCGCCGGCGCCAGCAATTCTTCACGCCAAGATATGCGCCATTATGTTGGGGTTCTCGCGCCCAAAAATCCGGACGCTTGTCCGGCCGTCCGCGCTACGACGGGCTCTCGCGGGAAAGGCCAGACCGGTTCGGCGCGCAAACGCCTGCCTTTGCACTTGCGCCAATGACGTTGAAGACGCACGGCGAACAGCCTGCATCACGTGGACGGCCAGCGTCGGGGTTAGTGAGCGCCGATAACCCGGTTCTACCCGCCGCCCCTGAGGCCGCCGCCGTCGAGCACCCCGGCGCACCAGTCAATCATTAGCGCGGCCTGTTGCAGGGGTCGATCAGGTTCTCTGCCAGCATGAAGCCCACGCGTTCGTGGTCAACCAGCAGCTTGCCGAACGCCTGGCGCGTGGTGGCGTCAGGACAAGTCCTCCAGCAGCTCTCTTGCCTGGCGCCAATCCACGGTATCAAATCCCTCCGTAAACACGCTATGGATCCCCGCCAAGACCTCCCGCGCACCGTCGTTCTTGCCTTGGCGGTGCCAAAGCCGGGCCAGGCTTAGCGCGCCTCTCAACTCGATTGCCCTCGCCCCTTGGTCACGGGCAATCGCAATTGCCTTCTGAAAACATGCTTCGGCCTCTTTGGCCCGGGCGGGTGAGAGTGCTTGCTCTCCCGGCAATTGCAGCATCAACTCTCCCTTGAGCCGAATCAATGTTGGTTCATCGAGCCGCTCCCCCGTACTGCCCACCAGCGCCAGCGCCTCGCCCAACACGCGAAGCGCCACCTCGGCTTGTCCTGCCCGTCCATAAGCGTCGGCGAGCAGTCCCAGAAAGGATGGCCGCCCCAGTGCCGCTCCCGTGGCTTCGTGGGCCCCAAGACCCTGATGTATCTGCGCGATTCCGTCCTCACGGCTACCCTCCTGCGCGGCGAGCGCCCAGCCGCGCTGGATCGTTGCCCACGCCAGGTAGTGAGGGAACCCGTGCTCGCTCGAAAGCGCGAGCGCGGCATTTGCATACTCCTGCGCTGCTCGCAGCTCGCCCCGGTGTTGATACACCTCTGCTGCAAAAATCAGGCTCAGGGCAAGGCCGAACGGGTCGGACGCCTTCCTGGCCAGTGCCAGTGTCTCTTCGCAGAGCGCGCGGGACTGGTCCGGCAAGCCCAGATACCAGAGGATCAAGCTCAGGTTGCTCCGCATGTGAAGGGCCGGGTTTCGCGCATCACGAAGAAGATGACCGTATGACTGTCGGTCTGGGCGGTGCATTGCCAGTGCCTGCTCCATGTGGGTACGGGCCAGCCTGATCTCGCCCAGACGGAACACGGTCGCCCCGAGCACACGGTGAGCCTGCGCGAGTTGTTCCGGATCTTGCGCGTCCTGCGCGAGACTGAGCAGCCGCTCCGCCAGGGCTTGCGCCGTATTGAGTTGGGAGCGCAACTGGTAGAAGGACCACAGGCCGAGCTGTGCAGAGAAGAACTGCGGGGTTTCCCCGCCCCGTTCGCTCAAGGCAAGGGCACGCGTGTAGGTTGCCTCCACCTCCGGCGCCCCGTAGCCCCGCGCAGCCATCCAGGCTGGACCGAGGGTCAACAGCAGCGAAAGTTCCTCGCTCTGGTGTTCCGGGGTGTCAGGCAGGGACTTGAGCAGATCGAGGGCCGCACTGAGATTCCTGATCGCCTCAAGCAGGGCTGAACGCTGCAGCGCCTGCTTCCCTGCCAGTTGGAGGTATTCGACCGCCTTCGGAACGTTGCCGCTCTGGCTGTAGTGGTGCGCCAGCTCGTTGCAGTATTCCATCAGCCTACCTGGAAACAGTGCCTCGATGGCTCGGGCCGTGCGTTCATGCAGGATGCTGCGCTGCCCAGAAAGGAGGGAATTGCCCGCCACCTCCTGCGTCAGCGCATGCTTGAACGCGTACTCGACCTCGGGGAACGCAGGGCGCTCATAGATGAAGTCCCCTGCCTGCAGGTCAGCCAAGAGGGGGTGAAGCGTGTCTTCGGGCTGCCCCGTGACATGTCGAACCAGGCTTGAAGGGAACTCCGTTCCGATGACCGCCAGCGTCTGCAGCAGTTCCTTCTGCGGGACTGACAACCGGTCGATACGGGCCGCCAGCACGCCCTGCACGGTCGTCGGAATATGCAGCGCCAATGGGGCCCTCTCGATCCTGTAACTTCCGGGCTGGCCGAGCAAGGTGTTCTCCTCGACCAGTGTCTGGACCACTTCCTCCATGAAGAACGGGTTTCCTTCGGTCTTCGACAGAATCAGATGCTTTAGGCGTACCAGCGAGGAATCGTCCCCCAGCAGCGCCGTGAGCAGACCCTGCGCCTCCGCCGGGCCCAGCGGCTCCAGATGCAACTGCGTGTAGTAGGGCTTGCGGCCACAGTCATGCCTGTATTCGGGGCGATAATTGACGAGCAGAAGTACGTTGGCAGCCGGCACCTCCTCGATGAGAACATTGAGGAAAGCCTCCGTTTCACTGTCCAGCCATTGCAGGTCTTCGAACAGGACCATGAGCGTCTGGTTCTGGCTCTCGCGGATCAGCAGACGTGCGATCGCCTCGAAGGTGCGCTGGCGCCGGATGGTAGGGTCCATCGTCGGTAATGCCGAGCCCGGTTCGATAATCCCAAGCAGGTAGAGCAGGTAGGGCAGATGGCCCTCCAGCGCGCGATCCAGGATCAGCAGCCTGCCGGTGACCTTCTCGCGATACCGGCGCTCGTCATCCTGTGCCGTGATCTGGAAATAGTTTCTCAGCAGATCGATCAGGGGCAAGTAGGGAAACGCCTTGCCATGCGACACCGAGAAGGTTTCGAGCACCATGTAGCCTTGCTGCGAGCGCGCCTTAAATTCGTGGAACAGGCGCGATTTGCCGACTCCCGCCTCCCCCACCACCCCGACGATCTGCCCATGCCCTGCCTTGGCCGATTCCAATGCCCCACCCAGGCGCTCCAGTTCGGCTTCGCGGCCGACAAACCGAGCCAGGCCACGGTGCACCCCCACCTGCAGCCGGGTGCGCAAAGCCCCCAGGCCAAGCACCTCATACACTGCAAGCGGCTCGCGCAGGCCCTTGATGTGGGTGCGTCCCAGTGCCTTGAACTCGAAATATCCCTCGGTCAGCCGATGGGTCGATTCGCTGACGAGGATCGATGACGGTGTCGCGACCCCTTCCATCCGCGCGGCGATGTGGATCGTGTGGCCCACCGGGTCGTAGTCGGTTCGCAGGTCATCCTTGCGGATCGAGCGCACCACCACTTCGCCGGTATGGACGCCAACTCGGATCTGCAGCGGGATGCCCTGCTCCAGACGGACTTTGTCGCTATGGCGGTGCATGCCCTGCTGCATGCGGAGTGCCGCAAATAGCGCGCGTAACGCATGATCTTCATGCGCAATCGGTGCGCCAAATAGGGCGAGAATGCCATCGCCGAGGGATTTGGCCACATACCCCTCATAGTGATGCACCGCTTCCATCATCAGCGCCACGACCGGATCGATCAGGCTGCGGGCTTCCTCGGGATCCAGGTCCTGGATCAATGCCGTCGAGCCGGCCATATCCGCAAACAGGGCGGTGATGGTCTTGCGCTCGCCGCCGGCGTCCCCGCCCTTTGCCTCCATGGCGGCCTGCTCGGCGCGGATCCGTTCGGCCAGATGCGGTGGCGTGTAATGGATGGGGGCCGGGATGGCCGGCACCGGAGGCGGGAGATGTCGGGGCGCTGCCACCGTGTCCGTCAACAACGCACCGCACGCACCGCAGAATTTCGCGTCGGGGCTGGACTCGTGGCCGCATTGGGGGCAGATCCGCACAAGCCTTTGCCCACACTGCTCGCAGAAATTGGTTCCCGCGGGGTTTTCAAACCGGCATTTCGTGCAGCGCATATTGCCCTCTGAATGCAGACCGCCACGACCCCATTAGAGGCGCTATCGCCGCCCTATGCAAGACAGATCGCGGTTGCCAGTCTGTCCGCCAAGCGCGGTGCTGGCCACCCCATAATGCGCTGTCCTCGCTGACCCACGAGCACCTGTTCGCCTACAAATGTTTCCTCGCCGATCTGGAGCCGGTCGCATGCTGCGTCTTGGCCGGCAGCAAGAATCTCGCACCGAACTGGCACCCGTCTGTCGGTCTGCTGCCGCCCGCCAAAGTGCTCCACGCGATGGTGGTTCTGACTGCACTGTTTGCCGGGCTCATCGAGGCACTTGGCCGGCAACCCGCTTGCTTTGCCCTGCGCCGACGCGCCAACGACCGGCTTCTATCCCGGCGGCGGAATTCTGGCCAAGCTTTCCCTCAGTGCCTGGCAAACCTGTGTCATCAGCAACGCCTCGCCGCTGGTTGGCGCGGCGCTCACCGCTTCCAGCACGTTGACCACCTTGCCAGGATCGTAGCGGCGTCCGCTGCCAGCCTCTGCCTCGAAGGCATTGGCGCGCCGGTTGATGTCCTCCGGATCCGCGCTCACCAGCAGCACGGTGTGCGCCAGCACCACGTGCCGCTGGCCATCCGGCGCCTGCGCGGCAGCCGGCGCGCGGCGCCAGTACTGGGCCGTGCCGGCTATCTTGCGGGCGGCCTGCGGCGGTCCCCACGCCAGGTTGAATCGGCCATCGCAGAACGATCCGTCCACGGCCTGCCAGTGGGTGGCGACGCCAATGGACTGCAGGGCATCGCGGACAACCTCGCACAAATGCAGGTAGACCGCCTCACTCAATGCGCCAGGGGGCCGCGCAATCGCATAGGCGAGGCTCAAATTCAGAATCCCCGGGCCTTGCGGCACCAGTCCGCCGCCTGACATGCGCAGCCAGACCGGGCAGCCGCGCCGCGCAAAGCTGGCGCGCGCCGCTTCGAAACCCGGGTAGCGCAGGTAACTGCGCGGCACCACCAGTGAAACAGGGGCTTCCCATAGCTGCGCAACCTGTTGGCCTTGCACTGCCAGCTCCAGCAGGCTCAGTTCCGCATGCAGCGGGTCGGTCTCGGAAGAATCGGGCTCGATGAACGTAAATGGCATGACAATGGTCATAGCGTGGACGGCAGACCGAATTCGGCCGCCTTCCCCGCATTCTCCATGCTGGACGGGCCAGGCGCCAGCTAGGGCGTCCTCCGCGCGCTGGCTCACTTGCGGATCGCTGGCCTCCGGTGGGAATGCGCGTCATGGATTATTTGCTCTGAACTTCCGGGCACGGTCTCAACGGCGAATGGTCGGCCTTTTAACGTCATGCTGAGAAAGTGATCCGAGGCTCGAGGCGTCTGATGAGCCAATTTCCACGGTCACTGCATGCCAGTTCGCATTCCACGTCAGCCAACATGGCCGGTACCGCTCGGTCCACGGGGAGCGTTGGCGGTGCACCCTTGTCAGAGCGATAGACGGTCAGAGCGAACGCCGCTTTAGCCACTGATCCGCTATGCTCCAGGACAAGAAAATTCGTGACATAGTGCCGCGTAAATAGCGTCGCGGACCGCTGGCTCAGGGACGCAAGAATCTGTTGTTGCCCGTGGAGTGCATTACCGCCTCGTTCCCAAATGCCATCAGGCATGAAGCAACTGGTAGCACCCGAATAGTCGCTGCGGTCGAGGGCGTGGTACATACGCATCACCGTTTGCTCGGCGGCAATGACAAAGGACAAACTCTCTGGGTTGTTCATGGTTTCCATTAAGTGTTCACGAGAAACGAACTTCAAATTTTGAGCCGTAGGCACCAAGCAGTTGAGCGATTTCGGCGTCGATGGTGTCGGGGGTCCAGGTGACGAAGCGTCGCCAGTGGTATTTGGCGTGCCGCCACACGATTTCGACTAGATTCAACTCCGGGCTATAGGCGGGCAGATGCAGGAGCAACGTGTGGTGATCGATCAGCCATCGATGCAGAATCGCTTCGTCGATGCCGTGATGGATTTTGGCGTTGTCGAGCACCACCACTGTGGGCGTTCCCGGCTCGCCAGCCTGCCAGTGCATCAAGTTGATCCCTTGCGGCAGGCAAGACGTCGAAATTTCCGCGCGCGCAAGGCCTACAGCCTGACAATCTTCCCCAAGTGAGATCCCACCTTCATGTCTGCCTCCTCGATCATTCGCCCTGATGTGTCGTCGTTGACATGACGATAGACACAGGAGCCGGTCGTGTCAAGAAGTTATATATATGACTTTGTTGAAGCTGATCTAGTGGATTACGCGGATATGCGCTGGGATTCCTTGACATTGTGACGGATGGTTTCTACATTTCTTCCATCATACATATATATGAGTTGGAAAAAATGACGCGTGCCATCGTACTTCATCCGGCCGACAACGTGGCCACCCTTCTGGACCCCGGCCGCGCCGGCGAAGCCTGCACCCTGCAGGGCGAGGGCTCGGGGCAACTGGCGCTGCTGCAGGACGTGCCGTTCGGTCACAAGGTGTGCATTGCCGACACCGCGCCGGGCGCGCACATCGTGAAGTACGGCCAGGTCATCGGGCGGGCCAGCCTGGTGGTGCGCGCCGGGGAGCACGTGCACGTGCACAACATCGAGTCGGCGCGCGCGCGCGGCGACCTGGCGTGACCCCACAACCAGTTGCCCGGCCGATTCCAGAGCGTGCCGAATCACACGCTATACCCCCAGCAAACAGAGTCCAGACCATGAAAGAAACGTCACACCTGATCGTCATCACCGGTACCTCGCGCGGCATTGGTGCCGCACTGATGCGCGAGCTCCTTCAGCCCGGAAACCGGCTGGTATGTGTTTCACGCAGCCGCAATACCGATCTGGAGGAATCTGCCGCTACCAGCGGCATACCGGTATCCTGGTATCAGCAAGACCTCACGCAGAGCGACGCAGCGGCAGGATGGTTGCGCGGCGTGCTGGAAGACATCGACACACCCTTGGCAAGTGCAACGCTGATCTTGAACGCGGGGGTAGTCGAACCCATCGGACCCATCACCGCACTGGAAGAGTCGACGCTACTGCCGCACTTCCTGACGAACCTCATCACGCCGATGACGATGACAGGGGCCTTCCTGGCGGCTACCGAGCGCTTCGCATGCCCACGGAAAATCCTGGCCATTTCGTCTGGCTCGGGACGTAACCCTTTCCCCAACCTCAGCGCCTATAGCTCCGGCAAGGCTGGTTTGGACATGTTTATGCGCTCCGTGAGTGCGGAGTACGCACAGGCACCCGCCGAGCGCGGCGTGCGCGCCGTCGCATTGGCGCCGGGCGCCGTCGATACCGGCATGCACGCGAGCCTCCGTAATTCGGATTCTCCCCAGATGCAACGCTTCCGGGACCGCAAGGACAGCGGCATGCTCTTCTCCACCGCTGATGTCGCCCGCCAGATTGCCAACTACCTGGCGAGACCTGACTTCGGTACCACTGTAGTAGACGATATCCGTAACGTCTGACATCTCCTGTCAGCACTGCCGGGCTCACACACTCAGATTAAGAGTAGTCGTGAGCCGATGGCCACATCCAAATGTGGCCACTCCACTCGGTGCTCTGCGCTGTGATAAGAGTCCTGCATTAGCGCGCGGATATCCGCAGGACGACACCCGTTGCCAATGCCGGCTGCGGGCCCAGGAGCCGCACGGATGCCTGTCACCACGGCGCTGCCGTATCCGGTCCGCCCTATTGCACAACCAGTTTCTCCGAGAACGGCCCGGCATAGACACACTGATAGTAAAGCGGCCGATCACGCAACGTATAGCCGCGCAACTCTATGACGAGACCCATCGATTCCGGCTCGAGTCCGAGCTCACGGGCCGCGGCGGAGGGAAGAGGCCCAAAGTGGATCCACTGGTCAGCCCGTAGCGTAGGAAGCGACAATCGCTGGTTGATCAGTTCGCGCAGGTTCCTCTCAACGGAATGCCGGTCAGGCTCGCCAAGCTGGGCGAAATCCTCTTCCCGAAGCCAGAACTCGCTGTACAGGTCGAAACGACCCCCAATGTTGACCACGCGCTCGATCCGTACGCAACCTTCACTCTCCAGGAAGTCCGACCAAGCCCCCTTTCGCTTCAGCCGTTTGATTGAGCGCGCGTGAACGTAGTGAGGAAGCTCGTTGCCGTCGCTGTCGCGGAAGCGCAAATGCCGGACATCCGCAGGCGCCACCTTGTTGCTGGCGACAAACGTGCCTCGCCCTTGCTCACGAATGATCAGGCCCGAGTGAACCAGGCGCGAAAGCGCCTGCTTCACCGTGCCGACACTTACCTGGTATAGCGTGGCCAGCTCACCCTCGGAGGGCAAGCGATCCCCCTCACGCAGTGAGCCCGCTTCAATTTCGCGAGTAATGGCTTCCGAGATGCTGGCAAGCTTTGTCATGGAAGTGGGCCTTGCACTTGTCATTCGAATCGACTCTTTAGAATACGGCTCGTATGCTTGGCCCTTTGGCCAGTCCGAGAGGGATAAATCCGGACCAACCATAGCACACATATATATAACCTTCAATCTCGATACACTTCGAGATCCGTCGTTGATTTGCGGCGCGGCGACGCGCAGCCAGACGCCAGCCCTCTCCGCGCGTTGTGTGATCGCCTTCGTGCCAGCAACGACGTAACGGCTCAGATGCTCAGCGCGAAGCGGCTGATGGCCGTTTCCCGCACGTCGAGGATCTCGCTGGTCAGGCGAGTGCCCGATGCCACGTCCAGCGCAAAGTCGTATAGACGATCCCCCAGCTCGGCGATCTTCTCGCCGCGCTGCAGGATCCCGCTCGCATCGAAGTCGATGT